>SLIZ01000199.1 GCA_007135395.1 Wenzhouxiangellaceae bacterium | reverse complement strand
CTCCCCGGGGGAGACCGGGACTTTCAGGGTGTCGGTCATGTCTGTTGTCGTCCCTTTGAAGCAACCGAAATGAAAGCGGCGCATCCTGCTGGAGGATACGCCGCACCGGACCGAATCATTGACCACCAGCCCGGGAACGGAGGCCGCCCGGGCTGGCTGGCAAAGAGGTCAGTCGTCCTGACCCACCTCCTTCATGCTCAGGCGGATCCGGCCCTGCTTGTCCACTTCAAGAACCTTGACCTTGACCTTGTCACCCTCGGTCAGGCGGTCGGTGACGTTTTCGACCCGCTCATCGGCAATCTGGCTGATGTGCACCAGCCCGTCCTTGCCGGGCAGGATGGTCACGAAAGCGCCGAAGTTCATGATCTTGGTCACGGTGCCGTCGTAGATCTGGCCGACTTCCACATCGGCGGTGATCTGCTCGATGCGGCGCCGGGCCTCGTCCGCGTTTTCCTTGTTGACCGAGGCAATGGTGACCGTGCCGTCGTCCTGGACGTCGATGGTCACGCCGGTCTCCTCGGTGATCTGGCGGATGGTGGCACCGCCCTTGCCGATCACGTCACGGATCTTGTCGGGGTGGACCTTCATGGTCATAAGGCGCGGCGCGTACTCGGACATTTCCGTGCGCGGCTCGGTGATCACGGTATTCATCTGGGAAAGGATGTTCTGCAGGGCGTCCTCGGACTGCTTGAGGGCAATCTGCATGATCTCCCGGGTGATGCCGTCGATCTTGATATCCATCTGCAGGGCGGTAACACCGGTCTCGTTGCCGGCCACCTTGAAATCCATGTCGCCGAGGTGGTCCTCATCGCCGAGAATGTCGGTGAGAACGGCAAAGCGGTCACCTTCCTTGACAAGCCCCATGGCAATTCCGGCCACCGGCGACTTGACGGGCACGCCCGCGTCCATCAGGGCCAGGGAGCTGCCGCAGACCGAGGCCATGGAACTGGAGCCGTTGGACTCGGTGATTTCCGAGACCACCCGGATGACGTAGGGGAAATCGTCTTCGTTGGGCAGCACGGCGCTGATGCCGCGGCGGGCCAGGCGCCCGTGACCGATCTCCCGACGCTTGGGACCCAGCATGAAACTGGTCTCTCCCACGCAGAACGGGGGGAAGTTGTAGTGCAGCATGAACCGGTCCTTGTACTCACCCTCGATGGCATCGATGATCTGGGCGTCCCGGCCGGTGCCCAGGGTGGTGACCACCATGGCCTGGGTTTCGCCGCGGGTGAACACCGCCGAGCCGTGGGTCCGGGGCAGAACGCCCACCTGGATATCCAGCGGCCGTACCGTGGTCAGGTCCCTGCCGTCGATACGCGGCTGGCCGCTGAGCACCCGCTCGCGGACAAGGTTCTTTTCCAGCTCGCCGAAGGCGTCCTTCACGGCCTCTTCGGAAAATGCGCCGTCGTCGTCACCGTCGCAGAGCTTGTCCAGGCATTCGTTGCGCAGCTCGGAAATTGCTTCTCGCCGGACGGTCTTGTCGGTTTCCTGGTAGGCCTTTTCAAGCCGCTCGCGCACCAGGCCGGCGACTTTTTCGTTGACCCCTTCAACCGGCGGCGGCGGCTCCCAGTCCCAGGCCGGCTTGCCCGCCTCGGCGGCCAGCTCGCGAATGGCCGAAATGGCCGTCTGCATCTGTTCGTGGCCGAAATTGACCGCCTCGAGCATGCTCTCGCTGGGCAGCAGGTCGGCCTCGGACTCGACCATGATCACGGCCTGGTCGGTTCCGGCCACCACCAGATCCAGGCGGGAGTCATCGAGCTGGCTGGCGGTGGGGTTGAGCACGAATTCACCGTCGACGTGGCCCACCCGGGCCGCACCGATGGGCCCCTGGAAGGGAACACCGGAGAGCATGAGCGCTGCCGATGCGCCCAGCAGGGACGGCACGTCGGCGTCGACTTCCGGATTCGACGAAAGCACGGTGGCGATCACCTGGGTTTCGTTGAGAAAGCCCTTCGGGAAGAGCGGCCGGATGGGCCGGTCCATGAGTCGGGAGGTCAGGGTTTCCTTTTCGGTGGGCCGACCCTCACGCTTGAAGAAGCCCCCGGGAATGCGACCGGCGGAATAGAACTTCTCCTGATAATTGCAGGTCAGCGGAAAGAACGCCTGGCCCGGCTTGGCCTCCTTGCGGGCCACGGCGGTAACCAGCACCACCGTGTCGGACATGGTGACCAGAACGGCGCCATCGGCCTGGCGCGCGATGTGGCCGGTTTCCATGGTGACGGTATGGCCACCGTATTCAAATGACTTGCTGAATTTCTTGAGCACGATTCACTCCCTTCCAGGGTTCAAAATGACGAAACCGCCGCGACGGCATAATGCTGTCGAGACGGTTTCTTTCTGATCATGACGGAGGTGCGGATAATCTTGAGCGTCGCAGACCAGCCTAGCGGCGCAGACCAAGACGCTGGACCAGATCCCGATACCGCTGGATGTCCTTTTTCTTCAGGTAATCCAGAAGCGAGCGGCGCTGGTGTACCAGCTTGAGCAAACCGCGGCGGGAGTGATGATCCTTCTTGTGCTCTCCAAAATGCTGGGTCAGGTGCTGGATGCGCGAGGTCAGCAGGGCAACCTGCACCTCGGGTGAACCGGTATCGCCGTCGGAGCGGGCATGCTCCTGAACGACCTGACTTTTCTGTTCTGCACTCAAAGACATTGCTTGTCCATCTCCATCAGGTGGAAGCGACCGGGCTTTTCCAGAAAACCCCCTCCATCAGATACCGGGGAATACATTCAACCACCGGGCTGACTGGAGGCCGGGCTTTGTGCAAAAGCCCCGATCGCCAAAAAAAACATCATCAAGCCCACTATTGTACCGACTAACTTCATCCCGATACAAGTCGAATCGGGTCAGCTTTCAACGGGCCCCGGATCGTCGGGCAGACGCCAGTCCACCGCCCCGACCCCCTTTTGCTCCAACCAGTCGTTAGCCTGTGAAAAATGCCGACAGCCGAAGAATCCCCGGTGGGCTGACAGCGGCGAGGGGTGTGGGGCGGTGAGCACCAGGTGCCGGCTGCTGTCGATCCCGGCGCCCTTCTTGCGCGCCTGGGCACCCCAGAGCAGAAAGACCACCCCATCGCATTGCTCGTTGACCCGGGCCACGACCGCATCGGTAAACCGCTCCCAGCCCTTGCCCTGGTGGGCACCGGCCCGGCCTTGCTCTACGGTCAGAACCGCGTTGAGCAGCAAGACCCCCTGCCCGGCCCAGGACTGCAGGCAACCGTGATTCGGAACCGGCAAACCGAGGTCTGACTCGAGTTCCTTGAAGATGTTGACCAGCGACGGCGGAGAGGCGACCCCGGGGCGGACGGAAAAACAAAGGCCATGGGCCTGGCCCGGGCCGTGGTAGGGATCCTGGCCGAGAATGACCACCCGGACCTTCGACAGGGGCGTGGAATCCAGGGCGTTGAAGATCCGGGGCCCCGGCGGATAAATGACCGCGCCGGCACGTTTTCGCTCGACCAGGAAGGCCCTGAGGGCCTCCATGTAGTCAGAGCCGAACTCCTCGGAAAGCGCCTGCTTCCATTCCGGATGGACCCGGATTGTTCGGGGCTTGGACATGAACCGGTGTACCCTTATCTATAACGACCGGACCGGAACGGAAACAAGTATCCGTCCGGCCAAGGATTCTTATTCAACCCGGGATTATTGCATGACCATTCAAACCGACGCAGTTATCGTCGGGGCAGGCCCTGTTGGCCTGTTCCAGGTATTTGAACTGGGCCTGCTTGGCCTGAAAGCCGAGCTGGTCGATTCCCTCCCCCAGGTAGGCGGCCAGTGCGCCGAGCTGTACCCGGAAAAGCCCATTTACGACATCCCGGCCTGGCCGGTTATCGATGCCGGGGAACTGGTCGAAAAGCTCAAGGAGCAGATCCGGCCCTTTGCGCCGGGCGTCCACCTTGGCCAGGAAGTCTCCTCCTTCGAAAAAAAGGACGACGGCCGCTTCCGGGTCATCACCGCTGCAGGCACCGAGTTCGACGCCGGAACGGTGATCATCGCAGCCGGTCTGGGCGCCTTCCAGCCCCGCCGCATTCGTGCCCCCGGGCTCGACCAGGTGGACCCGGAAAACATCCATTACAAGGTCACCGACAAGAAATACTTTGCCGACAAGGACCTGATCGTCCTGGGTGGCGGAGACTCGGCGCTGGACTGGACCCTGGACCTGGCCGAGGCGGCCCGCTCGCTTGCCCTCATCCACCGCCGCAAGGAATACCGGGCCCAGCCCAACTCGGTGGAAAAGATGAGGGAGCTGGTCGCCGGCGGTCACCTGACCGAGTGCCAGGGTGTGGTAAGCCGGGTGCTGGAAGAAAACGGGCGGGTGGCTGGTGTGGAAATCACCGACCTGGAACGGGAAAAGCATGAAATCCGCGGCCGGGAACTGCTGGTCTTCTGGGGCCTGGCGCCGAACCTGGGACCGATTGCCGATTGGGGGCTGGACATCGAAAAACGCCAGATCCCGGTGGATACCGAGAAATTCGAGACCTCCATCCCCGGGGTGTTCGCCATCGGCGACATCAACACCTACCCGGGCAAGAAGAAATTCATCCTGTCAGGTTTCCACGAAGCCGCCCTGGCCGCCTTCGGCGTCCAGAAGCATCTGCATCCGGACAAGAAGCAGTTTGTCCAATACACCACCACCAGCCCGGTTATGCACAAGCGGCTTGGCGTGGAAAAGGACTCGAAGTAGCCCTTTATCCGGAAACCTCTGAATGATTATTCGGAAGTTTACTGACGCTCATCCACCGCCGGCACCGGCCGGGGCTCCGGGCCGGTGTAGTCGGCCCCGGGGCGGATGATGCGGTTGTTGGCACGCTGTTCCATGACATGGGCCGCCCAGCCGGTCACCCGGGACATCACGAAGATGGGCGTGAACAAGCCGGTGGGGATGCCCATGAAGTGATAGGCCGAAGCGTGGTAGAAGTCCGCGTTGGCAAACAGCTTCTTTTCTTCCCACATGGTCTTTTCCACGACCTCGGAGACCGGAAACAGTACCTTGTCGCCCACGTCTTCGGCCAGCTTGCGGGACCACTCCCGGATAATGGCGTTGCGCGGGTCCTTCTCCCGGTACACCGCATGGCCGAATCCCATGATCTTTTCCTTTCTGGCCAGCTTGCCCAGAACATCTTCCCGGGCCTGGTCCACCGACCCGTACTGCTCGAGCATGGCCATGGCCATTTCGTTGGCCCCGCCGTGCAACGGCCCCCGCAATGAGCCGATGGCCCCGGTCACGCAGGAGTGCATGTCGGAAAGGGTCGAAGCACACACCCGGGCGGTAAAGGTCGAAGCGTTGAATTCGTGTTCTGCGTACAGGATCAGGGATGCATCCAGGACCCGGGCGTGCAGCTCCGAGGGAGTCTTGTCATGCAGCAGGTTGAGGAAATGCCCCCCGACTCCCTCATCGCCGGTCTCCACCTCGATTCGCTTGCCGTGGTGGCTGAAGCGATACCAGTAGGTGATCATGGACGGAAAGCTTGCCAGTAGACGGTCGGCGATATCCTGCTGGTTTTCAAACTCTCCTTCCGGCTCGATATTGCCCAGGAAGGAACACCCGGTCCGCAACACATCCATGGGATGGGCGCTGGCCGGAATGCGCTCGAGCACATCCTTGAGCGTCGAAGGCAGGCCCCGGAGTTTTTTCAACCGGGCCACGTAGGCATCCAGTTCCGCCTGGTTTGGCAGATGCCCCTTCAGGATAAGGTGTGCAACCTCGTTGAAACTGACCTTTCCGGCCAGCTCGTCCACATCGTAGCCCCGGTAACGCAGGCTGCTGCCCTTCGCGCCTACCGTACAGATTGCCGTCTCGCCGGCTGACTGGCCCCTCAGGCCCGCGCTGGGCTTCTTCTCGCTCATGGTTCAGACTCCTTGGAAATTTGCGGTTCGATGCGTGTTCATGACTTGTTGCCGGCAAACAGCGCATCGAGTTTACGTTCGTACTCGTGATAGCCCAGGGTCTCGTAGAGTTCATCCCGGGTCTGCATGGAATCAACGACGTTTTTCTGGTGCCCGTCGGCGGCGATGGCCTGGTAGACCTGTTCGGCGGCCCGGCTCATG
>SLIZ01000139.1 GCA_007135395.1 Wenzhouxiangellaceae bacterium | reverse complement strand
TGGATGCCCTGGAGGCCCTGGGCCCGGATCCCGGGACGCTGACCCGGGGACTGGCTCAGGCCCGCAAGACAGCTGATGAGCAACTTTCCCGTCACTTTGCTGCCGGCACGCCGATTCTCGAGCTGGTCAACGCCCGGGCCTGGGTTGTCGAGCAGCTGGTTCTTGCCGCCTGGGGGCGGCTGGCGCCGGCTGGCGGGGGACTGGAGCTTGTTGCCGTTGGCGGGTTCGGTCGCGGTGAGATGCATCCCCACTCCGATCTTGATTTGTTGATTCTCCAGCCGGAGGATTTCGGCGGCGACCGATCCGGCCTGGAAAGTCTCATCCAGGTACTCTGGGACGCCGATCTGCACCCGGGCCAGGGCATTCGCACGGTGGCCGAATGCGTCGAGGAGGCCGCCGGTGATGTGGCCGTGGCGACGAATCTCATGGAGGCACGGCTGCTGGACGGGTCCGGTGAGCTTTTCGAGGCCATGAAAACGGCCACCAGCGCCCCGGCCCTGTGGCCGGCCGATGAGTTTTTCGCGGCCAAGATGGCCGAGCAGAACGAGCGCCACGCCCAGTTCGAAGACACTGCCTATATCCTCGAGCCCAACCTCAAGGAAGGTCCCGGGGGCTTGCGGGACATGCAGATGATCGCCTGGGTCACCCAGCGGCATTTCGGCACATCGACCCTGCACGGGCTGGTCGAACACGATTTCCTGAGCGAACGGGAATACCAGGACCTGGTTGCCGGCCGGGATCGTCTCTGGGCGATTCGCTGGGCGCTGCACGAACTGGCCGGGCGGGCCGAGGAGCGGCTGCTTTTCGAATACCAGCGCCAGCTTGCTGCGCGCTTCGGCTTCGAGGACCAGTCCGATACCAACCTGGGGGTTGAACAATTCATGCAACGGTACTACCGGGCAGTCATGCAACTCGAGCGGTTGAACGAGCGACTTTTGCAAAGCTTCGACGAGGAGCTGCTGGCCGGACGTTCGGGTTTGCCATCCGGCGAACTGGACGAGTACTTTCGCATGCACCACGGCTACCTGGAACTGACCGACGAGCAGGCCTTTGTGCGCAACCCGGGGCTGCTGATGAAGATCTTCCTGATCCTGGCCGATCACGAGGAACTTCGGGGGGTGCGGGGTTCGACCATTCGCCTGATCCGCGAACACTTGTACCTGATCGATGAGGAGTTCCGGGCCGACCCGGAGGTCCGGGCCGACTTTCTTGCCCTGCTGCGGCGCAAGCAGGGGGTCTATTCCCAGCTCGAGCGAATGAATCGCTACGGAGTGCTGGCCGCTTTCCTGCCGCCTTTCGGCAAGATCACCGGACGAATGCAGTTCGATCTTTTCCACGTCTATACCGTCGATCAGCACACCCTGTTCGTGATCCGGAACTTGAGGCGCTTTGCCTACGGCAAGTACAGCGATCTGTTCAGCCACGCAGATGAAGTCTTTGTGCGGGTCGAGCGACCCGAAGTCCTTTACCTGGCTGCCCTGTTCCATGACATAGCCAAGGGCCGCGGAGGGGATCATTCAGAACTCGGTGCCCTGGATGCAGAAAATTTCATGACCGGGCTGGACATGCCTGCCGAGGACAAGCGGCTGGTCGTCTGGCTGGTTCGCGAGCACTTGCTGATGTCCATGACCGCACAGCGCCAGGACATCTCCGACCCGGAGGTGATCAACGATTTCGCCGCCCGGGTGGGCGAGCAGCGTTACCTGGACCACCTCTACCTGCTCACCGTGGCCGATATTGCAGCCACCAGCCCGAGGCTGTGGAATTCCTGGAAGGACAGCCTGGTCTGGGAGCTCTACCAGGCGGCCAGCCGGGCCCTGCGACGGGGATTTGAAAACCCGCTCAACCGATCCCTGATAATCCGCGAGACCCGGGAAGAGGCCGCCGGGCTACTGGCCGACCAGGCCGACCCGGCAAAGGTCGAGGCGCTCTGGAAGACCCTTCCCGATCACGTTTTCCTGCGCCTGGATGCCGACCAGCTGGCCTGGTCCACGGCCGCCATCGTCGGCCCCGACAACCCGCCCGTGCTGGTCTGCCGGGCGCTCGTCGACAAGGGCATCAGCGAGCTGTTCGTCTATGCCGAGAATTTTGACGGTCTGTTTGCCGCCGTGGCCCGGGAGTTCGATCGGATGCACCTCAATGTCCTGTCCGCCCGGGTGCTGACGACCAGCGACGGTTACAGCTGGGATCTCTTCCAGCTTATGGATTCCAACGGCCAGCCACTCAACGCCAGTGACCGGCTCAGACTGGAGCAGGCCATGGCTGCCCGCCTGGCCGACCGCCAGGCCCGCATACTTCCACCACGCCCCATCCCCCGTCGCCTGCAGCCATTCATGGGCAAAGCCGAGATCGGTTTTGCCGATACCGGCGACCAGACCACCCTGGAAGTCCTGTGCACTGACCGTCCGGGATTGCTTTCGGGAATTGCCGAGGCCATGGTGGAAGCCGGTGTCCGACTGCACGACGCCCGGATTGCCACCTTCGGCCAGCGCGTCGAAGACAGCTTCCTGGTAACCAGCCGGGAAAACCGCCCCTTGAATGCAAGCCAGCGGGAGACCCTTGAAAAAGCACTCAGGGCCAGGCTGGATGCCACCCTGGAGACCGTCTGACCGGGAGCCACCAAATGATGGATCATGACAACCTGCGCAAGATCGTTGAGGAAGCCTGGGAGATTCGCGGAGAACTGGCCCCGGGCCGGGAGGCCCCGGAGGATCTTGTCAGTACCCTGCAGGCCTGCCTGGACGGGCTCGAATCGGGGCTGCTCCGGGTCGCCGAGCCGACCACCGGGGGCTGGCAGGTCAATGCCTGGCTCAAGCAGGCCATCCTGCTGTTCTTCAAAATCACCGCCAACCGGGAAATCGCTGGTGGCCACACCTGGTATTTCGACAAGGTACCTCTGCGCTTTTCCGACGATGCAGACCCGCCTTCGCGCAGCGGTGCCCGCATCGTGCCAACGGCCACCGTGCGGCGGGGTGCCCACCTGGGCGACGATGTGGTGCTCATGCCCAGCTACGTCAACATCGGTGCTTTTGTCGGACCCGGCACCATGGTCGATACCTGGGCCACCGTGGGATCCTGCGCCCAGATCGGCGCCGGTGTGCATATTTCCGGCGGGGCCGGCATCGGCGGGGTGCTCGAACCCCTGCAGGCCAATCCCACCATCATCGAGGACGGCTGCTTCATCGGTGCCCGTTCCGAGGTGGTCGAAGGGGTCATCGTGGAAAAGGGGGCGGTGCTCGGCATGGGGGTGTTTATCGGCCAGTCGACGCGCATCTACAACCGGGAGACCGGCGAGGTCGTCCAGGGTCGGGTTCCCGCCGGCGCCGTGGTGGTCCCCGGCTCCCTGCCATCCGATGACGGCACCCACAGCCTTTCCTGTGCGGTCATCGTCAAGCAGGTCGATGAGAAGACCCGATCGCGTACTTCGGTCAATGAATTGTTGCGGGCAGCGAAGTAGGCCCGGTTGGAATGAAGCTGGCAAGGAAGTTGACGTGATCACAATTCATGGAATCGGAAATTGCGATACCTGCCGCAAGGCACGCAAGTGGTTTGATGAGAAGGGTATCGACCACGAGTGGGTGGACCTCCGGGATCCCGGTGTGGATCGGGCAACCCTTGCCGGGTGGCTGGAGCAAGTCGGTGCCGACCGGCTGATCAATCGCCGCTCGGCCACCTGGAGGAAACTTCCCGAAGACCTGAAGGCAGCAGCAGTCCAGGGCGATGCCGTTGCTGTGCTGGAAGATTACACCACGCTGATCAAGCGTCCGGTATTCGAAGCCGGAGGCCAGGTCCGGGTCGGATTCGACGACACGACCCGTGGTTGGATTGGTAAGGGTCTCCGAGCGACTTGAAAGCTGCAATAATCCTTACTGTACACACCCCCCGGACTCCGGATGAATGAACCGGTCATAGAACTGGCAATGGCGCTGATGGCCCGGCCCTCGGTCACACCGGAAGATGCCGGTTGCCAGGAGCTGATTGCCGAAAGACTGACAGCCGCGGGCATGGAAGTCCGGCATTTGCCATCGGGCAAGGTCAGCAATCTGCTTGCCACCCACGGAAGCGGGGCACCCCACCTGATGCTGCTCGGCCATACCGATGTGGTCCCCCCGGGGCCGGAATCCGACTGGACCAGTCACCCGTTTTCCCCGGAGATTCGGGAAGGGATGCTGTACGGTCGGGGGGCTGCCGACATGAAGGGCTCGGTGGCCGCCTTCGTGGTGGCCCTGGAGAATTTTCTGGCGGGCAACCCTAACCATCCGGGCACCGTGTCCCTGCTTGTGACCAGCGACGAGGAAGGCCCGGCACAGGACGGGGTCAAGGCGGTTGCCCCCTGGCTTGAGGAAAACGGCCTGGTACCCGATGCCTGCCTGGTGGGTGAGCCTTCCAGCCTGGAAGCTCTCGGCGACAACTTGCGTATCGGGCGCCGGGGCAGCATCCAGGCCCGCCTGGAAATCCGTGGCATCCAGGGCCACACCGCCTACGCCGACCCGAACGACAACCCGGTCCACCGGGGTGCGCCGGTACTGGCGATGCTGGGTCGGCTGGAGTTCGGCGACGGCGACGAGTATTTTCCCGCTACCCGCCTTCAGATTTCCAATATCCATGCCGGCACCGGGGCCGACAATGTCACCCCGGGGGTACTGGAGGTGCTGTTCAATATCCGCAACAACCCCAACAGTTCATCGGCAGAGCTGGAAGCGCGACTGCGTGATCTGATCGAAAAGCGTGAACCGGGCCCCTGGACGCTGGACTGGCGGATCTCCGGCGAGCCCTTCGGCCCGGCCACGGGGCGGCTGGTGGATGCCGCCACCGCCGCCTGCCGGCAGACCCTGGATTCGGAGCCAAAGCTTGATACCGGCGGCGGCACCTCGGACGGACGCTATATCGCCCCCCTGGGCACCGAAGTGGTCGAACTCGGCCCGGTCAACGCCACCATCCACCAGGTGGATGAATGCGTGGCTGTCACTGACCTGGCCCGGCTGCCGGGGGTATACCAGTGCGCTCTGGAGCGATTTCTCGGGCCGAATGCCGGGACCGGGTGATCCGGGCAGCAATAGTCGTGGCGAGTTGGCGCGAGGGCTGCAATGTTCCGGTTGATCGGGTAATCTGACCGGATAACTATTCAATACAGACTCCCCGAAATGAAAAAAACCACCAGCCTGCTGTTCGCTATTGTATTTGCATGGGCCCTGGCCCTTCCTGTCCAGGCCGGAAGTATCGCCGCCAGCCTCGAGAACCTGGATCACAACCAGGTCTGGACGGCCCACGAAGGAACCATGGAGTTGGAAATCCGGGGAGACTTTCTGCCCGATTTCGGCCTGGAAATCACCCACCACGGCCAGCCAATCACCGACCGGCAGAGGATTTCCATCAACGTGAGGGAAATCGAGCCGGTGCGGGTTCTTGCCCCCTACGGCAACCTGGAGGCCCTGGACCAGGATAGTGGCCGGCTGGAAATCCGGACCGGTCTTGCCATCCGCCACGGTGAGCGGATGGTGGATCTGGACCACTTGTTCCTGGTTACCGATGAACGGGCCGGCCATCCGCTTTTCCGGGCCGTTGATGGACAGGGCAGGGTCATGTTCACCCTGACCCACATGCACATCCTGGCCGAACACGAGCGGGGCCTGCTTACTGTGCAGAATGCCGAGGTGGAGGCTTCACCGGCGCTTGCCGGGCTGCTGGACCTGGATGTCCTGGCCGACATGCCCATCGGACTGGGCTGGCTGGACCTGGCCATGGACGTACCACCGGATGCGGATACCTCGGGCACCGGCCCGGGATGCGACGATCGCCCCATCTGGCCCCAGGACGGGCAGTTCGAGGCCGAAGTCGCCCTGATCGGCATGTCGAATATCGCCTACCAGGGAACCGAACCCGGGACAGGTCGAATCAAGACGGCGCCATCGGCCACCCTGAAGAACATGAGCCTGGCCGATATTCCCTGGATCCAGCAGTTCAACAGCCACCCTGACTACCCCCACGAACCGGAAGACCAGCATCCCTTCCTGGTATGGAATATCTACAAGATCCAGGACGGGCGTATCCAGATGCTTGCAGAGTCGGGTGTCAAGCACGCCTT
>SLIZ01000224.1 GCA_007135395.1 Wenzhouxiangellaceae bacterium | reverse complement strand
TTGAGCTGGCACGGTCAGACCTGCATCCTGTGCCGACCGACCACCTTCATGAACCAATCCGGACAGGCCGTCCGGGCCGTGGCCGATTACTACGGGATCGGCCCGGAGTTCACGGTGGTTGCCCACGACGAGCTGGATCTGCCGCCGGGCCGGGTGCGCCTCAAACGGGGCGGCGGCCATGGCGGGCACAACGGTTTGCGCAGCCTGTTTTCCCACCTGGACGGGCAGGACTTCCTTCGGGTTCGCCTCGGCATCGGGCATCCAGGGGTGCGTGAAGCGGTGACCCCATGGGTGCTCAGCCGCGCGCCGGCCGACGATGAAAAGGCTATAACAGAAGGAATAGGGCGCGCCGTGGAAGCCATGCCGAAGGTAGTAACGGGCCATCCGGAAGCCGCCATGCAGGCCCTTCACAGCGACTGACCCTCAAAATCCCGAATCATCACTCGAGGCTGAACCCATGGGTTTCAAATGCGGAATTGTCGGATTGCCCAATGTGGGCAAGTCCACGTTGTTCAACTGCCTTACCCGGGCCGAGATCGCGGCGGAGAACTATCCGTTTTGCACCATCGATCCGAATACCGGTGTCGTGCCTGTTCCCGACCCGAGGCTGGACCGCCTGGCCGGTCTGGTCAAGCCGAAGAAGACTCTGCCCACGACCATGCAGTTCGTGGACATTGCCGGCCTGGTTGCCGGTGCGTCCCGGGGGGAGGGGCTGGGCAACCAGTTCCTGGCCCATATCCGGGAAACCGACGCCATCGCCCATATCGTTCGCTGTTTCGAAGACGGGGATGTGACTCACGTGTCCGGCCGGGTCGATCCCCTGGGGGATATCGAGACGATCGACACCGAACTGGTTCTGGCCGACATGGATACTGTCGCCCGGGCCCTGGATCGGGTTGCCCGGCAAACGAAATCCGGTGACAAGCACGCGCGGGCCACGGAGGCACTGCTGATGAGGGTCAAGGGCCACCTGGACGAAGGCCGGCCGGTGCGCTCCCTGGAGCTGGGCGAAGAGGAAAGCAAATCCCTGGGCGCCTGGCAGTTGATTACCGCCAAACCAGTGCTGTATGTGGCCAACGTGGATGACTCCGGGGCCGTCGACAATGAACGGGTACAGGCGGTACGGGCCCACGCGGAAGGCGAGGGGGCTGAATTCGTCGTCATCTGTGCGGCCATGGAAGCCGAGCTGTCCGGCCTGGATCCGGATGAACAGGCGGAATTCCTGGCCGAACTGGGCGAGACCGAGCCCGGCCTGAACCGCTTGATCCGTGCCGGTTACGCCCTGCTCGATCTCCAGACCTTTTTTACCGCCGGGCCCAAGGAGGTCCGGGCCTGGACCGTCCGGAAGGGTGCGACGGCCCCGGAAGCCGCCGGGGTCATTCATACGGACTTCCAGAAGGGCTTCATCCGGGCCGAGGTTACCGCCTACGACGACTACATTGCCTGCGGCGGAGAAGCCGGTGCCCGGGCAGCGGGCAAATTGCGCCTGGAGGGCAAGGACTACCGGGTCCGGGAAGGGGATGTCATGCACTTTCGGTTCAATGTTTGACGGGGCCGGTCTCGATAGGCCAGGGGTATAAGAATCATGGTTATCGATCATGGAACCGAAAGAATCCTGGTCGGTCACAGAGGCATGAACCGGTTGTGTCGCTTTGACACAATCTTGACCGGAAAACCGGAGAATTTGGTATCATATGAAACAAGTTGAAGGGAGCACGAACATGGGCAAGAATCTGGTTCCAACACATCTGCTGGCCCCCGCGGGCACTGCAAGCCTGGATGCCTACATCCAGGAAGTGAACCGTGTGCCTGTGCTGACCCTGGAACAGGAGCAGTCCCTGGCACGCCAGTACCGGGACTCCGATGACATCGAGGCCGCCCGGCACATGGTCATGGCCCATCTGCGCTTTGTTGTCCACGTGGCCCGCGGCTACGCCGGTTACGGTCTGCCCCTGGGCGATTTGATCCAGGAGGGCAATATCGGCCTGATGAAGGCGGTCAAGCGTTTCGACCCGGATCAGGGCGTGCGGCTGGTTTCGTTTGCCGTCCACTGGATCCGGGCCGAGATTCACGAATTCATTCTGCGTAACTGGCGTATCGTCAAGGTTGCCACCACGAAGGCCCAGCGCAAGCTGTTTTTCAACCTGCGCAAGTCCAAGAAGCGGCTCGGTTGGCTCAACCGCTCGGAAGTCGATGCGGTAGCCGAGGACCTGAACGTCAAGCCGGAAGTGGTCATGGAGATGGAATCCCGTCTGTCGGGGCAGGATGTGGGCTTTGACCTGCGTCCCGACGATGACGAGTCTCCCTTCATGTCCCCGGCGGCCTTCCTTGAGAACCAGGCCGGCTCCCCGGAAGACGTGACGGAGGCCGAGGACTGGGAAAGTCACCACCACAATCTGCTTTTTGATGGAATCGATGACCTGGATGATCGTTCCAGGGACATCATCTACAGTCGCTGGTTGCGTGAACCCAAGGCAACCCTGCAGGACCTGGCCGATCAGTACGGCGTTTCCGCGGAGCGAATCCGCCAGCTTGAGGCCGCGGCCCTGAAGAAGCTCAAGACCTGCTTCCAGGCCTGAATCTCAGCGAGAAAATGATCCTTTTGAAAGGCCCCGGACCCCGGGGCCTTTTCAGTTCTGGCCGAATGGCCGAACCCAGGGATCGGTGGTATCCGGCTCCTCCGGTCGCTCCCGGCCACAGGGAAACCAGGTGGTCACGGCTACAGCGAATTGCTCGAACATGCCCTGCAGCTCGGTGTAGCTGCAAAACACCTGCCCATCCGCCCGGACCACCCGACCCCGCACCGCGCCTATTCCTTCCCGCATGGTCTGGCTGGACGGCTCCACCGGTCCGGTCCGCCGGCTGAGCCAGGTCGGTGGCGAGGGCAGGCGGGCGACCGGCCCGGTTCCCGGCAGGTCGGCTTGACGGCTTCGCCGAATCCCCGGCAGGTCTTCCGGGTCCGGCCCGACGGGGAGTTCACGGGCCAGGCTGCGAGCCTGCTCACGGAGACTGCCGTGATCGGGCAAATCTCGGGCTTCAGGCTCCTCTCGGGACTGTTCGGCCAGCGATTCCGGTATTGACTCCGGAGGGGGTGTATCCATTTCCGAAACGGGTTCAACCCGGGGTTGAGGCGGTTGCTCCGGTAGCGGTTCGATGGGTTCTGGCAGGACCGGGGGTTCGGGAGTTTCAGTGCTCTCGGTGGAATCGGGCAGGGCTGGTTGGTTGGAAATCAGGTCCAGTTCCATGACCGGCGGCCCGGTCTCGGGCAGCCGGATCTCCGGTCCCGCAAACTGAAATGCAATCAATCCCAGGACGAATGCGTGGAAGATTGCCGAACCAGCCAGGGCCGGCAGCATGCTGCGGACGGATGAAGACTCCTCCCTTGTCCTGTTCAACCCGGTTTCCTCGCCAGACCCGGGCGCCAGCGCCCTGTGCAGGTGGTAAAATAGCAAGTTTGCGCAAACAAGGATTAACCATGGGCTACAAGCACGTAAAAATTCCCGAAAGCGGAGCAAAGATTCAGGTTGAAAATGGCCGCCTGGAGGTTCCCGACAATCCGGTACTGGGTTACGTGGAGGGCGATGGTATCGGGGTTGATATCACGCCGGCCTGTCTGAAAGTCTGGAATGCGGCGGTGGAAAAGGCTTACGGGGGCAAGCGCAAGGTCCACTGGGCCGAGCTGTTCCTGGGTGAGAAGGCCGCCGGCATCTACGAAGGGGACTATTTCCCCAGGGAAACCCTGGATGCCATCCAGGATATCGGTGTGGCCATCAAGGGGCCCCTGACAACGCCGGTGGGCGAGGGCTTCCGGTCGCTGAACGTGTCCCTGCGCCAGACCCTGGACCTTTTTGCCTGCCTGCGCCCGGTCAAGTACTACACCGGCGTCCCCTCTCCCCTGAAAAAGCCTGAAGACGTGGACGTGGTGATTTTCCGGGAGAACACCGAGGATGTCTATGCAGGCATCGAGTACCAGTCGGGTACCGACGAAAACAAGAAGCTGGCGAAATTCCTGCGCGAAGAAATGGGGGCCGAATTCTTCGAGGATGCGGGGCTGGGGGTCAAGCCGATTTCTCCCAAGGGCAGCAAACGGCTGGTGCGCAAGGCGATTCAGTACGCCATCGACAACAATCGTGAAAGCGTCACCCTGGTCCACAAGGGCAACATCATGAAGTTTACCGAGGGGGCCTTCCGGACCTGGGGGTATGAACTGGCCCGGGAGGAATTCGGGGATGTGACCATCACCGAGGACGAACTGTGGGAAAAGCACGATGGCAAGCGGCCGGAAGGCAAGATCGTCATCAAGGACCGGATTGCCGACATCATGTTCCAGCTCATGCTGCTGCGCCCGGCGGAATTCGACGTGATTGCCACGATGAACCTCAACGGTGACTACCTCTCCGATGCCCTGGCCGCGGAGGTCGGTGGCATGGGGATCGCCCCGGGTGCCAACATGTCCGATGATGTGGCGGTTTTCGAGGCTACCCACGGGACCGCACCGAAGTACGCCGGGCAGGACAAGGTCAACCCCAGCTCCCTGATGTTTTCGGGAATGATGATGTTCGACCATATCGGCTGGCCGGAAGTGGGTCGCCTGATCGAGCGGGCCTTCGAGGAAGTCGTCGGCGGCAAGACCGTGACCTACGACTTTGCCCGCTTGCTCGATGGAGCAAACGAAGTCTCCACCAGTGGCTTTGCCGATGCCCTGGTCCAGGCGATCGAGCGCCAATAGGCCGGGAGCGAACTGATGAATGAATCCGGCTGGGCGCTCGTCCACAGTGCCCTTGGGGTGGCGGACCCGGAAGAAAAATGCCGCATGGTCGATGCCCTGTGGCAATCGGTGGAAAGCGGCCGATGGTGTCCTGACGATCCCGGGGAGCCCGGGCTCATGCCCTGCGGCCGTCCGGGCCGGCCGCGCCTTGTGCACCCGCGAAAGCTGCCCAGGCGGGGCCTGGGCACCGCCGATGGCCGGGCTGCCCTGATTCACGCCATCGCCCATATTGAATTCAATGCCATCAACCTGGGACTCGATGCCGCTCTTCGGTTTCCCGGCATGCCGCCGGACTTCTACCGCGACTGGATCAGTGTGGCCGTCGACGAGACCCGCCATTTCCGGATGCTTACCGCCAGGCTGGGAGAACTGGGGTTTGCCTACGGGGACTTTCCGGCCCACAACGGCCTTTGGGACATGGCCGAGAAGACCGCCCACGATCCACTGATCAGAATGGCGCTTGTTCCCCGGGTTCTTGAGGCACGGGGCCTGGATGTCACGCCGGGAATGATCCAGCGGCTGACCGAGGCCGGGGATGAGCAGACGGTATCCATCCTCCAGGTGATCCTGGAAGAAGAAGAGCGCCACGTGCTGATCGGAAGTCGCTGGTTTGAACACCTTTGCCGCCTCCGGGACATGGAGCCGGCAGAAACCTTTGACCGGCTGTTCAACCAGTTCTTCGAAGGCACTCTGAAGGGGCCGCTGAATACCGAAGCCCGTCTCCGGGCAGGCTTTTCAAGCGAGGAGCTGGATCGCCTGCAGGCTGCGGTGCGCTGAGGGTCGATCCCTTGAGCCAGCCATGTCCTGCCGAAATTATCCTGGTCGGGGCCGGCATGGCGGGACTGACTGCGGCCAGCCGGCTGCGGGAGGCCGGGCATGCCGTGCGGGTGCTTGAGAAGTCCCGGGGACCCGGGGGGCGCATGTCCACCCGTCGGGCGGGCCCCTGGCAATTCGATCATGGCGCCCAGTACTTTACCGCCCGGGACCCGGGCTTCCGCCAGGCCGTGGAGCAATGGCAGGCGCGGGGGCTGGTGGGGCCATGGAATCCCCGCATCCGGGTATTCGGACCTTCCCCGGAAAAACGTGGTGATGGGCCTGCAACCCGCTGGGTCGGGGTGCCGGGCATGAACGGAATCCTCAGGGACCTGGCTGGTACTGTGGATTGCCGCTATGAGCACCGGGTAACCGGGTTGAGCCGGCACAACGGGGGCTGGAGACTGACCATCGACGGCCGGGAGAGCATGGAATGCAACCGAATTGTCCTTACGCCGCCACCGGCCCAGACCGCACAACTCCTGGGGCAAGACCACCCCTTGCATGCAACCGTTAGCCGGGTTCACATGCAACCCTGCCTGGCCCTGATGCTGGCCTTCGACAATCCTCTGGATCCGGGTTTTGATGCGGCATTTGTCAACACCGGCCCGCTGTCCTGGCTGGCCAGAAACGGCTCCAGGCCGGGCCGGGAAGGGGAAACCTGGGTTGTCCACGGGACCCCAGAATGGTCCCGGGCCAACCTGGAACAAAGCCCGGAGTCCCTGATCGGGCCCATGACGGAAGCCTTTGAAGCCCTGCTTGGACGCAGCTTGCCCCATCAGGCCTACGTCACTGCCCATCGCTGGCGCTATGCCCTGGCAGACCCGGGCCTGGAAGTCGGCTGTCTAGACGACCCGGAAACCGGACTGGTCATTGCCGGGGACTGGTGTGCCGGGAATCGGGTTGAGGGGGCCTGGAAAAGCGGTGTTCAGGCGGCCCAGGCATGCCTGGTTGCTCCCTAAAAAGACTTCAGAGCTATTTCGTCGCCTTCGGCCTGCAGAAAACTTCCCTTTTTTCCCCAGTCTCCAAGCACGACCCGCTGGCAGCGCCGACCGTCGACTGTCAGGTCGTGGATGGCAGGTCGGTGGGTATGGCCGTGGATGAGGCGGGTGATCCGGTGGCGCTTGAAGCACTCGGCGACCGCTTCCGGATTGACATCCATGATTGCCGGGCGGGCCGAGCGGGTGTGACGCCGGCTGGCATCCCGGGCCCGACGGGAAAGAAATAGCCGGGCCCGGACCGGGAGGTTGCACAGTATGCTGCGGGCCAGGGGGCTTCGAATCCGCCGGCGAAACCGCTGGTAGGCCACATCGTCAGTGCACAGGGTATCGCCATGGGAAAGCAGGGTGGCTTGCCCGCCAAGGTCGATGTCCACCGGGTCACGCAGCAGTTCCATGCCGGTCAGCCGGCAGTAATCCAGGCCAACCAGGAAGTCCCGGTTGCCATGCATGAAGTAGACGGGGACACCGGATTGAGTCAGCCGGCGAATGCCATGGGCGACCTGATCACCGGTTAGGCCCGGATGATCATCGCCGATCCAGACTTCAAACAGGTCTCCGAGTATGTAAAGGGCCGCGGCGGTCGCCGCCGGCCCCTCGAGAAACCGGAGAAACCTTTCGGTGGCCTCCGGTCGGGCATCTTCCAGGTGCAGATCGGCAATGAACAGTCGGGTCATGTCCGCCCCCTTGTCCGGCGTGATCAGGACCCGGGAATTTCAACCCGCTCAATGAGCACCGGTTCTGCTGGAACGTCCTGGTGTGGCGCGCGTGTGGTGGTCTCCACGGCCTCGATGGCTTCGACCACGTCCATGCCGTCGGTTACCCGGCCGAACACCGCATAGCCCCAGGTCCGGCCGGACTGGGTGCCGGTGTGGTTGAGAAAGCCGTTGTCGGCGGTATTGATGAAAAACTGGGAGGTTGCCGAATGAGGGTTGTTGGTCCGGGCCATAGCCAGGGTGCCGTGATCATTGGTCAGGCCGTTTTCGGCCTCGTTCTTGATCGGGTCCCGGGTGTCCTTGAGCTCGAAATCCTCGTCGAACCCGCCGCCCTGCACCATGAAATTCGGGATGACCCGATGGAAAAGGGTGCCGTCATAGTGCCCGTCCCGGGCATAGGCCAGGAAATTTTCCACGGAAAGGGGCGCCTTGTCGGCGAACAGTTCAAGGTGAATTTCACCCTTGGATGTATGCAGAATCACTTCCTTGGTCTCTCCAATGTCGTTTTCAGGCTCGTCCCCGGCGGCAAGGCACGGGGCAAGAACGATAAAAAGGGCTGCAAGGCTTGCAACGGTAAACTTCATGGTGCCGAGTCTCCAGTGGTTGCTTGTTTGGGTGATTCGATCCGGGCAATGATACCGGTTTTCCCGCCACCTGGCGGGCGCCAATTGAGACCTGCCTGATACAATCCGGTTCCATGACCGACCACCACGCCGAAGCTCTCCGATGGGACGGCCAGTCCCTTTTCCTGCTAGACCAGCGCCGTCTCCCGGCCGAAGAACGCTGGCTGCCGATTCCGGACCTGGAAACCGCCATCAAAGCCATCCAGGACCTGGTCGTGCGCGGTGCCCCGGCCATCGGGATTACCGCCGCCTACGCGGCCGTTCTGGCTGCCCGGGAACACGGTGAGCATGCGGTGGCATGGATGAAGGACATGGCCCGGCTGGCAGAAGCCCGCCCCACGGCAGTGAACCTGCGCTGGGCCGTCCAGCGAATGATCGCGGTGCGCGAGGAAGGCGGTGATCTCGATGCCCTGGAAGCCGAGGCTCGCAGCATTCATGCCCGGGATGTGGCGGCCAACCGGGCCATGGCCCGGCTCGGATCTTCCCTCATTCTGCCGGGTTCGGGGGTGCTGACCCATTGCAATACCGGGTCGCTTGCAACCGGCGGAGTCGGTACGGCCCTCGGGGTCATCGTCCGGGCCTGGCGGGAGGAGCGGCTGACGAGCGTGTATGCCGACGAAACCCGGCCCTGGCTTCAGGGATCGCGTCTGACCGCCTGGGAATTTCACCGGGAGGGTGTGCCCTGCAGCGTGATTGTGGAGGCGGCAGCAGCCAGCCTGATGCGGGAAGGCCGGATTCATTGGGTGATTACCGGTGCCGACCGAATCACGGCAAACGGGGATGTAGCCAACAAGATCGGAACCTATTCCCTGGCCGTTCTGGCGCGGGCCCACAACGTGGGATTCATGGTCGTGGCACCTTCGTCCACCCTCGACCCGGATTCCCCTTCCGGCGACGAGGTGCCCATCGAAACCCGAGATTCCGGCGAAATCTGGCGCACCGCGGGCCTGACCGAGCCGCTTTCGGGGATCGATGCCTGGAACCCGGTTTTCGACATCACCCCCGGGGAGTTGCTGAGCGCCATCGTGACCGAACGCGGGGTGCTCAGGCCCCCATTTACCGAGAGTGCGATCCGGGCAGCGGCCGGCCGGTAGGCCGGAAATCCCGCACTGAAAGGGGCCAGCCCGGGGTTCCTGGAACCGACCCTGAATGCCGCCGTTGGCGACCAACCCTGTAACCCCCTGCTGTGGTAAAATTCGAGGATTGTTCGAGGCCTGTCAGTCAGGCCTTGATGGCTTCTCAAAAGCATTGAAAATCAGCCTCTTATGGTTGATTTTCGGTTCAGATTACAGGTATTCCAAGCATGGCGGAAATGGCTCGGGAGATCCTCCAGGTCAACCTGGAAGACGAGATGCGGCAGTCCTATCTGGACTATGCCATGAGTGTGATCGTGGGACGTGCCCTGCCGGATGTGCGAGACGGGCTAAAGCCCGTTCACCGGCGGGTGCTTTTTGCCATGCACATTCTGGGCAACGACTGGAACAAGCCCTACAAGAAATCCGCCCGGGTGGTCGGTGATGTCATTGGTAAATATCATCCACACGGGGATGCGGCGGTCTACGACACCATTGTCCGAATGGCGCAGGATTTCTCCATGCGCTACCTGCTGGTCGATGGCCAGGGTAACTTCGGTTCCATCGACGGGGATTCGGCGGCGGCCATGCGTTATACCGAGGTCCGCATGGCCAAGCTGGCGCACAGCCTGCTGGCCGATATCGACAAGGAAACTGTCAACTACCTGCCCAATTACGATGAATCCGAGTACGAACCCACGGTATTGCCCACTCGGGTACCCAACCTGCTGGTCAATGGGGCATCGGGAATCGCCGTGGGGATGGCAACCAATATTCCGCCCCACAACCTGACAGAAGTCACCAATGCCCTGCTGGCGCTGATTGATGACCCGGAGCTGGATGTCGCTGCCATTCTGGAGATCATGCCGGGCCCGGATTTCCCCACTGCGGCAATCATCAACGGTGCCGATGGCATTCGGGAAGCCTATACCACCGGCCGGGGCCGGATTTACATGCGGGCTCGGTCCCACGTGGAAACCGATGAGTCCAACGGGCGCAATTCCCTGATCTTCACCGAGCTTCCCTATCAGATCAACAAGGCCCGGTTGCTGGAGAAGATCGCCGACCTGGTCAAGGAAAAGCGGCTGGAGGGTATAACCGGTCTGCGGGATGAGTCCGACAAGGATGGCATGCGCATGGTCGTCGAACTCAAGCGGGGCGAGGTCCCCGAGGTCGTACTCAACAACCTTTTCCAGCACACCCAGCTCCAGTGCGTATTCGGCATCAACATGGTGGCCCTGATCGACGGTCAGCCACGGGTGTTGAATATCCGCCAGATCCTGCAGGCCTTTCTGGCCCACCGCAGGGAGGTGGTTACCCGTCGAACCCTCTACGAACTGCGCAAGGCCCGGGAGCGGGCCCACGTATTGGAGGGGTTGACCGTCTCCCTGGCCAACCTGGATGAAGTGATCGAGTTGATCAAGAAATCCTCGACTCCCCCGGAGGCTCGCGAGGCACTGCAGACCCGGCGATGGGATCCGGGCCCGGTTCGGGCCCTTCTGGGCGAGGCCGGGGCAGACCTGTCCCGGCCGGAAGATCTGCTGCCCGAGTACGGGTTACGCGAGGACGGCTACCAGCTTTCGCCGCAGCAGGCACAGGCCATCCTGGACATGCGTCTGCAAAAGCTGACCGGCCTGGAACAGGAAAAGCTCTCCCAGGAGTATCGGGACATTCTTGTGGCCATCCGGGAGCTGATCCGCATCCTCTCCGACCCTGATGCCCTGATGCAGGTCATCCGCGAAGAACTGGAGTCGGTCCGGGAAGAGTTCGGCGACGAGCGCCGAACCGAGATCCTGGCCTCCCGGCTGGACCTGACCATGGAAGATCTCATCAGCGAAGAAGATGTGGTCGTGACCCTGTCCCATGCCGGCTATGCCAAGATCCAGCCCCTTGACCGCTACCAGGCCCAGAAACGCGGTGGCCGGGGTCGCTCGGCAACGCAGACCAAGAACGAGGATTTCGTCGAACGATTCTGGGTGGCCAATACCCACGATACCCTGCTGACGTTCACCAGCGCTGGCAAGGTCTACAAGATGAAGGTCTACGAGTTGCCCCAGGCCACCCACAACAGCCGTGGGCGGCCGATGGTCAACCTGCTGCCGCTGGATGCCAACGAACGCATCAATGCGGTCCTGCCCACCCGGGAGTTTCCCGAGGACTGGTTCGTGTTTTTCAGCACCCGGTCCGGGGTGGTCAAGAAGACCCGCCTGTCGGACTTTGCCAACATTCGCTCCAACGGCATCTGGGCCATCGAGCTGGATGAAGGCGATGAACTTGTCAACGTGACCCTGACCGACGGTGAACAGGAGATCATGCTGTTTTCTTCCAGTGGCAAGTGCATCCGCTTCCGCGAAGCCGATGTGCGCCCCATGGGCCGGCAGACACGCGGGGTCATCGGCATTCGTCTCAAGCCCGATGAGCAGGTGGTCTCCATGATTGTCCCCACGGGCGGGGACATCCTGATCGGGACCGCCAATGGTTTCGGCAAACGCACGCCGCTGGAGGAGTTCACCATCCAGGGCCGGGGGGGGCAGGGTCTGATCGGCATCCAGACCAGCGAACGCAACGGCCCCCTGGTAGCCGCACTGGATGTGGTCGAAGACAACGATGTCATGTTGATTTCCAACTCCGGCACCCTGGTTCGAACCGGCGTGGCGGGTATTTCCCGCCTGGGCCGAAACACCCAGGGAGTCACCCTGATCCGCCTGTCCGATGGTGAGCAGCTTGCCGGCCTGGCCCGGGTGGAGGCATCCGGGGAAGAAGGAGAAGGAGTTGAGGCAGAGGGGGAAACGGCCGAGTAGGGTAGTGATCGGGGGAATGATCGCTTACCTGTAACCGTTGATATTGTCCCGGCAATCCGGGTCCTCCGGAGCCGGAGACGAGCCAGCCTGCCGGCTGGTGGGGCGTTGCAATCCATCGAGCCGCGTGGCCGGTCTCGCTCCGGCACTTCGAGTATACCCTGACAGCCCGTCTGTAAACCGGGAATTTTCGGTCAGGTTGACGCTTTGTTTCTGACACGATCGTCCGGCTCAGAGATTTCAGCCGGGCATAAGCCGGGCCCGCAAAGTTTCAAGGCCCTGACCGACAGCGCCGGAGTCAGTGCAAGGATGCCCCGGTAAAATAATGCACTCGCAACTCGAGCCCCCGGGGGCTCTTGCCCGCGTAAACCAGGTCGAGATGGGGCCAGACGGGCATTCGGCCTTTCTCGCCGAAGCGCTTGTTTTCCAGTTCAAGCAGCATGCCGATACACGGCCATTCGTGTTCCCGCGCGTACTCTCCCAGCAGCTTCTGGGCCCGCTTGATCAAAAGGTAGACCAGTCGGGTGGATCGCCAGCGCACACCAATGAAAGAACGGTAGTAGTACAGTGGCTGCCCGATCTGGGGAAGGGTGTGGGCAAATGCGGTGCCAACACCGGCCACCGCGCCTTCGGCATCCCGGGCATAGAGTACGACCTGGCGGAGTCGATCCCGGGCCTGATCCGGCGAAGTGAGGGCGCCTTCCGACAGCCAGAACTTTGTCAGGTCATCCTTCTCCTCGTCGCTCGGGGCTGAATTCCAGGTGTCGTGGTAGGTGAACTTCGCCATCGTTTCGCGTCCAGGTGAGGATGGGCCGGGAGAAAGGGACGCCCTGGTTTTCCAGGGCGTCTGGAGAAGACCTGTGGCCGGTTGCCTCCCGCCCTACCTGCGACCGCCCGTGGCTTGACCGGTGAGTGCACGAGGGTGCTCGCTGGCCAGGGTATCGAGCTGGTCTTCGTCCAGTGCCTCCATCAGGCCCAGAAGCCATTCCGATTCGGCCTGGTGAACATTCCGGCTGGCCTGGCTGCGCTTTTCCAGGAGATCTTCTACAGCACTGCGATCATTTGCCCGGAAGGCTTCCGGGACACCCTGGCGTTGCTGGGACTGCTGTTGGCGTTCCTCCCGGCGGGCCGATTGCAGAGCGTCATGGAGTTCGGCAATCGCTGATTGCTGATCCTCGGACAGTTCCAGAGATTCGGCGATGGCCTCATCCTCCCACCAGTTACCCCGACCATGTTGTCGATCGCTCCGGCGGGCGGCTAACTCGCTCTCGGTGTCTCCGAGTTCACTACGGCGCTGCTGTCGGCGCTCCTGCATGCGTTCACGCAGCGAGGTGGGCTCGGTCTCTTCGGCTTGATTACTCTCCTTGTCCTGAGTCGCATCTTCCGGCGCTGACATCGAGCTCGCAAGTAGGGATGCTGGCAGCATCAGGAATGCTGCCAGCAGTCCCGAGGTTAGCATTTTGCGTGGTCCTCGCATGAACAATCTCCTCAGTTGGATTCAAAGCGATCCTGGAAGATCTCGTCTTCGAGCTCCTGGATCTCGTGGGCACCCATATCGATTTCCGCACCGACCACCCGATTATAACCGGAACCGCGCTGGTCGTATTCAGGAGTGTCGTCGTCGGCCTCGCCTGCCTCAATGACCGGACTTCCGTCCAGTGGGCGATGGGTATAGGTGCCGGCGCCATTGTTGTCTTCCAGTGATCCGAGCATCGGATCCTCGTCGGCAATGATTCCGGAGCCTGCGGAGTAATCCGAATTGGATGCCGCGGCCAGCAGGGAGTGGTTGACAAGGCAGTTGGATCCATCAATGTCCTGGGGTTCCCCGTCGGCCTGGTTGTCGAAGATGCTGTTCCTTGCAGCACACAGGGTTGTGTCATCGGAAAAGAGGCCCCCGCCATAATCCTCGGCCTGGTTATCCGCAATGGTGGAATACTTGAAGTCCGCCTGGACTCCACCGGTTTGACTGATGCCACCACCTCGGAACGCACCACTGTTACCGGACACGGTGGAGTTGGTCACGAACAGACTGGCATCATCGCCAAGGTTGGCGTTGATTCCGCCTCCGGCACCGCTGCCACCGATCCCGGCCTCGTTGCCGCTGATTTCGCTGTTTTCGATGAAGACGTCGGCCTCCGAGTTTGGCACCCCAATGGCGATTCCACCCCCAACCCGGGCTTCATTGCCCCGGACCGACGTGTAGCTCAATGCAACCTCCTCGGGTTCGCCGGTTATCGTTATAGCGCCCCCTGTTCCGACAGATTCGGAGGTGTTGGCCGAGTTGTACTTGAACAGGCTGTCCTGTATTCCGATCGTTGAATCATCGGATGCAGATATGAAAACTCCGCCACCGGAGTTGGCCGCAGTATTGAACTCGAATTCCATCGCTCCAGCGTACAACTGGCTGTTTTCAAGGCTTGCATCGATTCCGCCCCCGTTGCCTGCCAGCGAATCATTCAAAGAAAAGGTATTCTCGCCAAGCTCCAGGCTTTCGCTGTCGATGGCCTCGATGAACAGCCCACCCCCATCATAGGTTGCCTCGTTGCTTGTAAAGTCGTTGTACTTTATCTGGGCATCATCCACCTGGTCCAGGGCGATGAACGCTCCGCCCCCCTGGCCGTTGCTATCAACCACGGTCGCGTTGTTATTGGAGAACTCGTTGTACTTCATGAAGAACAGATCGTTCTGTTCTCCGTTGATGTAAAGGGCGCCGCCGCCGGCTATGGCTTCGTTGGATGCGAACTCGTTTTCGTCGACCTGGAGTTGGCCGCCATCGAGTGCTGTCCGGATGGCACCGCCGAAGGATTCGGCCTGATTGTTCTCGAACACGCTATTCTGGACTCGGAGCATTCCCCCGGGCGCCGGGTTATGGCTGATGGCTCCCCCTGAACCTCCTATGCCCTGCAGGGAGAATGCGGTGTTGCCGGAAAGGACAGAATCCTGGATGTCCAGTTCGTCGGCCTGGCTGCTGATGCCGCCTCCGAAAATGTTCTGGCCGCCCGTGATTTCCAGGGAATCGATGGTCAATGTTCCGACTGTATCCTCGGCGACGAAAACACTGCCATTACTGGTGTTTTCGATCGCGATGCGGCCATCGCCATCGATGGTGACCGATTCCTCGATGGTCAGCGACCCGTCTTCCGAGCCGTCGATCTCGATAGTTCCTTCAAGGCCATCGGAGAACTCGATGGTGGGGGTGCCATCGCCGATATCCGCGCAGGTGGAGAGCGCGGGTGGGGTCCCCGTGTTCACGGTGGCGATGGCCTGTCGCAGGCTGCACTGGGCCTGGGGAAAACCGCCGCTGAGGCTGTTGACGGTCACGGTGTTCTGGCCGGCCAGCGCTGGTCCTGCAACAAGCGCGCTGCCGATGGCCAGGGTCAGCGGGGCGACCTTGGGGCGCAGCTGGTTGCCAATGTCGTACTTGACAGACTGGATGCGTGTTCCTGGTTTCATTTGGGGCTCCTGGGGTTTGAATTTCACCTCCCACGCAGCCTACGTAATCGAATTCCAAAGCGTGCCAGGAGCCGCTCACCAGGCCCTGATTCGGGTCCCGGGGATGGCACCACCGGTCCGGGCTGCTAACATCGGGTGCCACCCGATTACAAAAGAGATCCCATGAAACTTGATGCCGGTTTTGCACGATTGCCCTATCGCTTTGATGCCGATGCCCTGGCCGGGGAGATCCAAAGCCTGCCTGATGAGGCCTGGCAGGGCCATCCCGGGGGTGAGGCGGGTCATCGCATCGTGCCACTGGTAACCGCCGACGGAGACGGTGAGCCGGGTCGGCTGGTCGGTACCATGACGCCCGGAAAGTGGCTGGAACGATTGCCGGGGATCGGGCGGGTACTTTCGAGCCTGGACACGGTAGTGGGCCGGACCCTGCTGGTGGAACTGGCCCCGGGGGTCAAGACCGCGCCCATGGTCGAGGCCGGCTATTACTGGCACCGCCGGGTACGGGTCCACGTGCCGCTGGTCGCCGGAGAGTCGGTTGTCTGGATCTGCGGCGACCAGCGCGCTCATATCCCGCCGGGTCAGGCCTGGGTGGTCAATGGCTGGCGGGGCGTTCAGATCGACAATGCCTCCGAAGATCCGGTGATACTCCTGGTGACCGATACCGTGGGTTCGGCGTCGTTCTGGTCGACGGTCAACAGTGCCGACCGGCCGCTGGACCCGGAAGCCCAAACGCGCATGTCGCCCCGCCAGGTACGGTTGGATGTGCCCGGCGAAGCCCTGGAGACTGAAACGGTCACGACCCCCCAGGTCATGTCCCCCTGGGAGCTGGAAAACCTTGTTGGCGTGGTGCTCGCCGAGCTGCGCAAGGCTGATGGCAGCCGGACGGATGCATATTCCAAGCTTGAATCCGCGCTCAACCAGTTCGCCCGGCAATGGCACGGAATCTGGGCCCAGCACGGCGAGAGCGAAAAGGGCTTTGCGGCCTATCGGCAGGCCCTGGAACAGGCGGTGTCCCAGGCAGCCATGTTTGCCGGGGTCTGGAAACTCGAAAATGGGCTGGACGGCATGCAGTTTCTTTACCAGATGGTAGCGGTTACTGCGCTGAAGGACGCCGACGGCAATCCGGTGCGGGTGGTCGTGCCGGGGCAGAAGAAAAAGCGTGGCCGAAAATCGGCGCCCGATGCCGCAGTGGCAGCCCATGGGTCTGATTCCGGCACCGGATCTGCGGATTCAGGGGACATCACCGGGCCGGCCTATGCCGGGGGGCAGTCCGTGGATGGTCAGCCGCCCGGGGACAATGCGACGGATTCCGGTCAGCCTTCACCCCTTCGCAGCGTGCATACTCGCAGCCTGCCGAAACTGCTGGCCGAAACCGGCAGTTCCTTGCTGGTGACCACCTATCAGGCTGGAAAGCTGGTGGTGGTGCGGGAAGACGAAGGCCAGCTCAATACCCATTTCAGACTTTACAACCGGCCCATGGGTCTGGCCGCGGATCGGTCGCGCATGGCCATTGGCACTGCCCAGTCCGTGGATTTCTACCGCAACATGCCGGAAGTGGCCGGACGCATTGAGCCGGCCGGCAAGCATGATGCGGCCTTTTTGCCCCGGCGTGCTCATGTCACGGGCAATATCGACATCCACGAAATGGCCTGGGCCGGGGACGAGCTGTGGTTGGTCAACACCCGGTTTTCCTGCCTGTGCACCCTGGATAATACAAACAGCTTCGTGCCCCGCTGGCGTCCGAACTTCATCTCCGGTTATGCCGCGGAAGACCGCTGCCATCTCAATGGCCTGGAGATCGTCGACGGCAAGCCCCGCTACGTAACCGCCCTGGGCGCCACGGACACGGCCGGAGGCTGGCGGGAAAACAAGGCCGGGGGTGGAATTCTGATGGACGTGGAGTCCGGAGAAATCATTTGCCGGGGCTTGTCCATGCCCCATTCCCCGCGCTGGTACGACGGGCGGCTTTGGGTGCTCGAATCGGGTAATGGCTCACTGGCCACCGTGGACCCGGATTCGGGACATCTGGAGACAGTGATCGAGTTGCCCGGGTTTACCCGGGGCTTGAGTTTTCTTGGTCCATTGGCATTCGTGGGACTTTCGCAGGTGCGCGAATCGGCAGTTTTCTCGGGCATATCCCTGACCGAACGGGTCAGTGAGCGCAATTGCGGTGTGTGGGTAGTAGACCTGCGCTCGGGCAAACTGGTGGGTTTCCTGCGGTTCGAGGATGCTGTCCAGGAGGTATTTGCAGTAGCCGCCCTGCCGGGAGCGCGCTTCCCAGACGTATTGCCGGGCAACGATCCCCGGGTGGGCACAAGCTATGCCCTGCCGGCCGAAGCACTCAAGGAAGTAGTCCAGCCCGCAACGTCAGCCGCCGAGCAGTAATCCCCGGGTCATTGCCTGGCGGCATAAACAAAAGGGCCGGCGAAATCGCCGGCCCTTGAATTGCCGAACCGCCAGGGGCGGTTGCGGCGTTCCTGCTTGTTGTTGTTAGCTTTGACTATTCCTCGGCCTGGGCCTCGAAGCGATCTTCGAAGATGACTTCCGGCAGGACTTCCAGGGTCACGGGGACCTCGAGGGAATCCTGCTGGTCATCACTGGTATCGATGCAGATCGCGGTTTCGTAGGTGTCAGGTTCGAGACCTTCAGCGCTGGCCGTGACATTGACGTCCTGGCTCGAACCGGCAGGGACGGTATTGCCGTCACCGCCGGGCTCGATTACCGCGCCGGACAGGCTCAGCCAGGTGTCGACGTCCGGGTCGAAGCAACCGGAGCCGGATCCCAGCCACCAGGTCAGGGTAGCGCCACCATCCATATTGCTGATGGTCATGAGCTCGGAGGCTTCATGGCCGGCAGGTATCGCAAAGTTCAGCGATTCCGGCATGACCGCAGCACAGGGAGCTTCGAGGATCAGGTCGAAGTCCACGGTGGTAACCGCACCTGCCTCGACTTCCACGTCGTCGGCCGTATCGCTCAGGTGCTCGTCGGCAACCGCGGTAACCGACACCGGGCTTTCATCGGCCGGTACGGTGATCTGGAAGAAGCCGTCACCATCGGCCGAAGCCTGGTAGGTACCGGATTGGCCCTGGATCAGGATTCCTGCACCAGCCGCAGGGGCCGGGTTGTCGCTGCAGTAGCCCTGGCTCATGACGGTGCCTTCCACGGTACCCACGCCATCGACCTCATCAACGGTTAGGCTTACAGGAACTTCCACCAGCTCCGCATTAGGATCGTTGGTGGTCGCACACAGTACGGCCTCGTAGTCGCCTGCGGCCAGACCGTCGGCATCGACTGTCACGTCGACCGGCACACTGTCGCCCGGGGCCGTGGTTCCGGAATCCGGGCTGACATCAAGCCAGTCGATGTCCAGCGGATTGTCGCATCCGACCGGGTCACCTTCGGGCTGGGTAATGCTGAAGGTATCAATGCCGATCAGACTGCCCACCGTATCCCAGTCCGGGCTGTAGTAACGGAAGGCGAAGCGGCCCGTGGTGGGCTCATCCAGGCCTTCCACGGTGATGACGAACTCCTCCCAGCTTTCCGGATACCCAGGGTATTCCATATCCTCGTTGATGTCCTCGAGCAGGATGTCGAAGTCACCCACCGATTCGGCATCGTTGCCCACATCAGTGCTGTCACCGGCCGTGGACAGGCGGACCTGCATCCGGTCCGGGAACGTGGTTGAGGTACTGTGCATGGTCCAGAACCGCAGTTCCGTGCCGTTCTCCAGGGTGATTTCAGGAGTAATCAGCCAGTTGCTGATGATGCCTCCCGGGCCGCCATTGTCGAAATTGGCCGAAATATAGGAGTCATCCGGGCCCTCATGGGCAGGGAAATTGGCCCCATCGCCCTGGAACCAGCCGGTGGAACCCAGCGGGTCGGAGTTGTTGGTGAACTCCCAGCCGGCGCCGGGCAGGGTGTCGATGTCCTCGAATCCTTCCTCCCAGTCGTCGGTGATCGGGCCGCCGAGAACGGCTGCCGGTACATGGGCATCGGCCTGCGGCCCTTCCGGTTCCAGACCGGAGCCACGCGGATATCCCACGGGGGCATTGAACGATCCGGTTGGCTCACCGGTACCGTAGGCCACACCGGTCGGCTCGGCCTGCTCGATGGTCCAGATCAGGTCGCTGTCCCCGGTGTTGCCCATGTTGAGCACATCGGAGGCGCTGCCACCCACGGGGACTTCGAACTCGAAGGAAGCCGGAGAGATATCGGCCACCGGATCCTGCGGCGGATCGCCGGTCAGTTCCAGTTCCACCGGCATCGGGACAAGCTCGGCGCTCGGGTCGTTGGTTGTCAGGCAAAGATATCCGATGTATTCACCGGCATCCATGCCCTGGCTGTCGACGCTGACCGTGATGTCCTCGAAGTCGCCTTCAGCAATGCTGCCGTCGGTCGGGTCCGTGCTGAGCCAGTCCACACTGGTCAACTCGTCGCCGCATACCGGCAGGGGCTGCTTGTAAAGCGTTACAACCACATCCGACCAGGTTACATCGGCACTGCCGAAGTCCTGGGCAAAGGTGATCGTGTATTCGCCGTCTTCTTCAACCGGCGGGTCGAAGGCATCCGGGTGCTCACTTTCGTAGAAGCCATCATCGGTGGATCCGGAACCTCCGAAATCCCAGGCATTCTCGCCACCGCATCCGGGGATGGTTCCGGTTCCGAAGCCACCTACGCCGAAGGTGCTTCCGTCGGGCGTTTCGATCACCATGCAGGTATCCGATGCCCAGGTGCCGGTGCCGCCGACCCCTGTAACTTCACCTTCAAAGGCAAATCCGATGACATGCCCCAACGTCATCTCGCCCGCCGGAATGTTGAACTCGACGGTATCGCCGCTGCCCTCAAGTGTGAACTCGGGGATCTCGATCGGCTCGTTGAGGCCCGGGTCGTGGGCTGAACGGGTGCTGTCGCCACTTTCGGGAAGATCGGTTTCGATATCCCACACCAGATTGCCGGTACCCACATTGGAAAGGGTGAACATCTGGCTGTCGGAATCACCGGGCTCCATGACAAAGCTGAACTCGTCCTGGGAGATGTCTGCAACCGGCTCCAGGCGGGTCTGGAACTCGAAGGTGACGCTCCACTCGCCGCCGCCGCAGTTGTTGATGCCCTGGACGCGCCAGTAGTAGCTGGTTCCGGTATCCAGGTCATCTTCCGGGGTGAACTCGGTGCCCTCGACCATTTCGTCGATGACGAT
>SLIZ01000052.1 GCA_007135395.1 Wenzhouxiangellaceae bacterium | reverse complement strand
TTCCGGTTTTAACCAAAAAACCAAAACACCAAAAAACCAAAAAACCAACGAACCGGTTTATTACACGAAACGACGAAAAAAAAGCCCGGGCTTGACCCGGGCTTTTTTTCACACCTTGGTCGTTTTGTTTATTCGACCTTTTCGCTCAGGCGATCGCGCAGTTCTTCATCGGTCTGGATGGCCATCGCGATTTCGTTGTATTCCTCGACTGACAGGCCGGAGTCTTCTACGGCGGCGGTCATTTCTTCGTTGGCTTCAACCTGGAGCTCGTAGGCTTCTTCCGGATCGTCCACGCCTTCCAGGCGCTGGGAGAAGTCTTCCTGGATTCCAACGATGGACTCCTGGGCTGCCACGAACTGGTCAAGCTGGGCGTCGGAGACTTCAATCGGGTCCGGCTCGGCCGGTGCCTGCTGGTACTCTTCCTGGGCCAGCAGCGAACCGCTGAATGCAAAGGCGGAAGCGGCGAGGATGGCGATAAACAGATTGCGAATTTTCATTGTATGGCTCTCTATGAGTTTATGAATTTTACTTCTGTTACGTTTCACGTGTTCCACGAATCGTGCCATGCCCCCGATTAACGAAAAATCAATGACTTGGCGTGCCTGAAGGGGTTTAGACGAGCCATATCGTGTGTCATAATGGCGCATGTGCTCAACCGGACAGCCCCAATGCGCGGATTCAGAGGCCTTCGGGTCCAGCTCATTCTCCAGATGTTTTTGCCCCTGGCTGTGGTCGCCAGCCTGCTGGTGTGGACGACCTTTTCGGTGGTCGAGCGGCTGATCGAGGCGCGCCTGGAAAACGAGATCGAGCTGGTCGCCAGAACCATGCAGATGCCCGCCCAGGATGCGCTGACCGAAGGCGCGCTGGACCGGCTTCAGCAGACCCTGGGTGCGGTTTTCGAGATCGGCGGGGTATATGGAGCCTACGTGTTCGATGCCGAGGGCAACCGGGTCCTGACCGCCGGCGAGCTGGTGCCGGGCCGCCGGGAGCAGGTCCAGGCCGCCGAACTGGCAGCAGCCGGGGAGCAGCGGGGCCAGTACGAGGACCTGGGCGGCCAGCAGGTTTATTCCTATTTCGTGCCCCTGATCGGCCAGGCCGGTCAGATCGAGGGTCTGCTCCAGGTCACCCGGGAGCAAAGCGAAATCGCCTTGCGCCTGACCCAGGTCCGCCAGCGGGGCTGGTGGCTTCTGGGTGCAGTCCTGGTGCTGATGCTGGGCATCGTGGTTGTCGGCCACCGGTTCACCGTCGGGCGCCATGTAGACCGGCTCATGCTGACCATGGAAGAAGTCGCCCGGGGCAGGAAGGATCTCCGGGCCCGGGTAAGCGGCCCGCGGGAGCTGGCCGCCCTGGCCCACGGTCTGAACCGGATGCTCGACGGCATGCAGCGCATCGAGAGCGAGTTGGCCGAGCGCAGCCGGGAAAAGGCGGTCATGTCCATTCGCATGCAGGAACAGGAAAAGTACGCGGCCCTGGGCAAGTTTTCTTCCGGGGTCGCCCATGAACTGGGTGCGCCGCTGACGGTCATCGATGGCGATGCCCGGCGCCTGGCCAACTCGGACTTGGGCACCGACGCCGGCCGCCGGCTGGAACGCATTCGCAGCCAGATCCGCCGAACCCATCGGCTGATCCAGCAGTTGATGGACTTCGTCCGCACCGACCGGCGGGACATGGAGGCCGTCGGAATCCACGAAATCCTGCGCCAGGCGGTGGCCGGGGTTCAGCCCGAGGCCGATTCCCGGGGTGTGGACCTGGAGCTCGATCTACCGGAGGGTCCTGCCCTGGTTCGCGGACACGCCATTCGCCTGGAGCACGGATTGATCAACCTGATCCGTAACGCCGTGCAGGCCACCCCCGGCGGCAAGGTCCGGGTCCGGGCCCGGCAGGCCGGCGATCAGGTATCCATCGTGGTCGAAGATGACGGGCCGGGTATCGATCCGGAAGCCCGCAAGCAGATTTTCGAGCCCTTTCATACCACCCGGGACACCGGCGAGGGCACCGGTCTGGGACTGGCCATCGTCAAGAGCGTGATCGACGAGCATGGCGCCGAGATCCGGGTCGAGTCGAGCAAGGAACTCGGCGGCAGCCGATTCGAGCTGCTGCTGGCAAGCGAGGAAACACAATGAATGAGAAAAAGCCGTCGGTGATTGTCCTGGTAGAAGATGACCAGGCGCTGTGCGAGCTTCTCACCGAAGAGCTGGAGTCGGAAGGCTATACCATTCACGCCTGCAATTCCGCCGAGGATGCGGCACCACTCATCGAGGAAGCCGAGCCGGACCTGGTGGTCAGCGATCTCCAGCTCCCGGGTGCCAACGGCCTGCAGGTGCTCGAGTATGTACGCAAGCTGCACGCCCCGCCGGCATTCCTGATGATCACCGCCTACGGAACCGTCGACCGGGCCGTTCAGGCACTCAAGGCCGGTGCCGACAACTTCCTGACCAAGCCGCTGGATATGGACCATTTCACCCTTACCGTCGAGCGCCTGCTCGATACCCGCAGGCTGCGCAATGAGGTTCAGCGATTTCGCTCCCTGGTCGGCGAGGGTGGTTTTCACGGACTGGTCGGCCAGAGCCGGGTCATGCGGGTCCTGTTCGACCAGACCCGCCGGGTGGCCCGGGCCGAGGGGCCGGTGCTGGTCACCGGGCCCTCGGGTGCCGGCAAGGAACTGATCGCCCGGGCGGTCCACGAAGAAAGCGACCGGGCCGGCAAGCCCTTTCTGGCCGTCAACTGTGCCGGTGTACCCGCCGAGCTGCTGGAAAGCGAATTCTTCGGCCATTCCTCCGGCGCCTTTTCCGGCGCCGAGAAACGCCGGCCGGGACTTTTCCAGGAAGCCGACGGGGGCACCCTGTTCCTCGACGAAATCGGCGAAATGCCCCAGCCCCTCCAGGCCAAGCTGCTGCGGGCGCTTCAGGACGGCATGATCCGGCCGGTGGGTGCCGACCGGGAAATCCAGGTGGATGTCCGCGTACTGGCGGCCACCAACCGGGACCTGAACGACCGGGTCCAGTCCGGGGATTTCCGCGAAGACCTTTACTACCGCCTGGAAACCTTCTCCCTTCATGTCCCGGCCCTGTCGGAGCGCCCGGACGATATCGACCTGCTGGCCGCCAGCTTCCTCGACCAGTTTGCCAACGCCCACCAGCGACCCGCCCGGCGTATCGGGGAGTCGGCCATGAACGCCCTGAAGGCCTACACCTGGCCGGGTAATGTGCGCGAGCTGCGCAATGCCATGGAGCGTGCGGTGACGTTCTGCGAAGACGCCGAGATCGGCCTGGAACACCTGCCTGCCCGGATCCGCAAGGAAACCGGCTCCAGCCCGGAACTGGCCGCAGACAGCGACAGCCCCGAGGCATCCGGTCTGCCGTCGAACCTGCTCGAAGGCGACATGCTTCCCTCCCTGGATGAACTGCGCCAGCGCTATGTCCATTACGTGCTCGACAAGGTCGACGGCAACAAGCGTCGCGCCGCAGCATTGCTGGGTGTGGGCCGTCGGACCCTTTACCGCTGGCTCGACGAATCCTGAGGAAGATTCCACCGCAAAACCATTTGCCCATTCAGCCCTGTGGTATGGTTTGCCGAAGTTGACCGGAGCCGTCATGTGAGCACAGCCACCCGGGGGACAGGCGAAGAGATTGCCAATGCGGTGACCCACGGGATCGGTGCATTTGCCTCCGTTGCAGCCGGAGCGGTACTGATCACCCTGGCTGCCATCCATGGCGATGTCTGGCATGTCGTGGGCGCTTCGATCTACGTCGTCGCCCTTGTGCTGCTGTTTACCGCCTCGACCCTTTATCACTCCATCCCCCACCCCCGGGCACGGGGCAGGCTGAAGATTTTCGACCATTGCGCGATCTATCTTCTGATCGCCGGTACCTACACCCCCTTTACCCTGGTCGGCCTGCGGGGCGGTTGGGGCTGGGCCCTGTTCGGAACCATCTGGACCCTGGCCCTGGTGGGTATTTTCTTCAAGCTTTTCTACACCGGCCGCTTTCGTTTTCTCTCCACGGCCATCTACGTGGCAATGGGATGGATGGTCATCGTGGCCGCCGAGCCCCTGGTTCGCAACGTCCCGGAAGCCTCCGTGTACTGGTTGGTCATCGGCGGGATTCTGTATACCGCCGGTGCCGTGTTTCATTTCTACGACCGTGTGCGCTTTTTCCACCCCGTCTGGCATCTGTTTGTCCTGGCCGGGGCGGTCAGCCACTTCGTGGCCGTGTTCAACCAGGTTGCCATGCCCGGTGTCTGATCCCGCGCCTGGCTGAGAAACCCCGTGGACGCTTCACGAATTCGAAAAGCCGGCATGTTCGGCCTGCTGGCCGCCCTGATCTCGTCGTTTGGCCAGACCTTTTTCATCGGCCTGTTCGGCACCGAATTTCGAGCCACCTTCGACCTGACCAGCGCCACTCTGGGGCTGATCTACGGCACCGCCACGATCACCAGCGGATTGTTGATGTACTGGCTCGGCGAGATGGCCGACCGCCTGCCCCTGGGGCGAGCCATCGTCGTGGCCCTGGGCCTGCTTGCCGCCGGCTGCCTGATGGTTGCCGGTGCCCACACCGTCTGGTTGCTGTGGCCGGGATTGTTCCTGCTACGACTGGGCGGGCAGGGCCTTGTCGGTCACCTGGCCGTCGTGGCCGCCGCCCGCTATGCCACCCGCAACCGGGGGCGCAGTGTGGCCATGGCCTCCTACGGATTCATCCTGGGCGAGGCCTGTTTTCCGGTCATCGTGGCCGCACTCTTCGGCTGGCTGGACTGGCGTACGGTCTGGCTTCTGGCCTGTGGAGTGATTGTCCTGGCCGCCATGCCCGGGCTCTGGAGATTTTCCGGGCTGCTGACCCCACCTGACTCCACCGAACCGGACCGGGACCACCCCACCATGGACCGCCGGGCCCTGCTGCTCAACCCGGCATTCACCCTGTCCCTGCCCGTCGTGCTGGTATCTGCCTTCACGGTCACCGCCGTTTTCCTTCACCAGGGCAGCCTGGCCGAACTGCGGGGCTGGAGCCTGAATTCGGTGGCCTCGGCCTTTGTCCTGTTCGCCGTCCTCCAGGCCATCGCCGCATTCGCAACCGGCCGCCTGGTGGATCTGTTCGGCTCGGTGGTACTGATGCGGTTCTACCTCCTGCCCCTGGCCGCCGGCATGCTTGCCCTGGGATTCCTGCCGCCGGGTCCGGCACTGTGGATACTCTTTGCCGGGCTGGGGATCACCGCCGGGGCCAACGGTGTGGTGGTCGGCTCGGTCTGGGCCGAACTCTTCGGCATCCTCCAGCTTGGCATGATCCGCGGCGTCTTCGCTGCCTTCATGGTCGCCTCCACCGCCGTATCCCCCATCGTCCTCGGCCAGCTCCTCGACGCCGGCGTCACCCTGACCGCCATTGGCACCCTAACCGCCGCCTGGTGCCTGTTCGTGCCCCAGGTGCTTGTGCCCATGGTCCGACGGGGGGCGGGGAAAGGGTAAAGGGTGGCAGGGAAACCGGAACCCGGAAACCGGACTCTCGCGAAGACGCGAAGGCGCGAAGGGAAAGAAGAACGGTCAATGGGAAAACGGGTCAATGGGTCAATGGGACGGCTCCCGGACTCGGCCCGGAGCCTGTCCTGTTTTCCCGTTAACCCGTTAACCTGTTAACCCGTTAACCCATTAACCCGTTAACCCATTAACCTTGCTCCTTGAACCTTGATCCTTGAGCCTATTCGAACCGACCAAATGACCATATGTCGCGCAGAGGCGCAGAGGGATGAACCGGAAACTGCAAACCATTTTCTCTCGCAAAGACGCCAAGGCGCAAAGGGGGAAACAGGTTAAAACTAACCAACCAACGAACCAAATGACCAAATGACCAGTATGTCGCGCAGAGGCGCAGAGGCGCGGAGGGATGAAAGAACGGTCAATGGGAAAACGGGAACCCGGGAAAAAAGGACCAAGGAGCAAGGAGCAAGGAGCAAGGAGAAAAAAACTCCAAAACTGCCTTTCCTTGAACCTTGAGCCTTGTTCCTTGAACCTGTTCGAACCAGCCAACGAACCAAATGACCAAAAAACCAAAAAACCAACGAACCAGTTATGTCGCGCAGAGGCGCAGAGGCGCGGAGGGATGAACCGGAAACTGCAAACCATTTT
>SLIZ01000055.1 GCA_007135395.1 Wenzhouxiangellaceae bacterium | reverse complement strand
GGGTTCGAACCCCTCCCTCGGTGGTCTTGCGCTTGAGTCTGAATAACAAAAAACCCCGCGCTTGGCGGGGTTTTTCAGGTTATGGCGGAGAGGGAGGGATTCGAACCCTCGATACGGGTATAAGCCGTATACTCCCTTAGCAGGGGAGCGCCTTCAGCCACTCGGCCACCTCTCCGGATTGTGCGACCGCCTATTGTTTCAGGCGGCAGCGATCAAGCCCGAAAGGATAACCATTTGACGCCTGCCGGTAAAGGTCGAGTGCCCGATTTTCTTCCCGGATACTCCCCTGGTTGTCAGGCAGGCTTGATGCCGGTGGTTCGAGCCCCGATATCTTCGCCCTGGAAGTGACATGCCATCGGTCCGGCCCTGCTCTGAGGGCATAACCGGGTAAATGCCGGGAAGTGTGTCCAGCGTGGCGGGTTTTGTGGTCCCGTTGATGGCTGGCGGTACTCGGGTCCGGAGACTGGTAGAATACCCGGCTAGCGAGTTTCGAGTGCGTATTCACTCTAGAATTTTTCTTTCCTTGAAGGAGTAGCTACTGTGAACGAACGATTCCAAACAGCAAGTGTGCCCCGTACAGAAGGTGTCGAGATCAGCGATGATGCTCGACGTGTACTGCGCAATACCTGGAATCTGCTGAGTCTTACCCTGTTGTTCTGTGCCGGGGTTGCCCTGGTTTCCATGGCCAACAACTGGCCGCATCCGGGATTGATGCTGACCCTGATCGGGTATTTCGGCCTGCTGTTTCTCACCTATTACCTGCGCAACTCCGCATGGGGGTTGTTGAGTGTTTTTGCGCTGACCGGTTTCATGGGGCTGACCCTGGGGCCGATTGTCAGTCATTACCTGACAATGTTCTCCAATGGACATCAGCTCGTCGGTGCAGCATTCGGACTGACCGGCGTGGCCTTTGTCGGCCTGTCGGGCTTTGCCATGGTTACGAAGAAGGATTTCAGTTTCATGGGACCCTTCCTGTTCGTCGGGATCCTGGTAGCCTTTCTGTCTGCCCTGGGCGCAGTGATTTTCAACATGGGTGCGGTAGCGCTGGCGGCCTCGGCCATGTTCTCATTGCTGATGTGCGGTCTGATCATTTTTCAGACCCAGCAGATCGTCCGGGGTGGCGAGCGCAATTACATCATGGCTACGGTCACCCTGTTCGTGTCCATCTACAACCTGTTTACAAGCCTGCTGCACTTGCTGGGCTTTTTCTTTGGCGAAGACTGATTTCGCCTGGCATCCGGACCCCCATGGGTCCGAATGCCCGCATCCCCCGGCCTTTGCCTGACGGTCAGGCCGGGCCCATGAACCGGGAGTAAAAAATGAGAAACGAAACCGGCAACGGTCTTTCGGGGGCAACGAATTCAGCAGTCCGGCCGCGGAGAATCCACAGTCTGGCGTTCTTCATGGGTTTTCTGCGAAGTCCCGAGGTAGTGGGTTCGGTTATCCCGAGTTCCCGATTTCTTGAACGCAGGATCGTCGAGGCTGCCGATCTGGGCGAGGCATCCATTGTCGTGGAGCTTGGGCCGGGTACCGGGGGAACCACCCAGGCCTTGCTGGAGTGCATGCCGGCCAACTCGAGGTTGCTGGCGATAGAAACCGACCCCAAGTTCGTTCGACTTCTCAACGACGATCCCGACCCGCGGCTGGTCGCCCATCAGGGCAGCGCCGCATCCCTGCCCGATATCCTGGCCGAGCATGGATTGGGCGAGCCGGACGTGGTGATCTCCGGGATACCCTTTTCCACTATGCCCCAGGAGGTCGGGACGGGCATAATCAAGGCAATCCAGCAGAGCCTTGCCGGAGGTGGTCGTTTTGTCGCCTACCAGTTCCGCTCCCGGGTAGCCGAACTGGGCCGGGAGATCATGGGGGAACCCGAGGAAGTCAAGGTGCTCAGGAATGTTCCTCCCATGAGCGTTTACCGTTGGGTTAAGCCGGCGTAAATTGCAAAAGGGGCGCTGTTTGCTGCCTTGTAATCGTCCCGGAGACTCTGGGACAATATTGACTTATGGTGGTCTCTGCCGGTCTCCCCGCAGCACAATTCCTGTGAACCCCGTCAGGCCCGGAAGGGAGCAGCGGCAGCAGGGATTGCGGGTGCCGGGGTCGGGCGGGTGGAGACCGCCACCTTATTGAGCAAATCCCGTGGCAGCCGCCGCCGGGCATGCCTCGGGGAATTCGGCCCTGACTCGAATGCCTCCGTCATCGTGTAAACTTCCTGCGTGGTCCCGAGTGGCTCATCGAACCCCGCAAGCGGCATTTCAGGGGTCTCGTATTGACCGCTCCGGTTCCACACGCCGACACAAACCATCGGAATTTCATTGAGTTATCAAGTTCTCGCCCGTAAATGGCGCCCCCGGCTTTTCAGCGAGCTGGTCGGACAGGCCCATGTGGTCCAGGCCCTGTCCAACGGCCTGGCCCAGGGGCGGCTTCATCATGCGTTTTTGCTGACCGGGACCCGGGGGGTGGGAAAAACCACCATTGCCCGGATACTGGCCAAGTCACTCAATTGCCTGGAAGGTGTCAGTGCTGAGCCCTGTGGCAAGTGCGAGCATTGCATTGCAATTGACGAAGGCCGCTTCGTGGATCTGCTGGAAGTCGACGCAGCCTCCCGGACCAAGGTGGACGATACCCGCGAGATCCTCGACAACGTGCAGTATGCGCCGGCACGAGGTCGCTTCAAGGTCTACCTGATTGACGAGGTCCACATGCTGTCCGGCCACAGCTTCAATGCGCTGCTCAAGACCCTGGAAGAGCCGCCGGAACACGTCAAATTCGTTCTGGCGACCACTGACCCGCAGAAGATTCCTGTCACCATTCTTTCCCGCTGCCTGCAGTTCAACCTTCGCCGGCTGGGGCTGGAGGAGATACGGGACCAGATGGCCAGGATTCTGGACAAGGAAGGAGTGGACTACGAAACCGAGGCCCTGCATGCCCTGGCGCGAGCGGCGGATGGCAGCATGCGCGACGGGCTCAGTCTGCTCGATCAGGCCCTGGCCACTGATGCCGAGCGTCTGGTTCTGTCGACCGTGCAGGACATGCTTGGAACCGTCGAGCAGCGTCATATCCTGGAAATGCTCCAGGCCCTTGCGGACGGGCAGGCCGCCGAGGCCTTGAAAGTGCTCGACCAGGCTTTCGAGATGGCCCGCCACCCGAAGCAGCTCCTCGCCGACCTGGCCGAAGCCCTGCACCGGATCGGGTTGGTGCAGCAGGTGCCTGAATACGAGGATGCCGAACGGCCGGGCTGGGACGCTCTGCGAGAGCTGGCAGACCGGTTCGATCCGGAGGATATCCAGCTTTTCTACCAGATTGCCATTGTCGGCCGACGGGAGCTGGAAATGGCACCGGATGCCCGAACCGGCTGTGAAATGACCCTGCTCAGGATGTTTGCCTTTCGCCCGGCCGAATCGGCCTCCGGTCCCGGGCCAGCCGGTGAATCAGCCCGGAAAACACCCGGGGCGGCCGCTGGCAGTCCGGCCCCATCGGCTGCCGAAGCCGGAAGCAAGGCCGGGGCGGTTCGAGAGCCGGTGGCCAGCCCGAAAGCTCCGGAAAAGCCGGTCAACCCAACAACTCCGGCCGCCAGCGGGGAAGGTGAGCAGGACCTGGACTGGATAACGATTTTCCAGGAGCTGGAAATCAGCGGTGCGGTGCGGACCGTATGCTCCCACCTGGATCTCAGGCAACGCGGTGAAAGCCAGTGGGTGTTCAGCGTCAACCCGGACCATGCCATGCTGTTTAGCGATCGGACCCGGAAGAGTTTCCAGGCGGCTCTTTCCAGTTATCTGAACCGGGACATCCGGGTTCGGGTCGAAACCAATGACGATAAGGATGTCATGACCCCGGCGCGGATCGAAAACGTGGCCGCGGACCGTCGCCAGCAGCAGGCCGAAGAGTCCATTCACAGCGATCCGGTCGTCCAGGGCATGAAGGAACAACTGGGCGCCAGCGTGATCAGTGAATCCATTGAACCGGACAACCATCAGGAGTCAAGTCAGTGATGAAGGGAAATATCAGCCAGTTGATGCAGCAGGCCCAGAAGATGCAGGAAAACCTGAAAAAGGCCCAGGAAGAAATGGCCGGCATGGAGGTTACCGGGGAGGCCGGAGGGGGCATGGTCAAGGCAACGATTTCCGGCAAGTACGAAGTCCGCCGGATCCACATCGATCCATCCCTGCTTGAAGATGCGGAAATGCTGGAAGACCTGGTCACCGCAGCCATGAACGATGCGGTCAACAAGGTCCAGGAGACCACCAAGGAAAAGCTTTCCGACATGACCGGGGGGATGCCCATCCCGCCGGGCATGGGACCTTTCTGAAGCCCGTTGCTGCACGCCGGTTAACCGCGTGAGTGTAAGTGCCCTGGAAGAGCTGCTGGAAGCCCTTCGCTGCCTGCCCGGCGTGGGCCAGCGAACGGCCCAGAGAATGTGCATGCACCTGCTGGAGCGGGACCGGGAAGGGGCCGGCCGCCTGGCCCGGGCGCTGGAATTGGCCGTCGAGCGGATCAGGCGCTGTGACCAGTGCCGGAATTTCACTGAAAATACCCTGTGCCGTTACTGCGCCAGTGAGCGTCGCCGGGGCGATGTCCTTTGCATCGTGGAAAGCCCCGCCGACATTCTGGCGATCGAGCAGGCAACCGGGTTCGATGGACGCTATTTTGTCCTGCTGGGCCGGCTCTCGCCGCTGGATGGAATCGGGCCGGAAGACCTGGGACTGGATCTGCTGGCCCGGCGACTGGAAGCCGAGCAGGTCCGGGAACTGATCATTGCCACCAACACCACGGTGGAAGGGGAGGCCACCGCCCACTACCTCAAGCGGATGGCCGACCGTAACGGCATTGCCGTCACCCGCATTGCCCAGGGCGTCCCCCTGGGCGGGGAACTGGAATACACCGATCGTTCAACCCTTGCCCATGCCTTTTCCGGGAGACAGCCGGTTCGTTGAGGGGGGTGTTGTCGCTACGTCGCTTTGTCGTTTCGTCCCTTTGTCCGGAAACCGGAAACCGTGAGCCTGCCCCTTGGCCTTGTTTTCCCTGAAACCTGCCCTTCTTTCACCTCGACTCTCGATCCTCGACCCAACCTCCAGGAGTGCTGCGAAATCCGTTTGGACCCGCACAAAAAGACCCCGCATCCCAAAGGATGCGGGGCCAGGCTTGCTGCCGGGATTGTGCCGTTTCAGCCTTCGCTGTCCTCGACGGTAATCTGATCCCGGTTCTGATCCACGGTTCGCAGACCAATGCCGCGGACCTCGACCAGTTCGTCAATGTCGCCGAACTCACCGTTTTCGTCCCGGTAGGCGACAATGGCTTCGGCCTTGGCTTCTCCGACACCATGCAGGCTCGAGGCCAGTTCTTCGGTGTCGGCCTGGTTGATATTGACCGGGCTGCCGGCCAGTACCAGGGCGCTGAGAGTCATACCTGCCATGAGTACAATTGCTTTCTTCAACATATCGCTTGCCTCCTGATTTCAATGATTAATGGTTAGGTTTACTGCCTGACCGCTTTGCTTACGGTCGAGTACAGAATAGCCATCGCTGTGCCCGGTGAAATCAGTCAATCGTCGCGACTGCTTGTAGGAATTCGGCTCGAATGTTTGTAGGAAATCGACCCGGCGGACCGTTGCCCGGGCTTCTCAGGTTTTGAGAAGGCCGCATGGTCCAATGCAACCGTCGATCAACGAACTGGAGTCAGAAACATGGAGAACATCCCCGGAAAGAACAGATTCAAGACCCGGTCCGAGCGGTGCCGGGAGCAGGGAATTCGCCAGCAAGACCTGGTCGGCAAGACCATCTCGGGGGTGGTGGCTCACCCGGGCGTCAGTGGCCGTGGTGTGGTCATCATGCTGCAATTCGATGACGGGTCCTGCCTGGAATTCATGACACCGGCTTCCGAGCGTGCACTGAAAAACCTGATCGGCGCGAACAGGGATGGCCGAAGGGTGACTGCCGAGCCCCAGCTTGCGCTGGCCGTCTAGTGGCCCACTAGCCGATACCGACCGTTGCTCCGGACCGGGGGAGCCCCATTTGAAAGGGCTTTCCGGGCAGTAACGGGCTGCTTTGTACGCTTATCCACATAAGCTGTGGATAAGTCTGTGTACAAGGAGTCGCCGGGAAGCCGGCGGCCAGCACTCCATCGGATTGGCCAAT
>SLIZ01000159.1 GCA_007135395.1 Wenzhouxiangellaceae bacterium | reverse complement strand
TGAAGGATCACCAGCACGATGGCCGTGGCCATGAGTCCGGCTGCCAGCACCCAGAGCCGATGGAATCGACCGGAGTTTTCCGTTGATTCATCCAGGCGCCGGGCTATGGCCGGCCATAGGTCCGTACCGTGGGTGGCCTGTTCTTCCAGGCGAGCCAGGCGTTTGTCCAGATCCCGGTCGGAAATTTCATTTTTGCCGGCTCGGTTCATGTTGAAAGTCGCTCCTTGATCAGTTTTCGGGCCCGGTGCAACTGGGCTTTCGATGTTCCCGTGGTAACACCCAGCCGCCGGGCAATTTCCTCGTGGCTGAAGTCCTCAAGGTGAAACAGCACCAGAACCATTCGGGCCCGGTCCGGCAAAGCTGCAATGGCCTGTTCCAGGTCCCGGTCCAGACAGGGCCAGGGGGGCTCGACACCGGCCGATTCCTGTTCCGGCTCCATGTCCACCAGCCGGGATCGGCGCATGTCCATCAGGGCGATGTTGATCAGGAGGCGCCGAATCCAGCCCCCGAAGGCCCCCGGTTCCCGCAAGCTGGCACCCTTGTTCCATGCCTGGACGAACGCATCCTGGACCCAGTCTTCTGCCAGCGCCCGGTTCCCGCCGGCCAGTCGCCAGGCACTGGCCATCAATCGCGGGCCGAAGGCCCTGTACAGCGCTTCGAAAGCCTCCTTGTCTCCGCCCAGGGCCGTCCGGACCAGCACATCGGTGACTTTGACAGGTTTGGACGGCGGTCGGGTCGTCATGTCACAAAGGATGCTCAAAAGCGGCAATTGGTTTGAATCAGACCACGGATTCGAGTCGACAGCATGCAATGGCCGGGATTGATATGCTCGGGATTGAATACTTGCAGGCAGCACCATGGCATTCCGATTCCAGCGACGCATCCGACTTTTTCCCGGCCTGCGACTCAATCTGAGCAAGTCCGGGGTGGGGGTCAGCACCGGCGTTCGCGGTGCCCGGGTCAGCGCGGGAAGGCGGGGCATCTGGTCCAGCGTTGGCGCCCCGGGCACCGGCATGAGTTTCCGAAAAAAGCACGGCGCAGGCCAGTCCACCCGTCGACCGGGGACCCCCCCGCAGACGGGGAAGAACCCGGGTGGGTCGGGAACCGAACCGGGCCAATCCATCCCGCTTGAGATCGAATGGAAGACCGATGGCAGCCCGCCGGTTGTTCGCAACGCTCAGACCGGTCAGGCTTTTTCAGCCGAAGATGCCCAGACCCTGTTGCGTTCCAACCGCCAGGCGGTGATCGACCAGGCCCTTGCCCGGGTCGATGAAATCGAGCAGTCCCTGGATTCGAAAATCAACATCCATGCCGAAACCCCGGCACCAGGCGACCGGGAAAGCCTGATCGCCCCGCCCGAGTTCGACGAGCCGAAACCGGCCGCACCGAATCCGGAAAGCCCGGGTCTGCTCACCCGGCTGGTCCCCGCCTGGCGCCGGAAATTCGATGACCGCCGGGCAGAAAGGCTCCACCGCTGGAAACTGGATCTGGAAGCCTGGGACAGCCGGCGGGTCAAGCACGAAGCCCAGGCCGCCCGCTTCCAGGCAAGTTGCAACAGAGCTGCCGAAGGCGACCCGGACGCCTCGGAGGACGTGCTGGAAATGCTGATCGAAGGGCTGGACTGGCCCTACGAGACCGAGGCAAGCCTGGAAATCATCAAGGATGAACTTCACCTGGAGGTGGACCTGCCGGAGATCGAGGACCTGCCCACGGGACAGCCCCGGTTCAACCAGCGGGATCTGATCCTCAGTGAACAGCCATTGAGCCAGCGCGCACAGCGCATGAATTATGCCCGCCATGTTCACGCCATCGCCGTGAGACTGCTGGGCATGAGCTTTGCCGCCCTGCCCTGGCTCCAGTCCGTGGTGATCTCCGGCTTTTCCCAGCGCCTGGACAAGACCACCGGCCATACCCGGGATGAATACCTTTACTCCGTCCGGGCCGATCGCCCCCGGTGGGAGGCCATCAACTTCGACAAGCTTGCCGAGCTGGACCCGATCGATGTCCTCGAACCCTTCGAGCACAATCGCAACATGACCAAGACCGGAATTTTCCGGCCGATCGAGCCGCTGGATTGACCCCATCAAAAGGATGCACCTGACTTGAACCCATCATCCGGGGAATCCGGTTCCCAGGCTGCCCGACAGGTCAGGACCGCGATCATCGGTGCCGGCTTTTCCGGCCTGGGAATGGCCCGGGCACTGGTCGATTCCGGGGACCGGGACTTCATCGTATTCGAACGCGAACCCGGCCCCGGTGGAACCTGGTGGCTGAACGACTACCCGGGTTGTGCCTGTGATGTGCCCTCCCACCTGTACTCCCTTTCCTTCGAGCTCAATCCGGACTGGACCCGGCGCTATCCGCCCCGAAAGGAAATCCAGGAGTATCTGGCCGGCATGGCCGCAAGCCGGGGGCTGGACCGGCATATCCTTTATGGCAACCCGGTGGAGTCCATGACCTGGTCGGATTCCGGCAGTTACTGGGAAATCCTCGACGGCCAGGGCCGGCGCTGGAAGGCAGGCCGGGTGGTGGCAGGCATGGGCGGGCTGTCCCGTCCGTCCAGACCGGACCTCCCCGGCCTGGACGCGTTCAGGGGGCCGGTATTCCATTCCCAGCAGTGGGACCACGACTGCCACCTGGAAGGCAAGCGGGTTGCCGTAATCGGCACCGGGGCATCAGCAATCCAGTTTGTTCCCCGGATCCAGCCCCGTGTGCGGCAGCTCGATGTTTACCAGCGAACGCCACCGTGGATCCTCCCCCGCCGGGATCGGGTCATTCCCGGCTGGCTCAAGGGCCTTTTCGCGGCCATCCCCTTGCTGATGCGCCTTGATCGCTACCGCATTTACTGGCTGCAGGAGTTTCGCGTCCTGGGGCTGGTGGTCTCCACCCGACTGGCCGCCTGGCACCGCTACCGGGCCCGGGCCCATCTTCGCCGCCAGGTAGCTGACGAGGACCTGCGCCGGGCACTGGTGCCGGACTACGAGATGGGCTGCAAGCGGGTCCTGCTGTCGGATGATTACTATCCGGCACTGGATCGGGAAAATGCAAACCTGGTTGACTCACCCGTCACGCAAGTTGATGAGACGGGAATCACCGATGCAACCGGAAGGCACCGGCCGGCCGACGTGATCATTCTGGCCACCGGTTTCCAGGCTACATCACCGGTTCCCTGGGGCATGATCGCGGGTAAAGGCGGGCAGGATCTGGCCCGCGTCTGGGAGTCGGGCCCGGAGGCCTACAAGGGAACCGTGGTCGCCGGGTTTCCCAACCTGTTCATGCTAATGGGTCCGAACACTGCGCTCGGACACTCCTCGGTCCTGGTTATGATCGAAAGCCAGATTCGCTACATCAACCGCGCCTTCAGGTATATGGATCAAACCGGAACAACGAATCTGGAAGTCCTCGAGTCGGCCCAGCAGCAATGGAACCGGAAACTTCACATTCGTCTGCAAGAGACGGTCTGGAACCGAGGCGGTTGCAAGAGCTGGTACATCCATGCCGGTTCCGGACGCAATACGACGCTCTGGCCCGGCTTTACCTGGGAGTATGATCTGCGAACACGGCGTTTCGACAAGGCGGCCTTTCAGCGCCGGTCGCAATCGGAAACCGGATCCTGAAGCAGAATCAGGGACCGGGCTGTCGAAAAAAAGGCCCCGCAGCAGTTGCGGGGCCTCTTGAACCGGAGAACTTCCATCCGGTTGGGGCACGGCAGATATTGGCCCGGCCGCCCATCATTCAAATTGATTGTCTCAATTAAAGTCATAGTGTTAGGCTATTCAGTCTGGATGCCAATGCGGAGCAAACCTTGAATCTGAGAGCCCTGCAATATCTGGTGAAACTGGCCGAAATGCGCCACTTCAGCAAGGCCGCTGAAGCCTGCCACGTCAGCCAGCCCACGCTCAGTACGCAGATTCGAAAACTGGAAGAGGAACTGGGTGTTCAACTGGTCGAACGATCCCCCCGGAAAGTCATGCTCACCCGGGTCGGGGAGGACATCGCCGAGCGAGCCCGCAAGATCCTCCATGAAGTCCGGGAGATCAAGACCATCAGCCGGCGCAGCCGGGACCCGGGTGACGGGATCCTGCGGGTAGGAATCTTCCCGACACTTGCCCCCTACCTGCTGCCCCATGTCATTCCCGGTATTCGACGGCGCTACCCGCGGCTGACGCTGCAGTTGTTCGAGGAAAAGACCGAGGACGTGCTGGAAATGCTGGCCCAGGGGCAACTTGATGCCGGCCTGCTTGCCCTGCCGGTACCCGAGGATCGTTTCCAGGTCAGGATTCTGTTCGAGGAACCGTTTGTACTGGCGGTTTCAGACAGCCACCCGCTGGCTGCCAACCAACGCATTGACATGGAAGATCTGGAGGGCCAGGAACTCTTGCTTCTGGCCGACGGCCACTGCCTGCGCGATCAGGCCCTGGAAGTCTGTCAGTTGGTGGGCGCCGGGGAAAAACTGGATTTTCATGCCACGAGCATGGAAACCCTGCGCCAGATGGTCGCGGCCAATACCGGCATTACCCTGATGCCGACCCTTTCGGTCAAGCCACCCGTGGCAAGGACACAGAACCTGGCTATTCGCCCATTCATTCCGCCGGCACCAAGCCGGACCATTGCCATGGTCTGGCGGCGCAGCTCGGCGCTCAACGATTTTCTCGAAGAACTCGCCGGGGCCTTTGCCGATTTCGATTCCCGACTGCTGGAACCGTGAAGATGCCCGGGCACAAGTCACTACATTTCAGCCCGGGGCCGAAACCCGAGTCAACCGGGCATCAGGCGGGTCGACGATGAAGGCCATGATCCTGGCTGCCGGCAGGGGCGAGCGTCTCAAACCACTGACCGATACCGTCCCCAAACCCCTGATCCAGGTCGGCGGCGGCACCCTGATCGAACATCATCTCGAGCGCCTGGCCGATGCCGGCATCGAGCAGGTAGTCATCAACGTCTCGTGGCTGGCAGAAAGGATCGAAGCCTTTCTGGGCGATGGGTCGGCCTACGGGCTTGAAATCCGGTACTCCAGGGAACCCGAGGGGCCGCTGGAGACCGCCGGTGGAATCCGCCGTGCCCTGCCCCTGCTTGGCAAGGAACCCTTTCTCTTGATCAGCGGCGATATCCTGACCCATTGCCGGCTCCGGCCGCTGATCGAAAGCCCCCTTGCCGGCAGCGCCCACCTGGTGCTGGTCGACAACCCGGACCATCATCGCAAGGGCGACTTTCACCTGGCCGATGGTGGCAGGGTGGAAAAAACCGGCAGGCCACGCTTGACCTACAGCGGAATCGCCGTGGTCAACCCGAAACTTTTCGAACCACTGCCGGACGGGATTGAACTGCCGCTGCGCAAAATCCTGGAACCGGAGATCGACGCCGGTCGGGTCACCGGCACCTACTACCCGGGCCTGTGGCTTGACGTGGGCACCCCGGGACGCCTGGCTTCGGCCCGGTTCCTGGATGCCATGGGCGCAGCGGGCTGAAAACTACACGGAATTTTCACTTTAGAATACAATGGGGGGCCAGGATCTTGTCCGGCACCCTGTTACCGGAGCCAGCTGAAACGGCACCTGGGCAGGTTCTGCGGCTCAAGTTGGACGCCTGAAGTCCGCCGGGCCAGCCGCCAGTTGGCGGTAGCAGGTAAACTTATGCCCTTGATTGAAGGGGCTGATGACTAGTAAACGAGGAGTTTAGCAATGCGTATTAGCAAATTATCAAAGGCAGTGAAGTTCGGCGCCTTGGCATTGATTTTCGCCCTGGTAGCCGGATGCGCCTCCACGGCCGAGATCGAGCGAGCCCAGTCGGAAGCAGAAAGCGCCGCCCAAACGGCTCAGAGCGCCCAGCGGGCTGCTGATGAAGCCAACCAGGCCGCCCAGGAAGCCCTGGAAGCCGCTCGCGAAGCCATGCGTGCAGCCGAAGCTTCCCAGCGCTGCTGCGACGATGTTCGCGAAGAGCTTGACCGTGCGCTGGAGCGCATGCAGGAGAAGTAAGTCAGGGATTCGGCCCGGCCCGCCTGGGCCGGCCAACCCGCCCAAGAGAACCCCCGGCCCATGGCCGGGGGTTTTTTGTTTCCGAACACCGCTTACTAACGAGATCACTAATCAGCAGACATTCAGCTTGTCTCTCAGCGTTCGTGGCAAGGCGTCGGCGCGCCAGGT
>SLIZ01000204.1 GCA_007135395.1 Wenzhouxiangellaceae bacterium | reverse complement strand
GCCCTCGATGGCGCCGGAGTACATGGGCGATCGATCCATGCCAGCGCGAATGATCTCGTGGGTTTGCTCGCAGGTCCGGGTGATCCAGCAACTGACCTGCTCCGGGTGGCCTTCCCGGTTGCCGATGAAGGAAAAAACCGGTTCCGGATTGTCGCCGGGCTGTTCGGTGAGCCGGGAAAAGTCGAGACTCCGGCCATCGATACGCGGCGGTGTACCGGTCTTCAGCCGACCCACGGAAAACGGCATCTCCCGCAGGCGGCGGGCCAGATCGTTGGCCGGCGGGTCTCCCGCACGCCCTCCGGCAAGCTGCTTTTCGCCAATATGAATGCGGCCACCCAGAAACGTGCCGGTAGTCAACACGACTGCCGGGGCTCTCAATTCCAGCCCGATGGGTGTGGTGCAGCCGGCCACGGCGCCATTTTCGACGATGAGATCTTCCACCCCCTGCTGAAACAGGCTCAGGCCCGGCTGGTTTTCCACTGCCTGGCGAATGGCCGCCCGATAAAGGTTGCGATCACACTGGGCCCGGGTGGCCCGAACCGCGGGACCCTTGCGGGCGTTCAGGCGCCGCCACTGGATTCCTGCCGCATCGGCTGCCCGGGCCATGACCCCGCCGAGGGCATCGATTTCCCGGACAAGGTGGCCCTTGCCGATCCCCCCGATGGCCGGGTTGCAACTCATCTGCCCGATCGTTTCGATGTTGTGGGTTACCAGCAACGTGCGGGCACCCAGGCGGGCGGCAGCCAGAGCGGCTTCCGTTCCGGCGTGACCACCACCGATCACGATTACATCGAATGTCTTGCTCAAGGCCATCTGGATTTCCCGTTCAGCATCTTGTCATCCACAGTTGTCATCCAGGAATGTGCCGGTTTGTTCGATCAATTCAAGACGCCGGTCATCATCCAGGAGTTCCTCCTGGTCATTGTCGTGGCCGACAACCAGCCGGGGGCGGGTCTCCAGGAGCTGGAGTTGCTCTTGGGCCTGAGCGCACAGCTCAAGCACGACATCCGGTGACGGGTCGGTCTGATCGAACTCTGTCGGACTGAAATCCACCGATTCCTCGTCAGCCTGGTCACCGGGCATGGAAACAACCTGGCCGGACTCGGTGCTTACAATCTCGTAGTCGACTCCCTGTGGTCGCTGGGCCGAGAAATGGGTGGTTCCTTCGTCATCTACCCAACGGTAGACAATTTCCTGGGCAAACCCGCTGACGGCAAAACCGAATGCAAGTATCAACATCGCCAGATATTTCATAAGCATTTGATGTCTCGGAGTTTTATCCATTATCGCCCCTGCGGGGAAGCTTGCAAAGGGAATAATGTTAAATTAACGCCCTTGAGAATCACCGGGAAGCCCCTTTCTTGACCAGGCCCGATCCCCCCAGGAACCTTTCAAAAGGCGCTTACCTGTTGCCCAATGCGCTTACGACCGCCGCGTTGTTCGCAGGTTTTTTCGCTCTGATATCAGCTATTTCCGGCAATTTCGTGGCCGCTTGCATCGCGGTGATCATCGCTGGCGTACTCGATGGTCTGGACGGCCGGGTCGCCCGCATGACCGGCACTCAATCGGATTTTGGTACCGAGTACGACAGCCTGTCGGACATGGTGTCGTTTGGACTGGCCCCGGCTATCATCGCCTATACCTGGGCGCTCCAGGGCCTGGCCGAGATAGGCCCGATGCCGGAGAAGGTGGGATGGCTGGCCGCGTTCTTTTATTCCGCCTGTGCAGCCTTGCGCCTGGCCCGGTTCAACACCCAGTCCGGGGTGGCCGACAAGCGCTACTTTCAGGGCCTGGCCAGCCCGGCGGCGGCCGGCAGCCTGGTGGCAACCATCTGGTTTTTCGTCAGCCGGGACATCCAGCCGGAAACCGTGCAATGGTTCATCCTGGGCCAGACAATCATCCTGGGAATCCTGATGTTTTCCCGGATTCGCTACTGGAGCTTCAAGGCCAGGCCGGACGGCGACCGGGTGCCCATGACCTGGATTCTGGTCTTTATCGTTCTCCTCATCCTGCTGGCCATTGACCCACCTGCCGTACTTTTTGCCGTAGGCATGGGTTACGTTCTGTCCGGACCCGTTCTCACCATTCACGGGCGAAGTCAGCAAAGACGGCGACGGAGACGGGAGGAAAAGGAGCAGACTCGTAAACCGGATGGCAAGGAATGACTACCGGCCGGGTTGAAAAACTCCAGGCCATGGGGATCCAGGTCTGGGTGCGCAGGGACCGGCAGGCAGCTCCATCTGCACCGGAAGAAGTCCGGATGCCTTTGGCCGACCTGCGCGTGCGTCTCGGAGCCGGGACCGGAGACTGGCTCATCATCACCCCCGAAGACCGTCCGGCGGGCAGCGAAAGGATGGTGACCGATCTGCAATCACTGATTGGCAGCGAGAATTGCCGATTCGGCCAGTGGACCGACCATGCCCAGGCGGGAAACACAATGGAAGAACTGTCCGGCCAGGGAATCCGGTACATCCTGGCCCTTGCACCCTGCAGCGGCCTTCCCGGCGAAGGTCTCCCGAACCTGGTCGGCCCGGCCGACATTTCCGGACTGATGACCGACGGTGAGGCCCGAAAGCGACTCTGGCATCAGTTACGCGAACTCCTGGGATCCTGAACGTGGCCACACGACCCGAGCCGCAATTGCAGATTAGAAAGATGTGTATCCGGGATGTGTCCAGCGTCATGGATATCGAATCCCGTGCCTATCCCCATCCCTGGACCCACGGCATCTTCCGGGACTGCATCCGGGTTGGCTACAGCTGCCATGTACTGGATTGGGCCGGCGGAGTTTCCGGCTACAGCGTCGTGTCAATCGGTGCCGGCGAAGCCCACCTGCTCAACCTGTGCGTCGACCCGGACCTCCAGGGTCAGGGCCTGGGACAGGTTCTGCTGGAGGACTTGCTCGACAGGACCCGGCTGGCCGACGTCCACCGGCTGTTCCTGGAGGTTCGGCCCAGCAACCGGCCAGCCATTCGCCTGTATCGAAAATCCGGATTCCACGTGATCGGCCGGCGTCCGGGCTACTATCCCGCCCGCGGGTCCCGGGAGGATGCGATGGTCATGGTCTGTCACTTCGAGTGATCAGGCCGACCGCCGCCACCTTCTTACCCAGCGCAATGACAGGTGAGCCGTAAGCAGAAACGCCGTGTGGCCAATGAACAGGGCCGCTGCCATCCAGAAGAGGATCGCCTGGGGCCAGCCCAGGGTCCAGGCAAGAATTGCAAACAGGGCGGTGGCCAGCACGGCCAGGTGGAGCACGCGCACTGCAGTACGCACCGGGTATCCGCAGCGGATGATGATGTGGTGCATGTGGGTCCGGTCGGCTGCCAGGGGACTGCGGCCCCGGCTCAGTCGCCGAACAGAAATGGCAAAGGTATCCATCGCCGGTATCAACAGTATCCAGGCCAGGAACACAGGCTGTACCCGGCTCGTGCCGTTGCCGGCCATGGAAATGGCCAGCCAGGCAATGGCGAAACCCAGCATCATGCTGCCCGCATCTCCCATGAATACCGAGGCCCTCCTGCGAAAAGGGGAACGGGCGTTGTAGATCAGAAACCCGAGGGTCGCCATGGCCAGCAGGGCCGCAACGGATATCAGCCCCGGATCCTTGCCCGCCAGCCAGCCAAGCAGGGCCAGCATGCTCAGGATGATGAACACCATCCCCCCGGCCAGGCCGTCGAGACCATCGGCCATGTTGATCGCATTGATCATGAAAACCGTACAAAGGACGGTAAACGGCACCGCAAAGGGCCCCAGGCCGAACTCACCAAACCCGACCAGGTTACCCAGGGCCCGGATTTCCACCCCGCCCCATACAACCATGACGGTTGCTACCAGAACCTGTACCGCCAGTCGAAACCAGGCGGAAAGCTCGCGAATATCATCCACCAGGCCGAGGATCAGCAGCAGGCTCATGCCGAAAATCAGGCTGCCGTAGGCCGGGGGCAGGTAGGGCACCAGCATAAGGGAAGCGCCAAAGGCAAGGAAAATCGCCAACCCACCGATCAGCGGTACGGGCTTGTCGTGACGCTTGCGTACACACGGCGTGTCGATAAGGCCGATCACACTGGCCGGGCGACTAAGCAACGGAATCAGCGCCACAGCCAGGACAAACGCCACGGCTGGCGCAATAAGGACTTCAAGTGGATGAAATTCCATGCTCCCCTTCTCTCCCTCGGCCGGTGAACCAGCCCTCGTTCTTGTGCACTACCAGCGGTATATTACACAAGAACGTGAGCTATTTCACTTGCCCTCGAGCGGCACAGACCAGTATCAGCCTTATTCAAGCATACGCCCCTTTTTTTCCTCCCCGGACAGGCCATGTTGAAATAGCGGGAATCGAGCAGCAAGATGCGGTCAGTTGCCCCGGAAGCAGGCGGGCGTCCGCACCTGTCTGGCCCCCTACCCGCCTGGCACCCGGCCCAGGCGTCGTCCGAGCAGGGTGTTGAGGACAAGTTCCTCGAAGCGGTCCTTGAAGATTTCCGTGGACAGGCCGTCCCCCTCCAGGGTCACGGTATGGGGTGACCCTTCGGCATTGGACTCGATGACAAGGGCATCATCGAAGGTGCCCTCGTCCTCCGGTGCGAAGGTCACGATAATGTCGCAGGTGGCCTCCGGTTCCAGCTCGAAGGGAAGACCGCCGCAATCCGATGAATCAATGGAGTACGGTGCATCCGGTTCGCCCAGGCCGGTGACTTCGACGGTCTCGTCCCCGGTGCTTTCCAGTTCCACCGACATGCTGGCCTGGTCTCCGGGGAATAGCTCACCAAAGTCCAGACTGTCCGGGGTAACCGAAAGGGTGGGCGGGGGCAGTTGACCGTTCCCTTCCAGTTCGATGGCGTCCGGCCCGCTTGCGGCATTGCTGTCGACCTCCATGCTCATGCCAAAGCTGCCGACAGATTCCGGCTCGAAGGTGTATTCCATTTCGCAGGTTTCTTCAGGCTCCAGTTCGAAGGCGCCCTCGCTGCATTCCGAGAAGAGGAAAAACGGCGGGGTCGGGCTTGCGATTCCGTCGACCGACAGGGTTTCATCGCCCACGTTTTCCAGGACTATTGTGGCCGGACCAGCGGTCTCGCCGATGACCACATCGCCGAAGTCGAATACTTCCGGATCGATAGCAAGGACCGGACCAACACCGACCCCGCCCGGCACGATGGTATCAACGGCAATGACTTCCACCGATGCCTCTTCTGCCGGCCCCAGTTCCAGCTCCCCGGCCTCCGGCGGCACATCAACTTCGATCTCGAAGTTGAACAGGGTAAACCAGGGCAGTTTTTCCCCTTCCGGTGCCTGGAAACGCAGCTCGCCGTCTTCGTGTGTTACTTCCCAGTCGGCGTCGTTTACACCCTCGACACCACCAAACCAGGTATCGAATACTTCCGCATCTGAACTCAGGGGAACGGAAAAGGAACTCACGCCCCGCTCGAAGTCGAAATTCTGCAGGGCATAGTTGTAGCGGTAACGGTCTTCTTCGACCTCGGTGACCTGGACGAGCAGGCGCAGGTGCCCCTGGGGCATGTTTTCCGGGTAAGGGTCTTCCGGGGTCTTCGAGGGCACCACGATTTCCACATGATCGACCATCGGGTCTTCGTCGCCTTCGGCCACCCATTCATTGACCACCGGCGTCCCTTCTACATACGTCCCCGGGTTGAAGGTCCAGCCGGTGCCACTAGGCGCCGGATCAATGGGACGGTAGCCCATGGTCGACCAGATGTTTGTGTCGTACTGGATGACATACCAGGCATCCATGAAGTACTCGGCCCCATCCTGCTGGAACTCGTCCGGGTGGATCAGCAGCCGGTTCAGCCATTGCCCCGAAAAGCCGGACTGGCTGCCATTGCATTCCGGGTCGAAAAACGAGCCGCAGTTGTCCCAAAGGCCCAGGCTGGCCTCGATTTCGTCCTTGGGGCCCTGGTAGGTAGACGTATCGTTATTGCCCGACGAGTAGGTATCCTCACAACCGGGCCAGAGGATATTGCCGTCGCCGCAGTTGAGATCGGGATCACAGTTGACGTTGATCGTCAGAAAGGCGTGCTTGACACCCGACTCTGCAAGCATCTGGATACGCCCGTCCTGGATCTTGTAGATATTCCATACCAGGAAGGGATGCTGGTCTTCCGGTTCGTGGGGGTAGTCAGGGTGGCTGT
>SLIZ01000033.1 GCA_007135395.1 Wenzhouxiangellaceae bacterium | reverse complement strand
GCATGGCCTGGTTGCGGCGCCGGTGCCCGGTTTCGACAATCTTCTGCAAGTCGTCCATGGTAAACAGGTAGACATCGGAAAGGTCTGAAGTGGCCGGGTCCACGTCCCTGGGTACCGACAGGTCAAGCACGAAAACCGGTCGGTGCCTTCGCAGTTTCAGCGCCTTTCGAAAGGTGTTGGCAGAAATGATCGGGTAGCTGCTGGAAGTGCTGGTCACCACGATATCGGCTTTTGGCAGCAATTCGTCCAGCCGCTCCAGGGCATAGGGTGTCCCCCCATGACGGCGGGCGAGTTCTTCGGCCCGCTCCGGGCGCCGGTTGACGATGACAATATCCTTGAGGCCGGCACCGGAAAAATGGGCGGCACATTCCTCGGTCATTTCTCCGGCACCGATCATCAGTGCCCGGAGACTGGAAAGGTCTCCGAAAATCTGGTGGGCCAGCTTGAGCGCGGCAAAGGGCAGGGTAACCGGATTGCGGCCGATTCCCGTTTCCGTGCGGATTCGTTTGGCAGCGGCAAAGGAATGCTGGAAAAGCCGGTCGAGCACCGGCCCCAGGGTTCCCTGGTCCCGTGCTGCCTGCCAACTCTGCTTGGCCTGGCCGGTAATCTGGGGTTCGCCGAGTACCATGGAGTCCATGCCCGAGGTTACCTTGATCAGGTGCATTACTGCAGCCTCGGGGGAAAGTATGTAAAGATGTTCCCGATACTGACCCGGTGAAAGTTGATGCCAGGCATGCATCCAGTCGATAATCAGTGGTGCCGTGCCGTCATCTGCTTCGACATAGATTTCCGTTCGGTTGCAGGTGCTCAGGATGCCACATTCCCTTACCCCCTGGACCGCCTGCAAAGCGCGCAGTGCGCCGGGCAATTCGTCCCGCGTAAACGCAAGCCGCTCACGAATGGCAACCGGTGCGGTCTGATGACTGATTCCCAGAGCAAATAGCGACATGCATGCCACGATAAAGGACAAACCTGCAATTGTGATGATCTCACGTCTTCAATTCAAGCTGCTTACGGTTTTGCTGGTCCTCTTGATTGCCGGTTGTGCCACCGGTCCGGAGACTGGTCCTGACCAGGAAACCGAGGCGGATCGTGAGGCTGCCGCCGAACAGGCCGATTCGGACCCGCAGCCCATTCGAGAACCGGTCGATCCCGACGTGTTGTTTCACATCATGGCTGCAGAACGCCTGGGTGCCCAGGGTGAGGAGGCGCTGGACCACTACCTGGAGGCGGCCCGCCTGTCCGAAGACCCGGAGGTTGCCGAGCAGGTCGCGCGCATGGCCATGGGGATGGAAGAGTGGGAGCGGGCGGTGGAGGCTGCCCATCGCTGGCAGGAACTGGCCCCGGGTTCGGTCACGGCAGCCCAGGTCAAGGCCAGCGCCTGGATTCGAATGGGTGATTCCGAATCAGCAGCCGATGCGCTTTACGAAATGATCCAGGCCAGTGAAAACCCGGATCGGGGCTGGCAAATGGTGGCCGTTTTGCTCGGCGCTGCCGAGGATCGGGAGTTTGCCGAGGAACTGATGACCGAATTGATGGACCGGGCAGACGCAAAGGACGACTTTTCGGCCCTGTGGGGCCAAAGCGTTCTGGCCTGGCGGATGGATGATATTCCGCTGGCCATCCAGCGCGCCGAAAGGGCCGCTGAGGTTGAGGCTGACCCGGAGCTGCTGATATGGATCGCACAGTTGCATGTGTCTGAAGAGAACCTGGAGCAGGCCCTGGACTACTTCAACCAGGTCCGGGCCATGGATACCGGCGATATCCAGGCGGATCTGGCCGCCGTGGAAATTCTCCGTCAAATGAATCGTGACGACGAGGCCCTGGAGGTAATCCGTTCGTTGCCGGAAAGCACCGAGAGTCTGTATACGATGGGGGAATTCCTGGCCGATACGGGGCGCGAGGATGCCGCTGTTCGGGTGTGGGAGCGCCTGGCCACCCTGGATCCGGAGCAGGAGGATCTGCATGCCTTTTACACCGCCCAGCTGGCCGAACAGCTGGGGATGAAGCCGGAGGCGATCGGCTGGTTCAGCCGGATTGACGCTGGGCAGTTCCGGGTCCGTGCGGCCCTGCGCAAGGCCTGGCTTCTGGCCGAGGAAGACCAGGTCGATCAGGCCCGGGCGGTGCTGGCGGACCTGCGGGTTGCCGAGAGTCCGGACACGATGGAACGCTCCTGGTTGGCCGAGGGGCAAATCCTGCAGGATGCTGGCAAGCATGATGAGGCCATGTCGATTCTTTCCGAAGCCCTGACAACCTTGTCCCAGAGCACCATGCTGCTCTACAGCCGGGCCCTGGTCGCCGTCGCACTCGATGACCTTTCCCTGGCCGAGCAGGATCTGCGCCGGATTCTCCAGCTTGACACCGACCATGCAATGGCCCTGAATGCGCTCGGATATACCCTGACCGATCGAACCGATCGGCACCGGGAGGCCTATCGGCTGATTTCACGGGCCCTGGAGCTGGAGCCGGACCATCCGGCGGTTCTCGATTCCATGGGATGGGTCAAGTATCGGCTGGGCAAGCCAGAAGAAGCCGAACCCTATTTGCGACAAGCCCTGGCCGGCGATGACAACCCGGAAATCCTGGCCCATCTGGTCGAGGTGCTGTGGACCCTGGATCGACATGAGGAGGCCAGGAGGCTTCTTGCCGATTCTCTCAAGCGCCACCCGAATGACCGGCACCTGGTTGATACCCGGGACCGTCTGGGCGTGTTTGAATGATTCGCATCCTGCTGGTTTTCGTCCTTGCCGTGCTGGTAATTGCCTGCGCGGTTCGCGAGGAACGCCCGGCCGGGGCCTGGCTGGAAGAGCGGGAGCAGCACTTTGCCGAATACCCTGACTGGACGGTACGTGGCCGCCTTGCCCTGTCCGATGGTCAGCGGGGTGGCTCGCTTGGATTCGAATGGAGTGCCGAAGGCGATAATCATCAGATTCACCTTCGCACCATGACCGGTGGCCGCCAGTGGCGACTGGATTTTGGTCCAGGATATGCCTTGCTTGAAGGGACCGAGATTGACCAGATGGTCGGATCCGATCCGGACCCGCTTGTCGAAGCCGCCGTTGGCTGGCCGATCCCGGTCAGCCTCATGGCCGACTGGATCCGGGGGCTGCCTGCACCGGCGGATGCCCGTTTGAGATTTGCATCCGATGGCTCACTGGCCGGTCTGGACCATGCCGTCTGGACACTGGATTATCAGCGCCTGCGGGAGGAAAACGGGATCCTCATGCCCCGGCGAATCGAGGCCAACAGTGCCGACTACCGGGTTCGACTCGTGCTCGCGGACTGGTCCTTCCAGCATTAGTAATGGGCGAATCCGGTACAAGCCTGCATGCGCCGGCCAAGCTCAACCTTTTCCTGCATGTCCGCGGGCGCCGGGCGGACGGTTATCATGAGCTTCAGACACTCTTCCGTCTGCTGGAATTCGGCGACACGGTCCACCTGTTGCCGGCAAGCCGGCCCGGTGTGGTATTGGACCGGCCCACTCCGGGGGTCCCCCCGGAATCCGATCTGGCCCTGGCCGCTGCCCGTCTGCTGGCTTCCCGGGCAGGCCGTGAAGACTTGCCCGGCGTCCGGATTCGAATCGACAAGCGGATTCCTGCCGGTGCCGGGCTGGGTGGCGGCAGCTCCAATGCGGCAGCCGTTCTCAAGGGGTTGAATACCTACTGGGGCCTGGGTTGGCCGGTCGGGAAACTGGCAGCACTGGGTCGGGAGATCGGGGCCGATGTGCCGGTTTTCGTGGAAGGGCAAGACGCATGGGCGGAGGGAACCGGCGAACGGCTCGAACCCCTGGACCTGGGACGGGCCTGGTACGTGCTGGTCTGCCCGGCCATCCACGAGTCCACAAGCCTGGCCTTTTCCGATCCGGACCTGCGACGCAACGCCCCCCGGCTGGAAAAACCCGAAGACTGGAAGGCTGGTGGTCTGGAGACGGCCAACGATTTCGAGCCTGGATTCCTTCGGCGCAATCCGGAGGCCGTACCCATTCGTGACCAGATGGGGCGCCATGGTCCAGTCCGGCTTACCGGGACCGGCAGTGCAATGTTTATCGAATTTCCGGAAAAAACCCGGGCAATGGAGGTCGGCAGAACGCTGGCTTGTCGCTATAATACGCTCCTGACTCGATCAGTGGCCTGAGTCGAGGGGCTCCGGACACGATTTCAACGCGTCTGCAGGGATGTCGCCAAGTTGGTTAAGGCACGGGATTTTGATTCCCGCATTCGCAGGTTCGAATCCTGCCATCCCTGCCATTTTTCCGGTCCGGGCCAGCCGTGGGCTTTGCTCCAGCGATGGTGCGGCGACCCGACCCAAGAGGGCACGGTTTCATGAGTTCATCCTCGTCCATGATATTCACCGGCAATGCCAATCCGGCACTTGCCCAGGCCATCGCCGAGAATCTCGGGGTCACCATGGGAAAGGCCAACGTGGGGCGATTCAGCGATGGCGAAGTCATGGTGGAGATCATGGAAAACGTTCGGGGGCGGGATGTATTTCTTATCCAGTCCACATGCCAGCCTACTGCGGAAAACTTCATGGAAATGCTGGTCATGGTGGACGCACTGGCCCGTGCCTCGGCCAGTCGCATCACCACGGTCATTCCCTATTTCGGGTACGCCCGCCAGGACCGGCGCCCGCGCTCGAGCCGGGTGCCCATTACCGCCAAGATCGCTGCCAAGATGATCGGCGTGGCGGGCACCGACCGGGTCGTCACGGTTGATCTTCATGCCGATCAGATCCAGGGTTTTTTCGATGTGCCGGTGGACAATGTCTATGCTTCGCCACTGACCCTGGCTGATATCTGGAAGCGCTACACCTCCGAGGAGATCGTTGTCGTCTCGCCGGATGTGGGCGGCGTGGTTCGTGCCCGGGCCATCGCCAAACGCCTGGACGCCGACCTGGCCATTATCGACAAACGCCGTGCGCGGGCCAATGAGGCCACGGTGATGAACCTGATCGGTGAGGTGCGCGACAAGGTCTGTGTGCTTGTCGATGACATGGTCGATACCGCCGGTACCCTGTGCGCCGCTGCGGGTGCCCTGAAAGACAAGGGGGCCTCACGGGTCGTGGCCTACTGCGTTCACCCGATCCTGTCCGGACCGGCCATAGAAAACCTTTCCCGCTCGGTCATCGACGAGATGGTGGTTACAGACACCATCCCCTTGAGCAAGGTGGCCCGGGAATGCGGGCTGATCCGTCAGCTTTCTGTTGCCCAGATGCTGGCCGAAACCATTCGGCGAATGTCGGAGGGAGAATCAGTCAGTTCACTTTACGTGGATTAATCAATCCACACCAGAGTCGGGACCGGGGCGAATGCCTGAATCCGGGGTTTCCGGCACTTCAATTCTTGAAAACTCTCTCTGGCATTCGACAGAGCCTTGCAGTTATAATACTCGGCTTGCCCGGCGTCTGGTCGCGGACGCTGGCCGATTCATGAAACGAACATCAGAGGGCCCAAATCATGGCCAAGAAACATGTAGTTCCGGCAGAAATCCGGGAAGATGCAGGGAAGGGTGCGAGCCGCCGCCTGCGCAAGACGGGCAAGCTGCCGGCCATTCTTTACGGCGGGGACAAGGATCCTGTGTCATTGACCCTGGACCATGATTTCATGGTTCATGCCACAGCAGAGGAATCCTTTTACTCCAGCGTTCTGGAGATCAAGGTGGGCGATGGTCGCAAGCAGAAGGTGGTTCTGCGGGACCTCCAGCGCCATCCTTTCAAGACACGCCTGATCCATGCCGATTTCCAGCGGATCGACGACAAGCAGGTCCTGCGACTGAGCGTTCCCCTGCATTACCTCAACGAAGAGAAGTCTCCGGCAGGCCAGGAAGGTGGCGTGGTGATCTCTCACCTTTATACCGAGGTGGAAATTGCCGCACTGCCGAGTGATCTGCCCGAGTACATCGAGGTTGACCTGGCGGATTTCGAGCCCGGTGACAGCATTATGCTCAGCGACCTCAAGCTGCCGGATGGTGTGACCATTCCGGCACTGGAAGTCAGTGAGGACAACGACACCGCGATGGTTTCGGCCCAGTATATCCGGGCTTCCCAGGGTACAGGTGAGCTGGCTGCCGAGGCGGATGCAGCACTGGCCGAAGCCGAGGACATGGATGCCGAGGACGAAGCCGCTGAAGTGGAGTCCGAGGAAGAGGCAGAAGGCGAAGAAGGCGAGCAGGAGGACGCCGGCGAGGAAG
>SLIZ01000038.1 GCA_007135395.1 Wenzhouxiangellaceae bacterium | reverse complement strand
GCACCCCGTCCATCGTCCCGGGCAACCAGTTCCAGTCCCTCGTCACCGGTTCGAAGGCTGATCCAGAGATTGCGTGCATCGGCGTGGCGCACAGTATTGGTGATCAGTTCCTGGGCGCAGCGCAGCAGAATCTGGGCCCGGGACGGATCGGTCAAGGCCAGGTCCGGGGGCAGATCAAGGTGAATCTCCGGCTCCGGCATACCCCCGGCCAGTTCGCGAATTGCCTCGGCCAGGTCCACCCGGTCATCGGTCCGCATGTTGCTGACCACCTCCCGAACATCCGACAGGAGCAAGCGGGCTATGGATCGCGCCTGGTCGACATGCTCCCGGGCCTTGCCCTCGGTCAGGTGGGTGGCAACCTCCAGGTTCAGGCTCAACGCGGTCAGATGATGCCCGACCAGGTCGTGCAAGTCCCGGGCAATACGGACCCGCTCTGCAATCCGGGTGTTTTCGGCCAGCAGGGCCTGGGTGGCGCGAAGCTCGGAATTGACTCGACGCAGGGCGTTTCGGGCCTCAAGCTGGCGCATTCCGGTAAACGATGCCATGAAGGCAAACAGTGCCAGGCCGGAAAAAAGCCCGCCCAGCATCATGGCGATCGTCCAGGTAACTTCCGGCTGGGTTGCCAGCATGCCCGTGATGATCACCCCGAGCGCAATCACCCAGGCCACACCCGCCTGGACCGGCAATAACCAGGGTAACAGGCTGGCGATGATGATCCCCAGAAAGGCCACCGCAGCACCTTCGCTGAAAAAGCTCACCGCCACGGCAGCCAGGCTCATTGTCACCAGGTACACAACCCGCTTCCAGATTGCATCCCGGGCCGGCAGCCTGCGGACCTGTAGCCAGAATGCCAGCAAAAACAGCAGGGCTGCCGACCACCAGCCGATCACGTCCAGCAATCGCGGCGGTTCTTCGGCCAGGCCCGGCGAGATCAGCAAAGGCACCGCAACCAGTACCCACAGGAGCACACCGCCGTAACGCAGCCAGTCGGCCGGATGGAAAGGCCGGTAGTTGAAGGGGTTTCGCATTTTCACAGGGTCCATTCTAGACCCTTGGGGCCAGGATGCATGGGCGTTAAGTCATGGTTTCGGCCAGCCAATAGCGAATGCCCCCTTGGGGTAAACTCTCAATAAATCACGACGCTGGAGAATCTTGGGGTCAGACCCGGTGTCCAACGGTTTTGAGTTCATTTGCCCTGGAGCCTGCTGCATGAACCTGTACAAACAACGCCTGCTTTGTTTCGCTGCACTTCTTGTTGCCACCATTTTCCTGGCCGGCTGTGCCAGTACCCCGTCCGAGGATTCACAGATCCGGGAGGCCCGATCCACCCTGGACCGGTTTGTCGACCGGGACCCGGGCCTGAAGGCCTGGATCGACGGTGCTCACGGCTACGCGGTTTTTCCGGAAATCGGCAAGGGCGGATTCGTCGCCGGCGGCGCCTTCGGCCGGGGTATCGTTTTCGAACGGGGCGAGCCTGTCGGTCGCACCACCGTCAGCCAGGCTACCCTGGGTGCCCAGATCGGCGGCCAGGCCTACAGCCAGGTGATCTTCTTCCGGGATGATGCGGCCCTGAGGACCTTTCAGCGGGAAAACCTGGAATTCAGCGCCCAGGCCACCGCCGTGGCGGCCACTGCCGGGGCTGCGGCAACGACCAGTTACGAACGGGGTGTGGCGGTATTCATCATGACCCGGGGCGGCCTGATGGCCGAAGCCACCATCGGTGGCCAGCGTTACCGGTACACACCAATTGACTAACAAGAACGTTAATCAGCAGCGGCGTAGCCATCCATGAACTGAAGCCGGGCCAGCCTGCGGTACAGCGGGCTGGTCTCCAGAAGTTGCTCATGGTCGCCCTCGGCTACCAGCTTGCCGTCTTCCAGGACAAGGATCCGATCGGCCCGCCGGACGGTGGCCAGGCGATGGGCTATGACCAGCACGGTCCGTTCGGCACTCAATTCATCCAGGGCCTGCTGGACCAGGACCTCGCTTTCAGCATCCAGGCTGGAGGTGGCCTCGTCGAGCAAGAGCAGTGGCGGATTCTTGATCAGGGCCCGGGCAATAGCGATGCGCTGGCGCTGTCCGCCGGACAGCCGGACTCCCTTTTCGCCCAGGGGCGTGCGGTATCCCTGGGGCAGTCGGTCAATGAACTCCCGGGCATGGGCGGCCGAAGCCGCGGCCTCGACTTCCCGGTATTCCGCCTCAGGGCGTCCATAGCTGATGTTGTCGGCTGCATCCCCTGAAAAGATCACCACATCCTGGGGCACCACGCCGAGATGCTCGCGCAGGGCTGCCGGGTCCAGGTCCCGCAGGTCCACCCCGCCAAGGCGGATGCAACCCCGGTCGGGCTCGAAAAACCGCAGGATCAACTGAAACAATGTGCTCTTTCCGGCACCCGATGGCCCGACAATGGCCACGGTTTCCCCGGGATTGATTCGCAGATCAAGGTCCTGGAGCACCGGCATCTCCGGCCGTGCCGGATAGGCAAAGCTGACCGACTCGAAGACCAGGTCCAGGGGCTTGTCCGGGATGGTGCGGGGATTGACCGGGGCCTGGATGGCCGACTCGACCTCCAGCAGCTCCGAAAGCCTCTCCATGGCCCCGGCGGCCCGCTGAATATCCCCCCACAGCTCGCTTAAAGCCGCCATCGAGGAGGCGGCGATTACCGCATAGAGGACGAACTGACTGAGCACTCCCGGCGTCATCTCCCCTTCCAGCACCGCCCGAGCACCCAGCCAGAGGACAAAGGTGATGGCTCCGAAGGTAATGAGAATGACCAGTACCATCAGCAGGGTACTGGCCCGGATCCGCTTGCGGGCAGCACTGAAGGCTTCCTCAACGGCCTGGCCGAACCGGACGGATTCCCGCCGCTCCTGGGCAAAGGACTGTACGGTGGATACCGCATTGATCGTTTCGTCGCCAAGGGCGCTGAAATCGGCCACCCGGTCCTGGGCCGACCGGGAAAGCCGGCGGACCCAGCGCCCGATCAGGATGACCGGGACAATGATCAGCGGAATAAGGATGCCGATGATTCCCGCCAGCCGGGGCGCAGTGATCACGAGCAACACCGCGCTGGCAACCAGCATGAGCAGGTTGCGGATGGCGAACGAGGCACTGGAACCCACCATGGTCTCGACCAGGGTGGTATCCGTGTTCAGCCTGGATAGCACTTCTCCGGTCCGGGTGCGCCCGAAGAATTCCGGGCTCATGGACATGACCCGGTCATAGACGGCCTTGCGAATGTCGGCCACTACCCGCTGGCCAAGCCAGGAAACCCAGTAATATCGGAGCCCGCCGGAAATGGCCATGACCGCGGCGGCAACAAACAGCAGCCAGAACCAGCGATTGATGTGCGCGACATCTTCGGCCATGAAACCCCGATCGATGACCTGACCCACTGCCATGGGAATGGCCAGGGCAGCGGCCGCGGCCACGGTGAGGAACACCACGGCCAGTGAGATGGCCAGCCGGTAGCGGGCCACATAGGGCCACAGGGAAACCAGGGACTTCAGGTTTCGGCTTGCCGGTCTTGTATTGTTGTCACTTGCCATGGCAGCCGGATCACACGGGAATACGGGCCCGGCGGGCCCGATGCCAGCCGCCCAGACTGAAGATGAACAGAGCCAGCCAGATGGCCCCAAAGGCAATCGCGTGATTCAGGGTAAACGGTTCCCGGAACAGGAAGACGGCCAGGATAAAGGTCATGCTCGGCGCCAGGTACTGCATGAAACCAAGGGTCGACAGGGGCAGACGACGCGCAGCCATGGCAAAAAGCAGCAAGGGCGCGACCGTGACCAGCCCGGTAGCAGCCAGCAGGATATCGGTTCCCCGGCCTGCGGTCTGGAACTGGATAAGACCTTCCAGTTCCAGGTGATACAGCCAGAGCATGGCGAAGGGGGCGATGAGCAGGGTCTCCCAGAAAAGCCCCACCATGGGCCCCACGTCCACCAGCTTTCGCACCAGTCCGTAAAGGGCGAATGAAAAGGCCAGTCCCAGGGCAATCCAGGGCCACTCCCCGACTGCCACGGTGAGATAAACGGTTCCTGCTGCAGCGATCGCCACCGCGATGACCTGGTAGCGGTCCAGCCGTTCGCGGAAAACGACCAGTCCCAGGATCACGCTGACCAGCGGATTGATGAAATACCCGAGGCTGGTGGAAAGTACCCGGTCGGTATTGACCGCGTAGACGAAGATCAACCAGTTGAAGGCAATCAGTGCTCCACTGACAGCCAGCGCTGCCAACACCCCGGGCCGGACCCGGATATGGGCAAACAGATTGCCCCGGTGCCGAAGCATTAGAACCACCAGCAGGAAAATAACCGACCAGATTACCCGGTGGGCGATGACCTCATCAGCGCGGACATGCTCGACGAACTTGAAATAGATCGGAACCAGGCCCCACAGAATGTAGGCACCCAATGCAGCCAGCAGGCCCGTGCGGTACTCATCCCTCAAGAATCCGGCCCGTTGTCCCGGTTTTCATCCTCGTTTCCGGCACGGCGCTGGAACACATCCAGCAAGCGCCTTTCGATCTCCCCGCGCACGGCTTCATCGGTATCGAGCCGGACCCGGGGGCTGGTCAGGGAACCCGACAATCCAATGGGAATGCGCTCCAGGCGTCCCTGATCGAAACGCAAGCTGCCCTGAAGGGAAAGATCGGCCAGGTTGATTACCGCCGGTCCGCCCAGGGCATAGCCGCCGAAAGCCAGCCGCAGGTCCGGAAGATTGAGCTGTCCATCCACGATTTCCAGGGAGGACCCCAGGTTCTCGAAACGGGTATTGCCGCCCACGGCCCCGGATGCGGCACGACCAATATCCCCGGCCTGGATCCCGGAAACGAGCGCTTCAAGATCCAGCCCCATCAACAGGCCCTCCTGGAGGTTGATCGTTCCCGTTCCGCTCAGCGCCGACAGAAACTCATCGGCCTGCAATCCCCGGGAAACCAGATCCATTTCCAGACCGCCACGGCCGTCGAGAAACGAATCCAGCCCCCAGGGGGACAGCGCCGCCCCCAGACTTTCGAGATCGAAAACCGGTCGCAGACGAATTTCCGGAACCTCGGGACGGGTGTCGATTTCCACCTGTGCACTCAGCCGACCGCCCTCCAGCGCACCACTCAAGGGGCTGATTACAAGTACCCCGTCCCGGGATCGGGCAACAGCTTCAACCTCCCGGGTTTCCAGTCCTCCAACGATCAACTCATCCAGTTCGAGGGTGGCATCAAGGTCCATATGCCGCAGGAATGCCAGGGCATGGTCCCCTTCACCTTCGGTCCCCACCGGATCCTCGGACCCGGGAAGCTGCCCGAGAATCCGGTCAAGGTCCAGGCGTCGCCCCTGCAGGAGCGCATTGACCCGTGGACGATCCCCCCCTTCGTAGGACAGTTCCAGTTCCAGGGGCTGATCATCCAGCTCCAGTCGCCCATCGGCCAGGCCGAAAATCAGCGGTGGACCCCGGTCGAGATGCAGATCCCCGCCACTTCGAACCGGCAGTCCGGAATCACTGAGAATTGCCGAGAAACTCATCCCGTCCATTCGGATCTCCCCCGGCCCCGAGGGAATGGTCAGGCTCGCCTGCAGGTCAATGGATTCGGCGAAGACCGGGTCGCCCACGCTGCCACGGAATCGAAGGTCCAGCGGGCGATCGAAGTCAAAGCGATCCAGTTCCAGAGATTCGATATGGAATCGGTCCGAGGTTCCCCTGACGGCATCGGCTGATTCCAGCGTCAGATCCGTCAGCGCAATCCGGCCAGTGGTGAATTTCGGTACCTCTGCGGGCTCGTCCTCTTCGACCCGATCCGGCACCAGACCCTCCAGGTTGCTTCTGCCAGCCGAATCAAGCAAAAGGCGCAAAACCGCGTTTTCCACGTGCAGATTCCCCAGTTGCACCTCGCCGCGCAACAAGGGAATCAGTCGTACGCTGGCCCTCAGGCTTCCGGCCTCAAGAAAGAACGGCCCATCGAAATCCGGCGGATTTGAAAGTCGTACGTCCTGGGCCTCGATGCCAAGCCAGGGGAAAAGTCGCCAGTGCAGGTTGCCCCGGACCTCCAGGTCCCGCCCGGTCTGGTTGGATACCTGGGTGACAAGAACGTCGCGAACCCGGTCCTCGTCCAGTCTCAACAGCAGAAAGCTCAATATCATGGAAATCACCATGACAGCAATCGCAGCGATGATCAGGAATCTTTTCATGACCG
>SLIZ01000219.1 GCA_007135395.1 Wenzhouxiangellaceae bacterium | reverse complement strand
TTCTTCGGTGGCCTTGCGGATATCGCGAATGGCGACCTCGAAGTTCAGATCCTTTCCGGCCAATTCATGATTGCCGTCGACGACGACCTCCTCATCGGATACTTCCTTGACCGTGACCAGCATCGGGCCGGCCTGGGACTGGGCCTGGAATCGCATCCCCGGCTCGACCTTTTCCACGCCCTGGAAAATGTCCATGGGCACCGTCTGGACCAGCTCTTCATGGTACTGGCCATATCCATCCTCCGGAGAAACACTGACCGAGAGTTCCTCGCCCTCTGCTGCGCCTTCAATGGCCTTTTCCAGGCCCGGCACGATGTTCTGGTGCCCGTGGAGGTAGGTCAGCGGCTCCCGGCCTTCGGAGGTATCGAGAACCTCCCCATCGTTGTTTCGGAGGGTGTAATCGAAGCTGACGACGGTGTCTTGTTCAATCTGCATTGTATTGGTGCCCTGCTTGGCGTTGAGTGAACAATTGACTATGCGGCCGACGGGAGCCGATGACAAGGGGATGTTCTTTCCAAATGGCCCCGTCCCGCGCAATGGCGCCGGTTATTGAGCCGGCTGCTCCCCGGGTATGGCGATTCCATGAGGGGTGCCCGACCCCTCGAGCAAGTCGCCCCCGGGTGCATCGGAATTGTGGACCAGTTCGGTGGAAAGGCCGTCGAAGGCGCGGGCCCAGAACCGGGTGCTCAATTCGCTGATTGCATTGCTTTCTGCATTGAGCAGAATAACCAGGCCGAGATCATGGGCGGGGGAAAAGGCGGCATCGGCCCGGAATCCGGAAACCCAGCCGCCGTGATAGACCAGTTCATGCTGCCCGAACTGATAGATCCGCCAGCCCAGGCCGTAGTGGGCATCGGAAATGTGATCGCGCCAGTAGCGTCGATTGATGTTTCGCGGTGTTCGGACTCTGGCACGGGTGACCTCTTCAATTACACCGGGTGACAGGACCTCCGGTCGGTGGCCAAGCTTGGCAATCAGCCAAAGGCTCATGTCCACGATGCTGGCATTGACTCCGGCGGCGGAATTGATGGCGTAGTAGGTGGGCTTAACGCTTACCGTTCGCCACTGGCCACGGCTTTGGACATGTGGGTGGGCCCGGTTGTTGTTGGCCATGTAGGCCTCGTAGCCCACCGAGGCGGTATTCATACCCAGCGGAGTGAATATCCGCTGACCCAGCGTCTCGGGATATCGGGTGCCGGCAACGGACTCGACGACCGGTTCGATTAGCGCAAAGGCGCTGTTCTGGTAGGTGTAGCAGGTTCCGGGCTGACAGACCGGGTGAAGCTCGCCAAAGCGGGAGTAGATCTCCGGCAGGCTAACTCCGGCCTCGATAAGGTTGTCAAAAGCATGGGGTGTGTAGCCGGTGCTTTGACCGACCACATCACCAACCGTAATGGCGCGACTGGCCCCGTTGGCGGGGAATTGGGGCTTGAACTGGACAATGGGGTCGGACCAGTCAAACTCGCCTTCGGCGGCCAGCACGGCCGCCAGGGTGCCTGCAAATCCCTTTGAGACCGAGGCAATGCGAAAAATCGTGGACGGGTTTACAGGCTGGCTTCCGGTCGTGTCTGTATGCCCCCGGGTTCCGATGCCCACAACCCGACCGCCCTGGACGACGGCCCAGGCACCGCCCGGGATTTCCTCCTCGTCGAGGACACTGGCAAAATCCCGGTCGAAGTCCCTGACAAGCTCTTGCAAGTCACCGGCCCACAGGCAGGAAGTGGAAAAAACCGTGGCCAGCAATACCCAGCGCAGTAAGACCATTGTCCCCTCGATCAGGATGATTCCAGTCAGCTATCCCCCGATAGTAGCCGATTGGTCGGGAAAAACGGAATGGAAATCTTTCGGAGCCGCATTCTGCGGGCCGGAGTCAATCCGTTTCGTCCAAGCAAACCCGGTTTCTGCCGCCGCTTTTGGCCCGGTACAGGTTTTCATCGGCTGCCCGGATCAGGTCGTTGGAATTTTTCATGATTCCGTCCCATTGCGCCGCTCCTGCCGAAATCGTGATTTGCCGGGTCTGGTTATCCACACGAAACCCGGCACCCTCGATGTCCTGGCGGATTGACTCGGCCAGCCGGAAAGCCCCCTGGATATCCGTATCGGGCAGCAGGGCGGCGAACTCCTCGCCGCCGATGCGGGCCAGGGTGTCAGCCTCCCGGATTCTCTCGGTTGCCAGGCGGGCTACCTGCTTGAGCACCGCATCCCCGGCAAGGTGGCCGAAGGTGTCGTTGATTTCCTTGAAAAAATCGATATCCATGATGACCAGCGACAGGTTCCGGCCTGGTTGTCTGAGGCACCTGGCGGTTTCCGATTCCAGAATTCCTGTCAGGTGACGCCGGTTGTACAGCCCGGTCAGCGCATCCCGAACGGTATTTTCATGCAGTTCGGAATGGTATCCGGCCTCGATATTGTCTTCGCCGATGAATTTCATGACCGTCTGGCTGATGCGAACATGATCCCCGTCGCGCAGCCGGTGGCGAGTCACGGGCTTGTCGTTGACATAGGTCTTGTTGGTCGAACCCAGGTCACGAATCCAGACGTCTCCGTTATCGTGGAAAATCGTGCAGTGATGGCGGGAAATACTGCGAGCCGAGATCTGGAAATCGGCTTCGGTGGTCCGGCCGATGACCAGCGGTTGATCCCCGGGAACGATTCTGGCACCGAGCCGGGCACCACGGATAATGACCAGGCAGGCTCGGTGAGCCTCGACGCGCTCGGTTTCGGTGCGAAAGAACATGGTTTCGGCATCCGTGCGGATGCTGCTGCTCGATGCCCGTTGCTCCTCCGGGGTCTGGGCCTCGCCGGGGACGGGAATCCGGGCGGGATGGAGGGAATCCTGTTCGTCGGTCTTCTTCATGTTCCCTGTCAGTTTAATCCGGTCATGGGCCGGCTTTCTGGAATGGCTCGCCGGTGTGAACGGTCAGCAGTTCCATGGCCAGGCAAGTGAATTCATTGTAAGCCGGGAAGGCCCGCTGCGGCTATCAACCGTTGCGGCCAATCTTGCTCATCAGTCGTGTCCCTGCCACAATGACTCCAGGGAAGGGCGCGCCGAAAGCAGCCTTGCATGCGGACCGGTCCGGCCCGTTTCCACCCGAAGGATTTTATAGCAGGGGATATGATAAACGGGAGATGTTGTAGCAAGATGCGGGTTGTCAGGTTGTGCCCGACTTGTTTGTGAAACGCATGACTGGAGAAAGCACATGGCAAAGCAGACAGCATCCAAATCCCATCAAACCACCGACCGGGTGGCCGGAAAGGCCCATGAAGCCGTTGACGCGGCAGCCGAGCGGGCCGGCCGAGCCGAGGAAACGGTAAGAGAGAAGGTTTCCGAGGCCGATGAAAGAATCCGTGAAACCGGACGGCATGCCCGGGAACGTTCCCAGGACCTGCTGGGGCAGGTCAGCGATTACGTTCAGGACAATCCCCTGACCGCACTGGGCATTGCCTTTGCGGCCGGCACGATCTTTTCTTCCATTACCCGCAAACGCTAGACTTCATAAGGTGCAGCAGGAGTCAGTCAGCGAGAAGGCGCCCGGGTCCGAATCCCGGGCTGCCGAACCGGAGGCTGCGGAGGAACTGACGGCCGAGCTCAAGGCCATGATCCACTCCAGTTCCGACATGGTTCGGGATTTCCTGGAGCTATTGGCCGTGGAAGGTCGCCTGGCCGGGAGATCCCTCGCGGCCATGCTCATGCTGGCTATCGTTCTTGCATTGCTGGTGGTCGCCACCTGGTTGTTTCTGGCTGTGTCCATTGCCCTGTTACTGATTGATCAGGGAGTACTTTCGCCCCCGATGGCCCTGCTTGCCACGGCCGGGGCCAACGCTTTGCTGGCGTTGGCCGTATGGCTGGTGATTCGCCGGCTGTCGGGCAACCTGGCCTTTCGGGAGTTCATCGGGGCTGTTGGCAGCATCCTGCCGGGACGGGAAGGCAAGGGGGAGCATTCGTGATGTTCGCAATCGCGCCATTGACCCGCAAACGGCGCCGGATTCGCCAGCGGATCGATGACCGGTCACGGCAAATGGCTGTCCACCGGGAAGCCATCAGGGCCCGGAGCCGGGCCTGGATGGGGACACCGCAGTCCGTTGTGCAGGCATTTCTGGCCGGGTTCCTGCTGGACCAGGCGCGTCCCATGGTCCCCGACGGGCCCTCGCCGCTGAAATTCCTGATCCCCTGGATCATGCGGGAACTGGGCTGACCGAGCGCAGCTGCCGGCTCACGACCGGCCCGGCCTGCAGCCGGTCAATACTCCCCGGTTTCAGTGGCTCCCTGTTCATGAATGTGGACCTGGCCCCGGGTGACCTCATTGAGTTCCCTGATCAGTTTCCCGCGCATTCTCTCGGGTAGTTGAAGCGTCATTTCCACCCCGGTGGCCGTGTAGTTTTCGGCCTGCTTGACCGCATCGTGCCTTTCCATCAGATGGTGGACGCTGTCGATGCTGGCGAAAGGTGCCAGTATCCGAAGTCCCACCCGGTGGACCAGCTTTCGCCGACTGGCCAGGCGCAGACATTCGGCTGCGGTTCCCCCGTAGGCCCGTACCAGCCCACCGGCCCCCAGGCGGATGCCGCCGAACCAGCGGGAGACGACAACCACCACCTGGTCCAGCCCCTGGTTGTCAATGGCCTGGAGAATCGGCTGGCCGGCGGTTCCGCCGGGTTCCCCGGCATCATCGAACCGATACACATCCCCGGCGCGAAATGCCCAGCAATTGTGGCGGCAGTCCGGGTCGCCGGCCTGCTCGACAAAGGCCATGGCTGCGGTTTCATCCCGACAGCGTCCGGCCCGGGCGAGAAAACGGCTCTTCTTGATGACCTGCTCGAATTCAGCCGATCCGGCCAGTGTTTCCATCTCAGCCATCGGTTTCATCCAGGTCTCGCACCGGCCCGGTCAGTCGGGCCGGTGCTTCGAAGTCCTGCATCCGGATCCGGATCGAACGGTCTTCCGTGAAGTCCTCCGGCCGGGTCAGGGCCTGGCCTTCTGAATCCTGGATCACTCCGTAGCCCCGGGCCAGCACGGCCAGCGGGCTGACCGATTCCAGGGCCCGGGAAACGGCTGCCGTTCTTTCCCGGTGGCGTCGCCAGGACTGCCGGCCAGCCTGCACCAGGCGGTGCCGGAACTGGGCCAGATTCTCCTGCCCCCGGTCAACCTGTCTGCCCGGATGGCGGCTTGTCAATCGTGCTGTCAGGCTTTCAAGCGCACGCTGGCGCTCGGTCACCTGTTGACCCTGGATGCGAACCAGTTGCCGGCGCAGTCGCTGCAGGGTTTCGTCCATGCGGTCAAGCTGATTGAGCGGGTGCCGGCCGGCCAGCCGTCGATGAAGATGATCCAGGGCCTGTTCGGTCTGCTCCATCCGGGTCTGCATGCGCTGCCGGATGCGCCGGGCAAGTTTTTCGATCCGGTCGGCAATTTCACGCCGGTCCGGGGTTGCCAGTTCAGCGGCTGCCGACGGTGTGGGAGCCCGAAGGTCGGCAACGAAATCGGCGATGGTGAAATCCGTTTCATGACCCACGGCGCTGATGACCGGCGAGGAAAGCCCGGCCAGGGTCCGGGCCAGGGATTCGTCGTTGAAGGCCCAAAGGTCTTCCAGTGACCCGCCGCCGCGGGCCAGGATGATGACGTCGCCGAACCGGTGATCGTCGGCTGCCTTCAGGGCCCGGATGATGGATGCGGGTGCCTGTTCCCCCTGGACGGTGGCCGGATAGATCCGGACCCGTGCAGCCGGCCAGCGTCGTTCCAGCACATGGACAATGTCCCGCACGGCGGCGCCGCTGGCCGAAGTGACCACTGAAATGGCCCGGGGAAAGCCCGGCAGGGGCTTCTTCTTCCCGGCATCGAACAGCCCCTCGGCTTCCAGCTTTTTCTTCAGCGCCTCGAAGGCTTCCTGCAGGCGTCCGGCACCGGCTTCGAGCAGGTGGTCGACGATCAACTGGTAGTCGCCGCGGGGTTCGAACAGGCTCAACCGACCGGCGACCAGAACTTCCTGGCCGTTTTCCGGGCGGGTTCCGAGGCCGCGGGCATTGCCCTTGAAAAGTGCGCAACGGATCTGGGCCTTGTCGTCCTTGAGGGAAAAATACAGGTGGCCGGATGCCGGTCGGGCGAGATTGGAGATCTCGCCCTGCACCCAGACCCGGGGAAAGCCGGCTTCCAGGTGAAGTTTGACTTCCCGGTTGAGTTCCGAGGGGCGAAAGATGGTGGATACGGGAGTGGGT
>SLIZ01000137.1 GCA_007135395.1 Wenzhouxiangellaceae bacterium | reverse complement strand
CTCCTGCAGGGCCATCATTTGCCTGGGCTCCACGCCGGTGCGCGGAGTCGGCGGGGGCAGCCGGATATCGTTGCGCTCGAAGGAAACCCGGCGAAGCCCGCCGGGTCCGGTCCCGTGTTCGACCTGGCGACCATCGTAGAGGGTAAGAAACCTTTCGCCGGTGTCCGAATCGATCCAGAATCGACCGCTTGCCGCGGTCGTCACCTCCGCCCTGTCACCGAGCCTGCGGTGAATGAACAGGTCTTCCAGCTCCCCGGTTTCCTGGCCGGCCCGTTCCACGTAAAGATTCAGCCGCCCCTGGTCAAGCCGCTGGAAACGCCCCGGCGACAGCCCGGTGACCAGGGCTTCCTGGGCGGCGGATTCCATGAGCTCGCCGGTCACCCGGGCCGTATGGGGCCCCACCCAGCCTGAAACCAGAAACAGGACCAATCCCCAGCCGGCAAACAGATAAAGAAGGGGCCGGACAAGCCCCCCGGCCGACCAGCCACCGGCCCGCATGACCGTCAACTCCGATTGCTCGCTCAACCGCCCCATGGCCAGCAGGACTCCGGTCATCAACGCCAGCGGGGCAACCAGAACCAGGGCCTCGGGAATCCGCAGAACGAACAGGTTCATCAATAGCCTGCCCGGCAGATTGCCCCGTGCCGCATCGCCCAGCAATTCGGCGAAAAACAGGACCATGACAACCCCCAGCAGCACCACCAGGCTGAGCAGGGAAGCACCCAGGCACTGGCGGAGCACATAGGAGGAGAGCACCTTCACGGGTCCCATGCCCCCCTGGGCGCCTGTGCATGGATTGAACCTGGCCTGATCAATTCAAGGGACTCCGTGACATGGCGGCAAAGATGGTTAGAATGGTCGGCTTGACGGAAATTTCGACGAATTCGATCAACCAGACCTTACATGGGATAACTGCATGAATTTTACACGTACGGGAACCTCACTGACGGACCTGGAAACCGGCTGCCTGATTCTGGGCTTTTTCAGCGATGCCGACTTCATCACCGAGGCAGCCCAGGCCGACCAGGCCACCGGTGGCCTTTTGAAGCGCCTGAAGGATTCCGGAGACCTGCCAGTCAAACCCGGCAAGTCCCTCATGATCCCGGCCCCCGACGGCATTGCTGCAAAACGCTTGCTGCTTTGCGGAGCCGGTGAGCGGAAAAAATTCAACCGGGTGGCGTTCAACAAGGTGGCTCTTTCAGCCGGAAAGGCCCTGCGGGATTCCCGGGCAACCAGCGCCCACTGTCTGTTGTCGGCGCTTCCGTTGGCCGACGGGGACCCGACCTGGGCCACCCGCCAGGCCGCACTGGGGCTTGCCCACGGCGACTACCTGTACACGGAAACCAAGAAGCCGGCCGACGATGCCATGCCCGCCACGGAGACCGTCAGCTTTCCCGAGGCCCTGGCCGACGAGAAAGTCCTTGAACAGTCAGCCGCCCTGGCCGCCGGCATTGGCCAGTGCCGCCACCTGGGTGATCTCCCTCCGAATATCTGCAATCCCCTGTACGTGGCCGAAACGGCGGAAAAGCTGGCCGGTGAGATTGACGGGCTGGAAGTGGAAATCCTTGATGAACCGGCCATGGAAAAACTCGGCATGGGCGCACTGCTTGCAGTGGGGCTTGGCAGCGAGAATCCCTCCCGCCTGGTGGTACTGCACTGGAAGGGTGCTGCCAGCACCGATGAAGCCCCCTACGTGCTGGTCGGCAAGGGCATCACCTTTGATACCGGAGGCATCTCCATCAAGCCCCGGGAAGGCATGGAGGAAATGAAATACGACATGTGCGGGGCGGCCACGGCCATCGGCGTGATCGAAGCCGTTGCACGCATGGGATTGAAGCTCAACGTCAGCTGCGTGGTGGCGGCTGTGGAAAACATGCCCGATGGCAAGGCCTACCGTCCCGGAGACGTGATTACCTCCATGTCCGGCCAGACCATCGAAGTGCTCAACACCGATGCGGAGGGCCGGATGGTGCTGGCCGATGCCCTGACCTGGTCGGAACGGCTCAACAGCCAGGCCACCGTCGATATCGCCACCCTGACCGGGGCATGCGTTGTCGCCCTGGGCCACCATGCCAGCGCGGTCATGACGCCCCATGACGACCTGGCCGAGGAACTGCTTTCCGCCGGTACCTCCAGTGCCGACCGGGCCTGGCGCCTGCCGTTGTGGGACGACTACCAGGAACAGATCGACACCCCCTTTGCCGACATGAAGAATATCGGCGGGGTACCCGCCGGCTCGATTACCGCCGGCTGCTTCCTCAGCCGCTTCGGCAAGAACCAGCGCTGGGCCCATGTAGATATTGCCGGGTCGGCCTGGAAGTGGGGTTCGGGCAAGGACGGGGCCAGCGGTCGCCCGGTGACCATGCTGACCCAGTGGCTGATGGACCGGGCAGGCTGAACCCGTGCAGGTGGATTTCTACCTGCTGGACAAGCGCTCGATCACCGACGTGGTCTGCCTGCTGGTCGCCCGGGCCTGGCCGACCCACCGGAACATCGTCATTACCGGGCCACCGGAGTTGCTCGATACCCTGGATGCCAGCTTGTGGGAAAAACCCGACGGACGATTCTTGCCCCACGAACGGGCAGAAGAATCCAGCCCGGCCCCCATACAACTGAAAGCTGATCTGCCCGAGACCTGTGAAGTCCTCATTCACCTCCATCGCACTTCCCGGCCCCCGGAAGGGACATTCGACCGGGTGCTGGAAGTCGTCGACAGCGACGAGGCCGACCGGGCACCGGCCCGGGATCGCTTCCGGGCCTGGAAGGCTGCCGGCATCGAACCGTCCCATCACCGACTCTAGTTTAATCGCCGATCCACCGGAACCAAAAAACCGACAATCCATGGAAAAGAACTACGCCCCTGAAAGCCTGGAATCGCGCTGGTACGAATTCTGGGAAGAAAACGGCTGCTTTGCCCCTTCCGGCCAGGGCAAGCCCTACTGCATCATGCTTCCGCCGCCCAATGTGACCGGCACGCTGCACATGGGCCACGCATTTCAGCACACCCTGATCGACTGCCTGGTCCGCCATCACCGCATGCGCGGGTTCAACACGCTGTGGCAGATGGGCACCGACCATGCCGGCATCGCCACGGAAATGGTGGTTTCCCGGCAACTCGAAGCCGAGGGCACAAGACGCGACGACCTGGGCCGGGAGGCATTCGTCGAGCGGGTCTGGAAATGGAAGGAAGAATCCGGCTCCGGCATTACCCGCCAGATGCGCCGGCTGGGCACTTCCGGAGACTGGTCCCGGGAGCGCTTCACCATGGACCCGGAGCTGGCCGAAGCGGTCATCGAGACCTTTGTCCGCCTGCACGAGGAGGGCCTGATCTACCGCGGCCCCCGCCTGGTCAACTGGGACCCGGTTCTGGAAACCGCCATCTCCGACCTGGAAGTGGTCAATTCCGAGGAGCAGGGCAAGCTGTGGACCATGCGCTACCCGCTGGTCGATGGCAGCGGCCACCTGGAAGTGGCCACGACCCGCCCGGAAACCATGCTGGGCGATGTCTGCGTGGCCGTGCACCCGGAAGACGAACGGTTTGCCCACCTGGTGGGTCGGCAAGTCACCCTGCCCCTGACCGGCCGGGAGATTCCAGTGGTGGCCGACGACTACGTGGACCCGGAATTCGGGACCGGTTGTGTAAAGATCACTCCGGCCCATGATTTCAACGACTGGGAAGTCGGCCGCCGCCAGGGGCTGGAACCGATCAACGTCTTCACCGCCCGGGCGACTGTCAACGACAATGCACCGGCAGACTATCAGGGCCTGGACCGGTTCGAGGCCCGGAAGAGGATCCTGGCCGACCTGGATGCTGCCGGCCTGCTGGTCTCTGAAGCGCCCCACAAGCTGATGGTGCCCCGGGGGGATCGGTCCGGGGAGATCATCGAGCCCTGGCTGACCGACCAGTGGTTCGTGCGCATGGACCAACTCGGCCGCCGGGGCCTGGAACTGGTCGAGTCCGGCGAAGTCGAGTTTGTCCCGGGCAACTGGATCAATACCTACCGGCACTGGATGAAGAATATCCAGGACTGGTGCATCAGCCGGCAACTGTGGTGGGGCCACCGGATTCCCGCCTGGTACGACCCGGAGGGCAATATCCACGTGGGCCGGGATGAGGCGGAAGCCCGCGAACGGTCCGGGCTGGGCGCCGATGTACCCCTTGTTCAGGACGAAGACGTGCTCGAGACCTGGTTTTCCTCGGCGCTGTGGAGTCATTCCACCCTGGGCTGGCCGGACCCTGACCGGATGGACCAGAGGGGCTGCAACACCTGGCTGCCCACCTCGGTGCTGGTCACCGGCTTTGACATCATCTTCTTCTGGGTCGCCCGGATGATCATGATGACCGAAAAATTCACCGGCCAGGTCCCCTTCCGGCAGGTCTACATCCACGGGCTGGTCCGGGACCGGGAAGGCCAGAAGATGTCGAAGTCCAAGGGCAACATCCTCGACCCCATCGATCTCATTGACGGCATCGAAACCGATGCCCTGGTGGAAAAGCGTACCCGCGGACTGATGCGGCCGAAAATGGCCAGCAAGATCGAAAAGGCTACCCGGAAGGAGTTTCCCGACGGAATTCAGCCGGTAGGTGCCGATGCCCTGCGCTTCACCTTCGCCGCCCTGGCCACGCCGGGTCGGGACATCAAGTTTGACCTTTCCCGCTGCGAGGGGTATCGCAACTTCATCAACAAGCTCTGGAATGCCAGCCGTTTCGTGCTGATGAACACCGGCGAACAAGCCCTCGAACCGGCCGACCCGGAAGCCATGGATCTGCCCGCCCGGTGGATTCGCTCGAGAACCTCGGCGGTCACGGCAGCGGTCAATGCCCACCTGGCCGCCTACCGATTCGACCTGGCCGCCAGTACCGTCTACGACTTCGTCTGGCACGAGTTCTGCGACTGGTATCTGGAGCTGTCCAAGCCGGCCCTGGAAGAAGGCGCCGACCCGGCCACCGCCCTGGCCACCCGGCGGACCCTGGCCGAGACCCTGGATGCCATCCTGCGCCTGCTGCACCCTTTCATTCCCTTCGTAACCGAAGAAATCTGGCACAAGGTCAAGGTTCCCGCCGGGGTCAGCGGCCAGGCCCTGATCAACGCCGAGTGGCCGGAAGCCGGCCAGGCAGACCCGGAAGCCGAGGCGGAGGTTGAATGGCTTCGAACCGTCATCCAGGCCATTCGCTCGGCCCGCACCGAACTCAACATGGCCCCGGGCAAGCACCTGCCGGTGATGGTCCAGTCCGCCGAGGAGTCCGACCGGCGCCGGCTCGAACACTTCGCCCCCCTGATCCGGCGCCTGGCCCGAGTCGAAAGCATTACCGAAGCCGGCCCGGAGACCACCGGCGATGACTGCGCCGTTGCCATGGCCGGCAACCTGAAACTGCTCATCCCCCTGGCCGGCCTGGTGGACGTGGCCGAAGAACTGGCCCGCCTGCAAAAGCAGCTCGATCGAGAGCGCAAGGGACTGCAATCAAGCAAGGGCAAACTGGAAAACACCCGCTTCGTCGAAAACGCCCCGGCCGAAGTCGTGGAAAAAGAACGCCAGCGCCTGGCTGAACATCACAAGACTGTGGAGCGGTTGGAGGAGCAGATTGAGAAGATGGAGGGGTTGGGGAGGGGGTAACTCCAGGTTTCAGGTTTCCGGACAAAGCGACGAAACGACAGTCCACCAACGGCTACGGCTTTCGGTTTTAACCAAAAAACCAGAATACCAACGAACCAACAAAACCATTTTCCATCACGCTTTCAACGCCGCCGAGACGATTTCTTCTACATCCGGTGACAGGCCCTTCTTGTCGGCGATGCGCTGCAGGGCTGCTTTCATGCGGGTCTGTTCGGCTTCCGGGTAGCGGCGCCAGCGGTTGAAGGCGGCGACCATGCGGGCGGCGATCTGGGGGTTGAGGTCGTCGAGTTCCAGGATGGTCTCGGCCACGAATTCGTAGCCGGCGCCGTCGGGACGGTGGAAAGCTACCGGATTGTGCACGGCAAAGGTGCCGATCAGGGACCGGACCTTGTTGGGGTTTCGCAGCGAGAATTTCGGATGGTCCGTCAGGCCCTTCACCCTATCCAGGACCTCCGGGGACGGAACGGTGGCCTGAACGGCAAACCACTTGTCCATGACCAGCGGATTGTCCTGCCAGCGGGATTCAAAGTGCTCCAGTGCCCGGGATGCATCCTCGGCCCGGCCGTGGACGAGGATCCTCAGGGCGGCCAGGTCAT
>SLIZ01000198.1 GCA_007135395.1 Wenzhouxiangellaceae bacterium | reverse complement strand
TGCCGTGGAGGGCTACCCGGTGGCCGTGGCCATCCGGGAGTCACGCAAGATCCCCCCCGGGTTTTTCCGGAAAGGACTGGGACGCTATGGCATCCGGGCGCTGGATGCAGCCAGCGGCACTGCCGGGCTGAAGGAAATGATCCGGGTCCTGCGCAAGGGCTATCTGCTTTATATCCTGATGGATCAAGGCAGCAAGCAGGGCGGCATGGCGGTAGAATTTCTGGGCAGGACCATGCATGTGCCCGCCGGGCCGGCGGTGCTGGCACGAAGGTGCAGCGTGCCGGTGATCCCGGCCGCCGTAACCGGAGCCGACCCGGTCTGGAGCCTGAAGCTGTCCGAACCGGAATTCCTGCCCGAGCGGGAGCCCGGAGCGGAACGGGACAACCGGGATGTTCAGCAACTGGCCGACATGACGGCCGAGCAGATCCGCAATCACCCGGAGCTCTGGACCTGGCACCACCGCCGATGGTCCAGGGGCTGAAATGAACAATCAGGATCGAGCAAGTCAATGGCACTGGTAACTCAAAGGATTCTTCGCGGCCTGGTACCGTCACTGGACCCGAACCGGGCTCCGGCCCATCGTGATCGCCCCGAACGAATCCTGCTGGGCGTCAAGCCCGGCCACACACCATCGGACAAACCACCGGTGCGAATCTTCCTGGGCTCCGAACGGGCCCAGTTTCGGGCCGAAAAGGTCTTTCTCTGGTCGGTGGAAAAGCACCGGGACCCATCCCGCATCTACGAGATCTATCTGCTCAAGGAACTGCGCGGATTCAGCCGTCGCTTCTGGCTGACCGGCTTTACCAATTACCGGTTTGCCATCCCCCGGTTCTGCGAATTCGCCGGCCGGGCGATCTACAACGATGCCGACCAGGTCTACCTGACCGACCCGGCCAACCTGTTTGACCGGGAGATGGGTTCTGCCGGATTTCTTTCCATCAACGACCGGGATACCTCGGTCATGCTCATCGATTGCCAGGCCATGGCCGAGACCTGGTCGGAAAAACGGATCTATTCGGAAAACCGCAAGAGCCTTGAAGCCCGGGCCCGAAAGGCGAAGCTGTGGGGAGAACTGGAACCCGGCTGGAATGCCCGGGACAAGGAGTACGAGCCCGGCAAGAGCCACCTGGTGCATTTCACCACGCTGCATACCCAGCCCTGGCGACCGTTTCCGGAGCAATTCGTCTACTTTGAAAACCCGACCGGCTCGCTTTGGTTCGATCTGGAAGTCGAAGCGCGCAAGGCCGGATTCATGCCGGTTTCGGCCACCCGCCCGACCAGCCAGTGGCCGGATGTGGCGCTGGCCCTTTCTTCCCGTCCGGAAGGTCCGGAGTTGCAGGAGCTTCTGGGCACTCGAGCGCCCAAACGGCTACGCCAGCGAATCAGTCTGCACCGGGTACTGGAATACATCCCGGATGGTGACCTGCCCTGGGTGATCGACCGGCTGTTTCATTCAACCGGGCATCTGGAAGTGGTGGTGAACGAACCGCTGCGATCGACCCGTCCCCGTTACACCCGCAGCGAATGGTTCTGGCTCCAGCACTTTCGCCAGGCCCAGGCCAGCCATCCGGAAACCCGCTGGCGTTTGATCCGCCAGCGCGGATTCCGGCGTCGGGAGTTTTACGGGGGGCCCTGTCCGGACGGACCGATTCGCGTCCTGACCCGAGACAAACCCGGCCACAACCACCAGGCCCTGGCCGTGGCCGGGGAACTGGCAAGGCGCACCGGCCGGGAGATTCACCGGACACGGTTGAAAATCGGTCCAGTCGGCTACCTGGCCCGATCGTTGCTTCGGCTGCCCGCACCAGCCACCGCACTCGACAACGCAGCGGTCATCGTGGCAGCCGGCTGGCTGCCGACCCGGGCGGCACGCTGGATCCGTCAGACGGCCGGACGGGACATCCGGCTGGTGCTGCTCGGTCGCAAGGCCGGGCAGCCGGACTCCGGTCAGGTCGTGGTTGGCTGCCGGCACTTCGGCTTGCCTCCCCACCCTGCCCGGCTCGAAACCCTGCTGCCCCCCAACGCCGGGGTGGCCCCGGATCCAACCGACCAGGCCCTGGAATCCTTCCGGGACTGGCTGGATGCACCGGCCAGGATTGCGGTGCTTCTTGGTGGCAGCTCCCGCTCCCATGTACTGGACCGGCAGCAGCTTGCCCGGCTCGGAGAATTCAGCCGGCAGCTGGCAAAAGACAGCAATGCGCTTCTGCTCGTTGTCGGCAGTCGCCGCAGTGCGCCATTGAATGCCTCCCTGGCCGGGGCCTTCGGATCCGAAGCCCGTGTTTACAAGTGGCAGGCCGAGGATCCGGCCAATCCCTATGCGCTGGCCCTGCAGCATTCGGAAATTCTGGTGGTGACCGGCGAAAGTGAGTCCATGCTTGCCGATGCCATCCAGTCCGCCCGACCCACCGTCATCTGGCCGGTCCAACGGCGGCGACCGGGCCCCTGGCGAAAATTCTCCGACCGGGTCGCCGCCCGGGCGCTTGAACCGGTCATCAATCGCCGGGGCAGCATTCGCCCCCAGCAGGGGCTGACCTACCTGTGTGCCAGAGCGCTGGAAAGGGGCTGGATCCTCCCTTCCCGGGACATCGACCGGCTACACCGGGAACTGGTCTCGGCAGGCCTTGCCACGCTCGGAGAATCTCCACCCCCCGACAATCCCGGACCGGCAGGCATACTGGAGGAAGTGGCCGATTTCGTCGAAAATGAACTGGGCCTGGCCGCACCGGCAGAAGCCAATCAGCCCGGCCCGGGCAGGACCCGGGAGGCCAAAACCCAGGACCGTGCCACCAAGGACACCCGCAATGTCTCAAACCGCTGAACTGCTCGATGCCCAACGCCTGGCCGCCATTCCAACCAGCACGTTCCGGGAGACCCGGCCCTATCCCTGGCTTAATCCGGAAGGTGTGCTGACCGGGCAGGCCTTTGATCTGCTCAGGGCCAACATGCCCCCGCTGGAGGTCATGAAACCCAGCTTCGGGCGCAAACGCGCCCACGGCCAGCAGCCCCACGACCGCTACTCCCTGGAATATGCGCCGGACCTGCCGGTCCATCCTGCCTGGCACCAGTTGATTTCCGAGCTCAACGGTCCCGTTTACCAGGATTTTCTTGCCCGGCTTTTCGACACCCGCAGGTTTCGACTGACCTACCACTGGCACTTTACCCCCCGCGGGTGTTCGGTTTCGCCCCATTGCGATGCAAGACGCAAGATCGGCTCGCATATTTTCTACTTCAATACCGAAGACGACTGGGACCCCTCCTGGGGCGGCGAGACACTGGTGCTTGACGACGGCGGCCGGTTCCGGCGCAGCAGTGCACCGGACTTCGACGACTTCGACCGGTCCTGGGCGGCCAATGCAATGGGTAACCGTTCCTTCCTGTTTCAGCGCCGCGGAGATTCCTGGCACGGAGTCAAGCCCCTTGGCTGTCCCGAGGGCGTCCTGCGAAAGGTATTCATCATCGTGGTCAACGCCGATACCCTGGGCGGACGGCTGCTCCGGATGTTTCACCGCCCGGACGGCAAGTAGCTGACAGACCGGGCGGCGTTGACCCGTCCGGAAAGCCGGCGATACTTTTCGCCACCACCGATGTCTTACAATGTAGTCGAGGACATCCGGGATTCCAGGACATGTTCAAACGAATCGCAACTGCCATTGCACTGATGCTGTTCGCCCTTCCGGCGACCTCCGGTGATATCTACCGGTGCGTGGAAGACCAGGTAACCGTCTTTTCCGACCAGCCCTGTGATGCCGACGCCCAACCACTTTCGCTGACCGGCAACCTCAGTGTCATCCCGACACCGGAGGGCCTGGATGAAATCGCGGCCTCCAACCGGGCCTGGATGGAGGCTCGCCGGACCGAACAGGCGCGCTTGCGCGAAGCAAGGACCCGGGCGGCTGCCAAAAGCCGGGAAGATACGCAACCTGCGCAACCGACCCCCGTCATCCAGCACGGCACCGTTTACCATCCATTCCCCTACCCCCGTTATGGCGGTGAAGAGTCCCGCCGGGAACACCAGGGGCATCGGTCCGAACGAGATGGCAAGGAACCGGAATCAAGAATCTCCCGGGCCCATGAAGGACGCCGGGCAACGGATCTGAGCCGGGACCGGAGTCGTCGGCGGGCAACCGACTTGCATCGCTAGTGCGCCAGTTTACCGGGCTGCCTGAAGGGACTAATCCAGCCCCTCGACCCGCACATCCAGGCGGTCGGAAAACAACGCGCGTAGATCGTCCCTGAGCGCATCGGGCGCCCCCGAAAGCTTCAAATGCATTTCGTAGCACCAGTACTCGTCGCCGGTCTTCCTTCGACTCCACCCGCCCGGTGCAAGTCCGTGGGCCTCGAGAACATCGGCAATCTGGACGCAAACCGGACCAAAGTCCCGGGCCCGGACTTGCAGATCCAGATCCTGTGAATCCGTACGTTGCAAGCAGGCCTTGTCGGGAAGCTGATTGCGAAGCACCAGTTCCTGGGAAGCCGTGACTGCCTGATCGATCTGGATGCAGACCCCGCCCTCCCTTGCAAACCGGATCTCGTCCCGGTCGGACTTCGACAACCCCAACCGGCTCAGTAACAGCCTTGTCTGGCGCAGACACCCGGGCGAAACGGGATTGGCCAAGTGAATTTGAACTGGCATGGTGAGAACTCTCTCTGCTGATGGCGCTGGTTATGTGATAAGGATCTCACTTTACGGCCACTCCAGCCATGGCAAATCGTCCCGATGATCTGTAGGAAAACAGCTCGCCGACTTGTAGGAAAACGGCTTGCCAGCTTGTAGGAAACCGACCATGCCAGACAGCTTGGGGAAGCCCGGTTTCAAACGTGTGTCGGTTCCAGGAATCCCGCTAGAACCACCGCTGCCAGTATCCAAAGGTAGAAGGAAAAGACCTTGAGCCGGGCCCGGTAGAGAAAGAACAGGACCAGCTTCAGGGAGATCACCCCCACTGCAGCTGCGACCAGGAATCCGGTCACCAGTGCCGCCCAGTCCAAATCCCGCAATCCCACGCTCCCGGAGACCTCCAGAAACTGGACCCCGGTGGCTGCCAGAATGGTGGGGATAGCCAGAAAGAAGCTGTATTCAGCCGCCCACCGGCGCTTGAGGCCGGCAAACAGGGCAAAAGTGATGGTCATCCCGCTCCGGCTCAATCCCGGGATCAGCGCAAACCCCTGGGCCACACCGATGATCAAGGCGGTTTTCGGCGTGATCTGGCGAAGGCCCCTGGGCCTCGGACGCAGACCATCGGTCCACCACAGCAGGATCCCGGTCAAAGTCAGGGTGCCTGCCACTGCCAGTGGAGCAGCAAATATCCGCTCGAATCCGGCCTTGAGGGTAAACCCGATAACGGCGGTCGCCAGTACCGAAACCGCGCACAAAAGGGCCAGCCGAAGATACAGCAACTCCGACCGGATTCTTCCACCGTCACCGGCCCACTTCCAGGCATCCTGGCCGATTCTCCAGGTGACCTTGGAAAGGCTGGGCCAGAAAACCAGGACGATGGAAACCAGGGTGCCTACATGAACGACCAGGTCGAACAGGATCATCTCGGCGCTTTCCGGTGCCGGAATATCGTGGCCCTGGCCAATCAGAAAGTGCTGGGTAAGCACCAGGTGGGCCGTGGAACTGACCGGCAGGAACATGAAAATACCCTGTACGACCCCGAGCAGGGCCGCGATCCAAAGCGCCATACCTTCTCCAGTTTCCACTCAAGGACCCGGCCCCCTGGCCGGCATCCGGGGCGGCCAGTATAGCGGTCGGCAAGCGGCCTGTCGGTACATCCACCTGGTAGCCAGGCAGAAAAGAAGGCGTTCGAGTCGCTGAAACGAAACTGCCATCCTCCTGCAACGCCCCTGTAACGCCCCCTCGTTAAGTTTTCGTTTGAAGAATCGGCCCGTCCCGCACCAGACCAGTCCCTGCCCGGAGCGACTCGCTCCCCTGGTAGGCAGGGATCAGGGCCCGATCACAAAAAATCATTCATTTACAGGGAACACAATCATGAAAATCCGACAGACGATCCAGTCGGCTGCGTGGATCACCATCCTGGCCATGCTCATTCTGGCTCTGCCCGCCCCCGCCATGGCTGACGATACCCGTCGCCTGATTGAACGACTGGTAGAGCGAGGCGTTCTGTCCCAGTGCGAGTTCTAGTGTACCCCGACTCGATCTGGACCCCGGGAAGGTGGTGTTCGACTCCGCCACAGGCGAAGCCATAACAAGAAAGG
>SLIZ01000023.1 GCA_007135395.1 Wenzhouxiangellaceae bacterium | reverse complement strand
GCCCCTTAGCCTTTTGTCCGTCTTCCCCCGCGCCCCCGCGTCTCTGCGCGACATACTGGTTTGTTGGTTTTCGTTTCTTCGTTTGTTCGTTTTGCTTCTTTTCGCCTTGGCGGCTCTGCTGGAGAGTGCTTTGTCGTTTTGTTCGGAACCCGGAACCCGGAAACCTGTGCCCTTAGCCTTTCCCCCCAACCATCTCATTAATCTTCAGCACGGTACTCCAGTTCCGGGTGGTTACCGGGGAGCCGGCCAGGCGGTCGAGGAGGGTGGGGGTGAGTTTGGAGCGTGCCGAGCCGTTGGCGTAGTGGATCCACAGGGTGTCGGTGAGCTGGGCGACGGTTTCACCACCGGCGGCGAACTCGTTGAGCTTGTCTGCCGCATCGGCTGCGAGTTTCTTCTTGGCCAGGGCGAGCATGACCCGGTCGGGTTCGGACTGGGAGGCTTCGGGAAACGGGTTGAGCCGAACGTATAGCGGCCACGCGGCGGACGGGCGTACGATGGCCTGGATGCGGTGGCCGAAATGGCTGGCGATGGCCCCGGCCAGCTCCTGTTCCAGTTCCGCCATGGAGCTGTCAGCGCCAAACAAAACGTTGCCGCTCTGGATGCAGGTGGCCACATCCTGCCACCCCATGTCGGAACACAGGTTGCGCAGTTCACCCATCTGGATCTTGTTGTGACCGCCGACATTGATGCCGCGCAGCAGGGCGATCCAGCGATTCATGATTGACCGAACCAGGCGATGCCGTGGACGATGGCGCCGAGCACGAACACCAGGGTAATGAGTATTGAAGCCGGGTGACGCAGGCCGAAGTAGACCGGCTGCAATACCGTGCGGAACAGCCAGAAGACTGCCATTCCGGCCAGCAGGGTGGGTATCGGTGGCTCTATGATCATGATGGTGCCGACCAGCAGGAACAGGAAGGTCAGGGCCAGGTTGAGGACAGGGACGATGGCCTGGTTGACCGGGCGCAGGCGTGACAGGTCGGTTTTCCAGTCAAACAGGCGCCAGAACAGCAGGTGAAAAACGCCGAAGGCGATGTTGAAGACGGCGGCGGTGAAGATGAGGGTGTCGATCATATCGTGGTCGCAGTATAGGGCATTTGCTTGCTGGACCGGTGTTATAACGAATGTTATAATGGCCGCCTGCTCGAGACTGATGTGACCACCATGACCCGAAAGCTGAAACTGACCGCCATTGGCAACTCTACCGGCGTGGTCCTGCCGAAGGATCTGCTGGAAAAACTCCGCGTGGGAAAGGGCGATGAGCTGATGGTGCTGGAAACCCCCGACGGCATCAAGCTGACAGCCTACGACCCGGAATTCGCCCGGCAGATGGAGGTGGCGGAAAAGGTCATGCGTAAGCGCAGGGCACTTCTGAGGAGGCTTGCCCAATGACCGTGGTCGACCCCGTCTGGAATGCCGTTGAACTGGTCGAAGCCATTCACCAGCGTCAGATTGCGGAGCATGGTGGTGGCGATGGTGTGCGCAATGAAGGTCTGCTTGAGTCGGCATTGGCGCGTCCACAGCATTTGTTTGCTTATGGTGGCGCCGATGTGGAGGTGCCTGCGCTTGCAGCCTCCTATGCCTACGGCATTGCCCGCAATCATCCGTTTGTTGATGGCAACAAGCGTACGGGCGCCGTGATATGTGAAGTGTTTCTTGAGCTCAACGGGTACGTACTGTTGCCGGACGACCCGGAACTCTACCCGGTTTTCCTGGCCCTGGCCGCCGGCGAGCTCGAAGAAGACCAACTGGCCGACTGGCTGCGCCGCCACTCCCGTAGCGACGAGGTCAGTGAACCTGATTCCGGTTACGGTTGATTTTCGAATCCTGCACTGCATGAGACAGCCGCTCCCCGCGGAAAATTCTCCAACTTCGCAAGTCACTCGTATCGTGCTCTCGCATGGCGGGTTTTTCAGAATTCCACGTACGGTTCCAAGAGACGTTCGGTGGATGCGCGACGTTACTTCACGCATTCGACGGTCAACCTGGAACCAACCCGGTTTTCGGTACCCGGCAAGTCCGTGATGGTTGCCGGTACCGACTCGCCGGGTTCAGATACAAGGAGCGAAAACATGAGTGCATCGATTTCGAGTGGCTTGGCTGTCGCGGCCCTGCTGTCCATCAGCTTTTCGTCTCAGTCAATAGCGAGCCCGGACTGCAATCACAGCTTTACCTGTGCCCTGCAAGCCGGGATGGCTTCCCCAGCAGCCTTCGACACTCCGGTTCGTGAGCCCGGGGCAGACCGCCACATACCCCAATCTTTATCCTCCGCCTGGCCCCCGCTGACCTTCGAGGGCCTGGACCATCTCGAGGAAATCCAGAGCTTCTACGCCGGTGGCCTTGGAAGTGAAGGAAGTGGTCCAGGCCCGGATTACGGCATCACCTTCTCGGACAATGCGCTGGCCGTGATCAGCCAGGAGGCGGGAGGGGGCGGTGACTTTGCCAACAACCCGTCCGGGGATACCACCATGAGCTTCATCACCGGCACTGCGGCAACCCTGAATGTTCCCGCCGGGTTCGAGGTCGGTTTTTCCTTTTTCTACTCTGCTGCCGAGTTTCCGGGGGAAGTTGTTGTTTACGACGGCCTTGATGGCAGCGGCAACGTCCTGGCCACCATACATCTGCCTGTGACCCCGACAACCGGGGAAACGCCCTATCTCTGGGACAACTGGCAGCCAATTGGTATGGAGTTCACGGGCGTGGCACACTCCGTGGACTTCAGCGGTACGATCGACCAGATCGGTTTCGACAATATCACCATCGGCACCAATGACCCCGACAGCCTGTTCCATGACCGCTTCGAACAATGAATGGGGTCAAGTCTTGTAATATATAGTTATTGGTGGAATCTCAAATTCTGATCGAAATAATCTTGAAACCAGGCATTAAATGTGATATGCATCACATGAGGATGGCCGGAGTGTGCGGCGTTGGGCCGTATTGCCGGGAGCCATCGCTACCGCCTATATGGTCAGGACAATCTCATGAAACAGCAAACTCTTATTGTGGCAACCGCAGCATCGGTACTGCTTATAGCCGGTGTGATGACTACACATGCACACGCAGAGGAGGAATCGGGCTTCTTGCTAACCATGACGGAGTACAATGTCAAGACGGGTCATAATCGGCATTTTCGGGATGGGGTGGCTGAATGGAAGGACTGCTACCTGGAAAATGAAGGTGAAGCCAACTGGAGCGTTTGGCGCCGTCTCCAGGGGGAAGGAATCAACTATATCGTTACGATTCCTATGGAAAACTGGGCTGCCATGGACACCGACGATCCGGGTGGGGAAGCCTGCCAGGATGTGGCGGATGAAAAGGTCATCCCATACCTTTCGGGTACCACCAGGAGCATCGCCCGTCATATGCCGGAAATCAGTGCGTCGGCCGATGACTACAGCGTAGTGGCGGTACATTATTTCAAGGTCAGCAATGACCGGGAGTTCAACCGGATCATAAGCAATATCACAAGTGTGCTTGGTGAGGCGGAGAACTTTACTCCGGGGGAATGGTACAACGTCATAGGCGGCCGTGATGCGCCGGACTATTTCGTGACCGCCCAGTTTGATGACATGGCTGCGATGGATGATGACGAAAGCGATGTTTGGGAGACGTATGAAAACCTGCGCGGCGAGGAGGAGGCCAATCAGATTCGCGCCGAGTTCGGTCAGTCCGTCGACGAATACTGGAGCTTGATTTACCGGCGTGTTGACGACTTGAGCCATTTAAGCGATTGATTCGATGCGTTCAATCGGTCTCCACAAGGCCGGCGAATCTTGCCGGCCTTTTCTATAGAGTGGCTTCCGGCTACAGCCCGTACGCACTGCGCGTATCGGAACAGGCCGATTCAAACTCGTCCAGGGAAGCCAGTGCTGCCAGCAGACTGTCCTGGAAATAGTGCATGGCCAGTGCCGGCCAGGCCCACCCAGGCCAATGCGTATTACGGTTCTCGTTGCAGGGCATCGCGGAAAAATACTGTCGCCTGGGTCATGCCGGATTCGGTACGGGTATCCAGATAGGTTCGGCCTTGTACGTACAGCGTGTAGGATTCCAGGTCATCGGTTGGCGCAGTTTCAATATGCGTGGCGTCAGGCGTGCCTTGAGGGAATCGGCAATCTCATGTTGAATTGCGAGCAGGTTCTCCGCGCTCAATGCACGTCGATAGGTTTTTGCCCAGATATGGCTGTCGGTGCCGGCATCGATCAACTGGGCGTTGAGCTGGATCTCATCGCCGGCCTGCTGGACCGCCCCTTCCAGGATCCAGTCTGCGCCCAGCTCGACGGCGATCTCGGGGATCGGCTGGATGGTGTCGCGATAGCGCAATACCGAGGTTCGGGAAATAACCCGAAGCTGCTCGATGTTCGACATTCGGGTCAGCAGGTCGTGGTGCAGCCCATCCACCAGCGGCAGGGCCGTTTCGGCACCGAACGCCTCGAATGGCAGGATGGCAATCATCGGCTTGTCCGGCGCGGTCGGCCTGTCCGGCCAGGTAGACCAGCACCGCCATCGCGCGCGGGGCCAGTGACCCGACTCTCGTCGGGCTGGACCCGCCAATGGTCCAGCCGGAATCCCCGGTTCAATTCCATCTCGGCATTGGTATCAGGATCAGGGCCATGGCCATAGTCTACCGGATTGCAGATTGAGTCAGCCTGTATCCGGTAAGGATCATTATCGAGGATGCCCGTATCGATCGACCCCAGGCTCGGGGCAAGTAGCGGAAATGGTGGGTCAGTCGACCAAAGTCAATCCTGACGGGAATAGGATTCGATAAGCGATTGAAATCGCGGGTGGTCCCGAACCGGATCCCAGCGGGGATCAAGGTGCAGGGTATGGACAGTGAGCAGGGAAGGTTTGGCTAGTAGTGGTTCGATTGCAGCAATTGCGGCTTCGATGTCACCGGCCTGTGCGAGGATCCAGGCACGATCCCTGGCCAGCCAGGTGCCGATCAGTGCATCTTCGCGGTAGACGAATGACTGCTTGAGCCAGCGTGCTTCGCTCAAGGCCTCCTCCTTTCTGTCAAGACCGGCCAGGGCGAGGCCTCGCGATACGCGGATTCGCCAGTCATTTTCCAGTTCCTCCGGGATTTCCTCCAGTTGATAGAATGCCTCGGAGAACGCCGAATAGGCCGCTTCCCCGTCACCGCGCAATTGGTGCGCCCAGCCTGCATACATTGCTTTGGGCATGAACAGGATGCCAGCTTGAAGGATTTCGTCTTCAATGGTATCGAGATGATCCAGGAGACGGTCGGCATCCCGCTCTAGCAAAAGCAGCTTGGCACGTTGCGATTGAGCGCTGCCCAAACCGCCAAGATCAGCGTTTTCCGGAACCCGGTCCAGTGCCTCGCGCAATGCATCCAGTTTCCCGTGCCATTCCAGTTGTGCCCACCCGCGGGAGACCGTGGCCAGATGAAAGTCCGGCGCAAGGGCCAGTGCACGATCATAGGAATCAATTGCTTCGGCATACTTTCGCGTTTTGCGATAGGTGTAGCCACCGAGGTCGACAAACAGATTGACATCACGGGGATTCAATTCTGCTGCATGTTTGAACGAAGTCAGTGCCTGACTCCAGTTTCCAAGGCGCCGATGGATGTATCCGATACGCGCGATCAGCCCTGCGTCATTGGGTAGCTGTGTCAGGGCCGATTCCAGCTCCGAAAGAGCGGCTTCCCAGTTCGTTTCTCCCCAGTAGTGCCACATGCCCTTTGCCATTCGTGCATGTGGCAGCTCCGGCGCGAGCTCCATGGCGGCCGCAGCTGATTTGCGTTGCTCCTCCACTCTCTCTGTCGATGGATCATGGCGGTGCCAGTGCATCAACCCATGGATCTCGGACAACCAGACATGGGCAAGTGCGAATTGCGGGTCGAGCATCAGTGCTTGTTCGTAAAGCTGTTGGGCGATCTCCCAGCTGTGACGGTCGTACCCAGGGCGCTGGTGGTAGTCCCGGGCCTGGAGAAACAGACGATAGGCTTTCGGGCTGGTGGTGGGCTCCTGCTCCATCGCTCTTCGTTCGGAGCTGCCAAGCGCTGCGCCTACACCCATGACTATATTTTGCACTATGTCGCTCTGGATAGCGAATGCATCATCGAGGCTGCGATCGTAGCTTTCTGCCCACAGGTGTTCATCGGTAGCGGCATCGATAAGCTGGACGTTGACACGAAGCCGCTTGTCGATGACTTGTACACTTCCTTCCACCAGCATCTCTACACGAAGCTCATCGGCAATCTGGCTGATG
>SLIZ01000216.1 GCA_007135395.1 Wenzhouxiangellaceae bacterium | reverse complement strand
TTTGGGAAAATTCTCCTTACCGGGCTGGTACTGGGCATGTCACCAATGCTTGCCGCCGGGGAGACTCTATCCTGTGAGGAGATTCCTGCACGCGCACTGGAAATCACCGCAATGCGTGATTCCGTGCCTGCCGACGGGGTCCGGGAGGCCGAGCGCACCCTGGAACGGTTGAGGGCGCAGCTCTGGCCCTGCCCGGCTGGTGAGGCGATGCTGAAAGCCGCCATGGGCTCGAACCTTCATATCCTGGGAATGAACGACGAAGCCCTGGAGCAGTTCGAATCCGGGCTGGGCCTGTTGGGGGAAGACAGCGATCCCCGCTATCGGGCAATTCTTCATCGAGGTGCCGGCGTGGTGCTCAACGATCTGGAGCGCCACGACCAGGCCCTGGAACATTACCTGGATTCCATGACTGCAAGTGAGCAGGCCGGAGATATTGTCGAACGCGCCAAGACCTCCAGCAATATCGGCAATCTGCACAATTCCATGGGCAATCTGGAAGAAGCCCGGGAATTCCACCTCAAGGGCCTGGAGGGGTTTCGGGAAGCCGAATACCAAGTCGGGGAGGCCGGGACCCTGATCAACCTGGGCACGGTCGCAGGGAGAATGGCTGAAGTCCATGAACGGCAAGGAGATCGGGATAGTGCCGGAGAGCAGAACCGGATGTTGCGCGATTACAATCTGCAGGCACTGGAGATCTTCGAGGAACTCGGTAATCAGCGCGGCATTGCCTATGCTTCCACCAATGTCGGCACGGCCCTGGATCGTCTCGACCGCCCACAGGATGCCATGCCCTACCACCAGCGCTCCCTGACGTTGCGCAAATCGATCGGCGATGTTTTCGGAGAGATCGATTCCCGACTGACCATGGCCAGCTCCCTGATTCGAATGGGCCTGTTCGATGCAGCCGAAGAAATGATCTTGATGGCCGAGGAAGCGCTGCCAGATTATCACCTGGGACTGGCGGTGGCAGTCGCAAGTAGAAGGGTGGAACTTGCAGAGGCCCGGGGAGACTTCCGGGATGCCCTTGACCACCAGCGGGAGATAACCGAACTGCAGCAGGCCATCGCCGCCGAAGAAACAAGGGATCGAGTCGAGGAGCTCAGAACCCGGCTGGGAGCAGAACAGCGGGAGCAGGAAATCGAGCTGCTTCGCAGTGAAGCCAGGGTTTCCGAACTCCAGGTCCAGCGTCAGCAGTTCATGATCCGCGTCGGGCTTGTGGTTGCAGCTTTACTGGTCATCCTGATAGCCGTACTGATCAGCCGTTATCGGCTAAGAGCGACAGCCTCGAAGGAGTTGCATCGGGCGGCCAGGACCGACCCCCTGACCGGGCTTTCCAACCGGCGGGATATCCAGAAGGAAATCGAGATGGCCATGGAGTCCAACCAGCGCACTGGTCAGACCTTTACGGTGGTCATGGCCGATATCGACAATTTCAAGCCGGTCAACGACAAGCATGGTCACGATGCCGGCGACCAGGTACTGATTCACCTTTCCCGGATACTCAAGTCCCGGGTCAGACAACAGGACCGGGTGGCCCGATGGGGCGGCGAGGAATTCCTGCTGTTTCTGCCGGGAACATCCAGCGAAGGTGCCGAGCGCCTGGCCCTGGAATTGCGCGAGACCTTGATGGGATCCCCGACCCGGGTCGGCGACGATACCGTAAACCTCAGCCTGACTTTCGGGATAGCCGAATACAAGCCCGGCATGAGTATGGACACGCTGGTCAAACTGGCCGATGACGCCCTTTATCAGGGCAAACGCCAGGGCAAGGACAGGGTTGTCGTGGCCGCCAGCAGTTGAAGCAGTTTCATGCCTGGTTGAGGTACCAGAAGGCGATGTTGAGGACCCAGGCAAAGCTGACCCAGAGCAGATAGGGCAGCATCATCCAGGCTGCCGGCTGTGAGTGGATTTTGAATTCCCGAATGCAAAGCACAATGGCCAGCAAGAGCAGAGCAAGCTCGATCGCGGCCACACCCATCCAGTTCAGGCCGAAAAACAACGGCGTCCACAGGGCGTTGAGTACCAGCTGGATTCCCCACCACCCCAATGCCCGGCTGCGCAGCCCCGTTTTCTGCCATACCAGCCAGGCCGAGAGACCCATCAGAATATAAAGGACCGTCCAGACCGGCCCGAAAATCCAGTTCGGGGGTGCAAAGGCTGGTCGCTGGAGGCTGGCATACCACTCGCCGGGAGGAAACAGCAACCCGCCCAGGGAGGCGGCAAAGGCAAGGCCCAGAAATCCGATAAGGCCGGCAAGGGACACCAACAGACCCGATGCATCCCCTTCCCGGACATCAGTCATCCTTCAGTCCCCGCCGGCTTTCCAGGTAGACGGCAAAACTTGCCAGCCAGTGACTGCCGGCATAATGCTCGTCACTAACCCCGGCCAGCCCGGCCCGGGCATGCTCTTCGGCCGAGGCCAGCAAGGGCTGCCGGAATTGATGGTCCGAGGGCAGGGCATGGGCGATGCCTTCCAGCATCCAGGCCCGGCTGATGTTGAGTCCGTCGATGTGGGAGAGCTTGCCATCGGCCCGGTCGGTAACCTGGCCGGTCGGAAACCAGTCCTCCTCGCCGATTCCGGGCAGAAACGCTTCCAGCCAGTCGGTGAATTCGGATGTTTCCAGAACCCGGCGCATGAAATCGGCCTCGGCGATGCACGGGGACAGGAAATCATGGCCGGAAGGTTCATAGTTCAGCGGGCAGTCCCTGTCTTCGATATAAAATCGCCGGGCCGCATCGTCGATCAGCTCGACCGTGGAATCATCACCAACGGTGACCGCATAGTCACGAATCAGCCCGAAGGCAAAGGCCGTCTGGTCATGCTCGCCGCCGCGAATGGGGTAATACAGGTCGGGAATCCACTCATGCAACCTGCGAACTGCAATGGCTTCCAGGGGCTTGAGCCATTGCCGCCACAGGTCGGCCTTCTCGTTCTCCCATTCTTCCAGCTCCGCCACGAGCTGAAGCAGCCAGGCCAGCCCATAGGGTCGCTCGAAGCCGGTACGTTCCGGGTGAGCCACATAGGCCGCTTCGGCCAGCAAGCGCTTTTCGGTCAGATTGCGCCCCAGTCGCTCCATGGCTTCCTCGGCGAATTCGGTTTCGGGAAACTTCCGGGCCAGTCGAACCAGCAACCAGTGCCCGTGAACCGCCGAATGCCAGTCGAAGCAACCGTAGAAGGAGGGAGTAAGCTTGCGAGGCGGGCCCACCTCGTCGTCACTGGCCATCACGTGATGGATCAGGTTCGGATATTCCCGTTCAACACAATCCAGTGCAAGGCGGGCAAACCGGCTGGCGGTTTCTTCATCCAGGCGGGCCTGGGTTGAACTGCACATCAGCAAGAATCCCAGGGCGGTGGCTGTGAGAAACAGCGGTAAGCGCCATGGGCGATCGGGGTGCTGGAACATCGCATGATTTCCTGAATTGTCCGGATACAGAGGATTAGTGTAACGCGCCGTTGTTCCCTGGACTGGCAAGTGCGCAAAAATGTCGATACCCTTTGAGTACCATGGCCAGTCATCGCACACCCCGCACGCTCTTTTCCAATCCCTGGAAGTCACTTGCAAGGCGAGGCCTTCTGGTTATACTCGGAGCAGCATTGGTGCTTCACGGTTGCATGCTCCGGGACATTCGCCAGCATGTCTCGGAGATGGAGTTGGCCTGCACCATAAGCGGTCAGGTCCGCGGTGATGCCGACCAGGACGGGCCCTTTGTTGTTGTCGTTGTACAGGACCTGGATCCGGCCAATGGGGAATCGATCAATGCGGTGGACCATTTTGTGCTCGAATCCTCCGGCCACTGGATCTTTACCCTGATTCCCGGCCAGTACCACGTACTCGGTTTCCGGGATGAAAGCGGTGACCTGCAGTACACCCCTGGCGAGTCCCTGGCCCTGCTCAATGAAGGCCGGCCCCTGGACTGTGGGCCGGGTGGACGCATGGACGGTCAGTCGCTGGTGATTACCGATGACGATGACGGTCTTGACGGTCTTGCAATCACCATCTCCCGGAAACGACAGGAAGAGATGCTGGATCTGGACAACCTGGTGAGCCTGGGTCAGGTAACCGCTTTCGGAGAAACCACGACACTGGATCACGCACGCTTTTCCATGGAGCTTGCCAGGGACAGCCTGTGGCGACCGGTAGACTTTTTCAGGGAAGGCCGGGGCGGGGTGTATTTTCTGGATTCTTATGACCCGGACCGGGTTCCCGTGCTGTTTGTGCACGGCATCAATGGCTCACCCAGGGTTTTCGAAAAGCTCATCGAAAGCCTGGATCGGGAGCGGTTTCAGCCCTGGGTCTATTACTACGCATCGGGAACCTCCCTGGATCACGCCTCCGACCTTTTGGCGCAGATCATGGTGGAACTGGAGATTCAGCACTCGGTCGACGAACTGCACGTTGTTGCGCACAGCATGGGCGGGCTCGTTGCCCGCTCCTGGCTGCTCAAGCGTGATGCGAACAATTCACCGGCCAGTGTTCCTGGATTCATCTCCATATCCGCTCCCTGGGGCGGCCATTCGGCTGCACAACTGGGGATCAGCTATTCACCGGGTATTGTACCCGTGTGGTACGACATGGCACCCGGAAGTGCCTTTCTCCTCAGGCTTTTTTCCGATGACCGGGACGACGACAACACCATTGTCATGCCCCCGGAAACCGAAAAGCATCTGTTGTTCAGTTACCGCAGGCCGGATATGGCTTCGAGGGATACCGACGGGGTTGCCACCCTTGCCAGCATGCTCGTGCCCCAGGCCCAGAGCGAGGCGGCATCCGTGCGTGGATTCAACGACACCCATGTGGGAATCCTGGAAAACCCCGAAGCGATCGAACTGATCAATGAACTGCTGGAACGCCTTTGATCGAGGCCCGGGCGCCCCGAACAATTCCCATGAAAGCGATCGTGACCGGGTCCGTGTAAACGTCCGCAAGGCCTGAGGCCAACCACGCTGCCGGGCCCACGAACTGCCGAGAACAGCTATCATGGTCGCTGCCTTCGTCCCGACCCGGATCTTGTTCATGTCCTCCAGCCAGCCCCCTCCAACCGATGACACCCGGGAGGCCTCGACCCCGGATTTTGCCAGTCTTGGACTTCCCGAAACCCTGGAGCGGGTCCTGTCGGAGCTTGGATACGAAAATCCATCGCCCATCCAGGCAGCCACCATTCCGGCTTTGCTGGCAGGAAAGGATGTGCTGGGCCAGGCTCAGACCGGTACCGGGAAGACTGCGGCCTTCGCGCTGCCGATTCTCGCCCGTATCGACCCGGCCGGGAAAAAGCCCTCGGCCCTGGTACTTGCGCCCACCCGGGAACTGGCCATTCAGGTTGCCGAAGCCTTCCAGCGATACGCAGCTCATCTGACCGGATTCCACGTTTTGCCCATCTATGGCGGCCAGGCCTACGGCCCTCAATTGGCCGGCCTTCGCCGGGGGTCCGATGTGATCGTGGGAACGCCGGGTCGGGTTATCGACCATATCCGAAAGGGCAGCCTGGACCTGACGCACCTGAGAACCCTGGTTCTCGACGAGGCCGACGAGATGTTGCAGATGGGCTTTATCGACGATGTGGAGTTGGTCCTTGACACCGCCCCGGACGACTGCCAGGTGGCCCTGTTTTCGGCAACCATGCCGGATGCCATCCGGCGCATCGCAAATCGTCACATGGAAAAGCCCGAACACATTACGATTCGATCAAAGACGGCAACCGCAGCAGGAATCCGGCAGCGTTACTGGCTGGTCAGCGGCCTGCACAAGCTCGACGCGCTCACCCGGATGCTGGAAGTCGAACCCTTTGATGCCATGCTGGTGTTCGCCCGCACACGGGTTTCCACCGAAGACCTGGCGCTTCGCCTGGGTGCCCGGGGCTTTTCCTCGGCGGCGCTCAATGGCGATGTTCCCCAGAAGAACCGGGAAGCCATTGTCGATCAGCTCAAAAAGGGCGAGATCGATATTCTCGTGGCCACCGATGTGGCTGCCCGCGGGCTGGACGTGGAACGGATCAGTCACGTGGTCAACTACGATATTCCCTACGATACCGAGGCCTACGTTCACCGTATCGGGCGCACCGGACGGGCCGGGCGAACCGGAGAAGCCATCCTGTTCGTGGCCAATCGTGAACGTCACATGCTGCGCGCCATCGAGCGGGCCACCCGCCAGACCATCGAGCCCATGAACCTTCCGACGGTGTCCGACGTCAATGCCCGGCGCCTGGCCCGTTTCAAGGAACGGGTAGTCGAGGCACTGGACGCCGAGGGACTCGACAGCTGGCGGGAAATCATCCAGGCCTGTCACAGCGAAACCGGCGCACCCATGGAAGATATTGCCGCTG
>SLIZ01000212.1 GCA_007135395.1 Wenzhouxiangellaceae bacterium | reverse complement strand
TTCGGGGTGGAGCCCTATTCCCAGGGGTTGCAGTCGTAGCCGGCGGTGCGGATGAATCGCTCGAAGTTCATACTGCCGGTGCCCAGGCCGGATTCGCCGAAGTCGTAGTGGATCCGGATCCGGTTGCAGTCAAGGGGCTGAATTTCTATTGAACCGACGGGAATCTCGGCGATGTCCTGGTCACCGGGCTGGCCAGGCGAGGTGAAGAACTCTCCGCCTTCGGTGGAAAATACTTCCATTTCCACCCTGCCCGGCTCCAGGGATCCGGCCAGGGTGTTACCCGTGACCCAGAACGGCTGGCCATCCAGGTAGGTATAGAAAACGGCGAATACGAAGTTCTCGTCGGACAGGGTTTCTGCAATGTGCAGGCCCAGGCCGGTCCGGGGAACCCCGCTGGCGACCCACTGGCCGTTGAAGCGGCCGTGAAGCACCGGCTCATCAAACTGCGGCGGGTCCAGGGAGGGGACGTACTCCTCGATGAAAAATACCTCGGCGACCTGGGACGGGGAGAAATCGCCCCACCACAGCTCCAGGGTGAAGGCATCGTTGTAGTCTTCGGGGAAGAAGTCCGTGGCCCCGTCGATGGCCAGGTTGTCCACGCCGAGCATGAAGGTGGTGCCGTCCTCGCTGATGATGTCACCGGTAGCGCCTACCTGGCCCACGGCAGGAAACTGGATAAGCTGGGCCTGGTGGAAGGGGAGTTCTTCCGGGTAGTCCAGGAACCCGACATCGGCAAAGACCTGCGGGATCAGCACGTCATTGTCCCCGAAGACCTGTTCCAGGCGAAGCATTACCGCCGAGTAGCCCTCGTCGGCACAGCCGACCCGCCAGATGGTTACCCGTACTTCGGCATCCCGGGTACTGCTATTGATGGACGGGACGTCGATGACTTCGTCGATCAGCGTATTGTCGGCAGAAGCCGGCTCTTCGGGCAGGGAAAAGGCCACGCATCCGGGGGGAAAGGGGGTCAACAGGTCGGTTAGTACGTTGATCTCTCCGGACTGGGCCGGACCGGCTCGAAAAAGGGCGAGGAAAACCAGGCCAAGGAAAAGATACCGTTGCATGAAGCTACTCCCTAATGCGGACTGTGACACCGATTCTAGTGTCTTGAGCATGACCGGCACCTGAACGGTGTCGCCAACACAACCATAGATTACAGGATTTTACCCCCGCTGGTTTGCGGTCATCAGTCGGGCCAGTTCCTTTTCCAGGCCATCCGGGGATTGCTGGATGGCGGCCATGGATTCGGCATCCCAGCTTCCCGTGATCCGTCCCTGCTGGAGCAGGTAGACCTGGTCGGCCCAGTTCTGGAGCAGGGAGAGGGTATGGGTGACCACCAGGGCGATGGCGTCTTCGGCCTTTACGTATTCGCTGACAAACTGCTTGAGGTTGTAGGTGGCCGCCGGGTCCAGGTAGTTGAACGGCTCGTCCAGCAGCCACACCGGCGGCCGGGAGAGCAGGGACAGGGCGATGGCCAGCTTGTGCCGGGTGCCGGCGGAGTAGGAGCGGATGGTGTAGTCGAGATCCGGGCGAATCATCAGGGCATCGATCAGGCGGCCGACCAGTGAACCCTCGAGGCAGTTGACTTCCAGCCCCCGGGCGCGCTGGACAAAGTGCAGGACCTCGCCACCGGTGAGGTTGTCGGGCAGGGTGGATTCTTCCGGCATGACCCCGAAGCGGGAACTCCATTGACCGGCGAGTGACTCCCGGGCCCGGCCATCCAGGAAAACGGTTTCCGGCGGGACCTGGTAGTCGCCCTGCAGGCAGCGCAGCAGGGTGGTCTTGCCCGAGGCATTCGGCCCGATCACGCAGGTGATCCCTGCCGGTTCGGCCCGGATGCTCACGCCATCGAGCACCGCACGACCGGAAAGCGTCTTGTCCAGGTTGCGGACCTCAAGCATATTCCAGGCTCCGGTACTCGGCGTTGCGATAGCGATGGGTCTGGATGGCGAACACGATGAACGCTGCCAGGGGGCCGAACACGAACAACAGGATCACCATCACGGTCAGGCTGGCAGCATACTGGACCCGCCAGCTTTCCTTGTTGTCCAGCCCGTCCAGCAGCCGGGCGCCATGGTAGACCATGTTGAGTGCGGCCAGGGTTGCCGCCCCGGCCAGCATGGTAATGACCTGGCCAGCATACCAGGGGGTGGCAATCATCATGCCGGCAACGAACAAAGTCAGAGAGAGAATCATGGCCGGCCACAGGGTATCGCGAACCAGTGCGGCCACGGGCATCCGGGACCCCCGCCCCAGCCGGACCATGGAACCCAGGTTGGCCGTGAGGCTGCAAAACATCAGGTGGGCGGCCAGAAACAGCATCAGGGAGCGGACCAGGAGGTTGTCCGGGCCGGCCAGGAAGAGTCCGATCAGCAGACAAAGCACGAGTGCCAGAAAAAAACCGGTAAAAAGCCGCAGGGAGGTTGGGGAAGCATCGGCGGTAATCCGCAGGCTGGCCTGCCAGTGATCCGGGAGCATCAGCAGCCGCCGGGCCAGGCGTTGGACGGGAAGGGATTCCTCATCGGGCCGGAAGGCCCCGGAATCCCGTTGCACCACCCGAACCCGGCGGGAAGACATGGCCCCGAGGATTGCGCCGACCAGGGTCAGGCTGGCGACAGCGATGATGAGGATCAGTCCGTGCAACAGGGAAAAACCGAAATACAGCGTCATGATCACCGGCAGTGCGTAGCTGCCCAGGGCGCGAAGGCCGCAGACAAGACCGGACCACAGGGTAATCGACCAGGGCCGGATTCCCAGATCGCGAAGGGGGCCCTGGCGAGTCAGGCGCTTGATGCGCAAGGTCTCGACCTGGCCCAACCAAGCACCGGAAAGGACCAGGAAGCCGCTGGCTGCCAACCCCATCACCAGCCCTCCTTCCCGTATCAGGCCTTGCAGGATTTCGGTGAGATTCTGGCCAAGCACCACGGTGATCAGCCCCAGCAACAGCAGCCAGCAACCCACGCTGAAGGCCAGGGAAGCCCGGTCCCGACTCATCCGTCGCCAGGCACCCAGGGCCTGGATCCGGTTCCAGGCAGCCAGCAGTCTCAACCCGGCGATCACCCCCGGGTTTTTCTGTCGGGCGACCCGGGTCATCAGGAGCCGCCCGGTTCCTGCGGGTCGGTCTCCGCCGCCGGGCCATCTTCCGCGTCCGCCGCGGCCTTCTCGGCTTCCTGTCGCCATTCGCCGGCACGGATACAGGCGACCCGATTGCCGTGTTCGTCCTTTTCCAGTTTCGGTTCGCTCACCGCGCAGGCGTCGATGGCATACGGGCAGCGGGTCCGGAAAACGCAGCCGGACGGGGGATTGATCGGCGAGGGCATCTCGCTGGTCAGCATGCGCTGTTGCCGGGCCCGCTCCCGGACCGGGTCGGGAATGGGCACCGACTCGATCAGTGCCTGGGTGTAGGGATGGGCCGGGCGATGGTAGATGCTGTTGCGGTCTGCGACTTCCATGACCCGGCCCATGTACATCACCAGGACCCGGTCGGATACGTGGCGGACGATGGACAGGTCGTGGGCGATGAAGATCAGCGAAAGCTGCAGCTTCTTTTGCAGATCCCGGAGCAGATTGACGATCTGTGCCTGGATGGACACATCCAGGGCACTGACCGGCTCGTCGCACACCACCAGCCGCGGATTGAGCACGAGCGCCCGGGCAATCCCGATACGCTGGCACTGGCCACCGGAGAATTCATGGGGATAGCGGTTGATCTGATCGGTCAGGAGCCCGACCAGTTTCATCATGCCCTGGACGCGCTCGCGGATCTGTACCCTGGCCATGGACGGGTGAAATATCCGCAGGGGCTCGGCGATGATCTGTCCGGCTGTCATGCGCGGGTCCAGGGAACCGGAGGGGTCCTGGAATATCAGTTGCAGCTCGCGGCGTTTTTTACGCAGGGACTCGGCATCCAGCCGGGTCAGGTCTTCCCCCAGCCAGAGAACCTTGCCCCCGGTTGGCCGGATCAGGCCCAGGATGGCCCGGGCCAGGGTCGATTTGCCGCAGCCCGACTCCCCGACAATCCCCAGGGTCTCGCCGGAATGGACCCGCAGGCTGACCCGGTCAACGGCCCGGATGGTGTGGTAGTCGTGGCGGAACATGGAGCCGGTATCCACCCGGAAATGGACACTGAGGTCTTTCACATCCAGTACCCGGGCCTTCTTCATTCGGGCAACTCCTCCAGGTGGCAGCGCTTGTACCGTCGCCCGGCCTCCTCATCGTCATCGACAAGCTCCAGGGCCGGCTTCTCGGCACAGCGTTCCCAGGCGTACTTGCAGCGGCTGGAAAACGTACACCCTTCGGGAATCTCCAGCAGGTTGGGCGGATTGCCGGGGATGGTGTTGAGGTTCATCATCTGATCCTGGTCCAGCCTGGGCACCGACCGCAGCAGGCCCTCCGTATACGGGTGGCGGGGGTCGGCAAACAGCCGGTGGACATCGGCCGATTCCATGATCTCGCCGGCATACATGACCAGCACCTTGTCGCAAAGCCCGGCCACCACGCCCAGGTCGTGGGTGATCAGCAGGATGGCGGTGGAGGATTTTTCTCCCAGCTCGGCCATCAGGGAATTGATCTGGGACTGGACGGTCACGTCGAGGGCCGTGGTGGGCTCGTCGGCGATCAGCAGATCGGGCTGGCACAACAGCCCCATGGCGATCATGATGCGCTGGCACATCCCGCCGGAAAGCTCATGGGGATACTGGCGCATGCGCTGTTGCGGGTCGTTGATCCGGACCAGGCGCAGCATTTCCACCGCCCGTTCCCGGGCTTCCCGGCGCTTGAGGTTGCGGTGATGGGTGAGCACCTCGACAAGCTGGTCGCCCACGCTCATGTACGGGTTCAGTGAGCTGACCGGGTCCTGGAAGATCATCGAGATCTTCGAGCCCCGCACCCGGCTCAACTCCTGGGCCGACATGCCCAGCAATTCCTGGCCGCGGAAATTCACCGACCCGGCCGCCTGCCCGTTTTCGGCCAGAAGCCCCATGATGGCCAGTGCCGTCTGGGTCTTGCCGGAGCCGGACTCGCCCACGATTCCCAGGGTCTGCCCCGGCTCCAGGTCGAAATCGATCCCGTTGACCGCGTGCACCACCCCTTCCGGGGTATCAAAGGACACGTTGAGACCCCGAACCTCAAGCAGGGCCATAGGAATACTCCACGGGGTGAGCTTTTGCGGAATGATTCATTGCAACACCCTTACCGGTCCTTCGGGTCCAGCGCATCGCGCAGGCCGTCGCCGAGGAAGTTGAAAGCAAATAGCGTGATGGCCAGGAAGCTGGCCGGGAAGAGCAGCGACCAGGGGGCCGTCTCCAGCTCCTGGGCCCCCTCGTTGACCAGGGCGCCCCAGGAAGTCAGGGGCTCCTGGACACCCAGGCCGAGAAAGCTCAGGAAGGACTCGACCAGGATCACCTGGGGGATGGTCAGGGTCACGTAGACGACCACCACCCCGAGCAGGTTGGGCACCACATGCCGGATGATGACCTGGCGCTCGGTGGCCCCGCAGGCCCGGGCGGCCTCCATGAACTCCTTGTTCTTCAGGCTCATGGTCTGGCCCCGCACGATTCTTGCCATGTCCAGCCAGTTGATGGCCCCGATGGCCACGAAGATGAGAAAGATGTTTCGCCCGAACACGACCATCAAAAGGATGACCAGGAACATGAACGGCAGGGCATAGATCACGTCCACCGCCCGCATCATCAGGTTGTCCAGCCGGCCGCCGAAGTACCCGGCCACGGCCCCGTAGGTGACCCCGATGACCAGGGAAACCAGGGTGGCCACCAGGCCGACCAGCAGCGAAATCCGCCCGCCCACCATGGTCCGCACGTACAGATCACGCCCCAGGGCATCGGTGCCGAACCAGTGGTCGGTCTCCAGGGAGGGCGGGATGGAATAATGATCCCAGTCGGGAATCTCGTGGTCCCACTGGCTGATCATGGGCCCGAAGATGACCATGACAACCATCCCTACCAGCACCACCAGGGCGGCCAGGGATGCCCGGTTTTTCAGATGCCACGAGATCATAAAAGAGAGATAAGCGATGCCGATTGCGACGCCTGAACAGTACCGCCAGATGCTCGAAGCCGCCCAGAAGGGCAACTACGCCTACCCCGCGATCAATGTCACCAGCATGATCACGGCCAACGCGGCGCTCAAAGGCTTCGCCGATGCCGGCAGCGATGGGATGATTCAGGTTTCCACCGGCGGTGGCAAGTTCGCCAGCGGCCAGGCAGTGGGCGATATGGCGCTGGGGGCGATCTCGATCGCCGAGCATAATCACCGCGTGGCCGATCGTTACGGCATCACGGTCGTGCTGCACACCGACCACTGCCCGCCGGACCAGGTCGACAGCTTCCTCGATCCGTTGATTACCGAGT
>SLIZ01000096.1 GCA_007135395.1 Wenzhouxiangellaceae bacterium | reverse complement strand
GGGCATGGAGGAAAGTCCGGGCTTCGCAGGGCAGGGTGCCAGGTAACGCCTGGGGGGCGTGAGCCTACGGAAAGTGCCGCAGAAAACATACCGCCGATGGCCTTAACAGGCACAGGCAAGGGTGAAAAGGTGCGGTAAGAGCGCACCGCGCGGGTGGCAACACTCCGCGGCAGGGCAAACCCCACCCGAAGCAAGACCGAATAGGGACGCCATGGTGTGGCCCGCACCGCGTCCGGGTAGGTTGCACGAGGCGAACGGCGACGTTCGTCCCAGATGAATGACCATCCTCGACAGAACCCGGCTTACAGGCCGGCTCCCTTTTATTCCCTCCCCCCTCGGATATTCGGAGGCCGACGGCTTCCGGTTTCCGGTTTCCGGTTTCCGGGTTCCGGGTTCCGGGTTCCGGCGTCAGAAGACAGAAGACAGAAATCCGAGCTCAGTAGTCGGTAGTCGGTGGTCAGTGGTCGGTGGGCGAAACGACGTAACGACGAAACGACAAAACGACCATCCCGTCACAGGCGCCTCCCGTCCTCCCGTATTTGTCCCGTAACTGCTTGACACAACAGGCCTAAGGTTCTAATGTGGAGCCGAGTGGGAAAAAGTGGGAATAAGTGTCAGAGCAGCGAGAGGACCGTGTTTTTCGGAGAAACAGCCATCAATCTGGACGCAAAGGGCCGCATGGCGGTTCCCACGCGTTACCGGGAGGATCTGGAGGAGGCCTGTGGCAACACCCTGGTGTTGACCTACAGCGCCTTTGATTCCGGGTGCCTCTGGCTGTACCCCGAACCGGAGTGGGAACGGGTCCGGGAGCAGGTGATGAGCCTGTCTACCTTCAATCCAAGTCACCGAAGCCTGCAGCGCCGGCTGGTTGGCAGTGCAACGGCGGTGGAGCCGGACGGCAACGGCCGCCTGCTCCTGCCACTGACCCTGCGCCAGGTCGCCGGGCTGGAAAAGCGGGTGGTGATGATGGGAATGGGGGCCCGGTTCGAAATCTGGAACGAGACGGTACTCAACCAGAAACGGGCAGAAGAAGAAAAGGCAATGCAGGAGCAGGCTTCGGCCGAAATGGCCCAGCTTGTTCTTTAGCTTGCCAATGAACACGACGGCCAACGGCCATGTCCCGGTTCTCCTGGAGCCGGCAGTGGACGCATTGAAGGTGATCGAAGATGGAATCTACATCGACGGCACCTACGGCCGGGGTGGCCATGCCGGCGCAATTCTCGAGCGCCTGGGGGCCGCCGGGCGGCTGGTGGTTGTGGATCGGGATCCACAGGCCATCGAGCACGCCGAACAAAGGATGGGTGCCGACCCCAGGGTTGGCATTGTCCATGCCGGCTTCGACCAACTGGAGAAGCTGGCGGAAGAGGAAGGAATCCATGGGCAGGTCAATGGCCTGTTGCTGGACCTGGGTGTCTCCTCGCCGCAACTGGATTCGCCGGAGCGCGGGTTCAGTTTTCGCGAAGATGGCCCCCTGGACATGCGAATGGATCCTGGAACGGGTGAATCGGCAGCCGACTGGCTGGCGCGCGCAGAGGAAGCCGAGATCGCCCGAATAATAAAAGAGTACGGAGAGGAACGATTTGCGCGCCGGATTGCCAGGAGCATCGTCATGGCGAGAAGCGGGCAGCGTATCGAACGCACGGCCCAGCTGGCCGAACTGGTGGAACGGACTCTGGGCCGCAGGCCAGGAGACCGCCACCCTGCCACGCGTACGTTTCAGGCAATCCGGATCCACGTCAACCGGGAACTGGAATCTCTGGACGAGGTGCTTGATGCGGGAATTCGCATTCTTGCTCCCGGTGGTCGTTTCGTGGTGATCAGCTTCCACTCCCTTGAGGACCGGCGGGTCAAGCAGCAGTTTCTGCGGGCGGCAAAGCCCCCGCCGACCAACCGGCGATTGCCTGTGGATCCGGATTTCCGGCCGCAGCTGAAACTTGTGGGCCGCCTTGTGCGCCCGGATGACACGGAGGAGGCGGTCAATCCCCGCTCGCGAAGTTCGCGGATGCGGGTGGCCGAAAAGCTGTGATTCGCTGGCTGGTTTTCATCACCCTGCTACTGGCCCTGCTTGCCACGGCCCTGAGCGTTGTGGCGCTAAGGCATGAAAGCCGGCAGCTATTTGTCCAATTGCAGCAGGCATCGGCCGAACGGGACCAGGCCAACGTTGAATGGAGCCGGCTGCAACTTGAGCAGGCCTGGCTGGCAGATGCCAGCCGGATCGAGCGTTCGGCCCGGGAAGATCTGGATATGGAGTCGCCGGACAGAACCCGCATCATCGTGACGCAACCATGAGCTCAACTGGCCCGACAAATTCCGGAAACCGGGGGCGCCTGATGGCCACGGCGATTCTGATGAGCGGCATTGCCCTGTTCATGATTGGCTGGGCGGTGAAGCTGCAGGTCATGGAAACGGAGTTTCTCCAGACCCAGGGAGAGGCCCGCTATCTGCGGGTGGTTTCCATCCCGACGGTGCGGGGAAATATCCTGGACCGACACGGAGAGGCGCTTGCAGTGAGCACGCCGGTGGAGTCCGTCTGGGCCCATCCCGGAGAACTGCTCCAGGCGGCTGACCGACTGCCCGAACTGGCTGAATTGCTCGGGGTAGACCGGGAGGCCGTCGAGCGCCGACTGACTCAGCGGGCCCAGAGAGAGTTTGTCTGGCTGCGTCGCCGGATCAACCCGGACCTGGCTGACCAGATCCGGGCCCTTGCGATTCCCGGGGTGTTCTTTCAGAAAGAATATCGCCGCTTCTACCCGACCGGCGAAGTTGCCGCTCACCTGATCGGGTTTACCAACATCGACGATGTGGGCCAGGAGGGTCTTGAACTGGCCTACAACCAGTGGCTCATGGGGCAGCCCGGCTCCAAGCGGGTGATTCAGGACCGGCTCGGCCGTGTGGTCGAGAACGTTGAACTGGTCAAGGAAGCCCGCCCTGGCCGCGACCTGCGGCTGACCGTCGATCGCAGGCTTCAGTATCTGGCGTTTCGTGAACTCAAGGCGGCCGTACAAAACTCCGAGGCCCGTTCGGGCAGTGTCGTGGTCATGGACGTTACCAATGGTGATGTCCTGGCCCTGGCAAACTTTCCCGGATTCAATCCGAACGCCAACCAGCGTGTCACCTCGGAAGGCCAGCGCAATCGGGCGCTGACCGATGTCTTTGAGCCCGGTTCCATCATCAAGCCCTTTGCCATCGCAGCGGCGCTGGAGTCGGGCCTGGCAGACCCGGATACCCGGCTGGATACCACCCCGGGGACCATGCGGGTTTCCGGTCACACGATTCGCGACATACGCAACTTTGGCGAACTCAGTGTGACCGACATTTTGACCAAGTCTTCCAATGTGGGCGTCGCCGAACTGGCGCTTTCGATGGACGCCGAGCACCTTTGGGGGGTCTATTCCCGGTTCGGGTTCGGCACGGTAACCGGCACCGGCTATCCCGGTGAATCCTCCGGGGTGCTGCGCGATCACGAACGCTGGCGCAAGCTGGAGCAGGCCACCCTGGCATACGGTTACGGGTTGTCCACCACACCGCTGCAAATGGCCCGGGCCTATGCGGCCCTGGCCGACGATGGACGCCTGAGGCAACCCCGGTTGATCCAGGACTCCGACAATCGCGCCCAGGCCGTGATGGAGCCCCGGCTGGCCCGCCAGATGGCCGAAATGCTGGAAACCGTGACCGGACCGGAAGGAACCGGCCAGGCGGCACGGGTGCCGGGCTACCGGGTAGCCGGCAAGACCGGGACTTCCCGCCAGGTGGGTGCCGGCGGCTATGAAGACCGCTACAGCGCGAGTTTCGCCGGCTTTGCGCCGGTTTCCCGGCCCCGGGTGGCAGTTGTTGTCGTGCTCAATGATCTTGTCGGCCAGTTCTATTACGGCGGCCAGGTTGCCGCACCGGTCTTCGGAAATGTCATGGAATCGGCGCTGCGCCTGAAGAATATCCCCCCCGACGATGTGGATACTTTGCTGGCCCGGGAGCTCAAACCATGATGGCCCGGTCCGCTTACGCCACATCCCTGGGGAAATTGCTTGAGCACTGGGTCGACCTGTCTGACGACCAGGCCGGGCTTGGGGCAAGCCAGGTCACCGGCCTGGGACTGGATTCCCGGCAGCTTGCCCCCGGCGAGGTTTTTGTCGCCATCCGGGGGCATTCGAGTCACGGGCTGGAGCATGCCGAAAAGGCCCTGGAAGCCGGGGCCGTGGCTGTACTGGTTGATTCTGAGGACGCTCCGGCGTCGACCGGTCGTGATAACCGGATTATTGCCTTCGAGCGGCTTGAGTGCCGGCTGGGTGATCTCGCCCGACGGTTCTGGCACGACCCGGTGGCCCACCTGAAGATCCATGGCATTACCGGGACCAACGGCAAGAGTTCCTGTGCCTGGATGATTGCCCAGGCCACCGGCGGGGCCATGATCGGAACCCTGGGCATTGGTCGTCCGGGAGAACTGGCCGAGAGCAGCCATACAACCCCGGATATCCTCAGCCTGTACCGGGCCCTTGCCGGCCTCCGGGACGCAGGCGTGGAGCAGGTCGCGCTGGAAGTCTCCTCCCATGCCCTGGACCAGGACCGCATCCACGGGCTGGCATTCGACACCGTCGTATTCACCAATCTTGGTGAAGACCACCGGGACTACCATTCCAGCCCTGGCGGCTACGGTGAGGCCAAGGCCCGGCTATTCTCCGATTACCCGGCTCGCCGGCTCCTGATCAACGCCGACGACGAATTTGGTCGCAGCCTCATCCGTGAACACAAGGAGACTCCAGGGCTTTGGCGCTACAGCCTGGACGTGGATGATTCGGTCGAACTTTCGGCTCGCGTCACCTCCTCGGACATCAATGGCCAGGAACTTCAGATCGAAACGCCGGCAGGCCGGTTCACTCTGGGCACCCGGATGCTGGGGCGTTTCAATGGCGCCAACCTGCTGGTCACCGCCGGCATACTGGCCAGCCAGGGTGTGGCAGTTGAAGAAATCCGCAAGCGTCTTGCAGACGTCGAACCGGTCCCCGGTCGCATGAATCGACTGCCTGGCCGGGGCCGCCAGCCGGATGTGGTCATTGACTACGCCCACAGCCCGGATTCCCTGGAGCAGGTGCTTGCCGCGCTGGCGTCGATCTGCGAAGGCAAGCTGTGGTGCGTTTTCGGCTGCGGTGGCGAGCGGGACCGGGAAAAGCGGCCGCGCATGGGAGCGGTGGTCGAACGGGTCGCCGACCGAATCCTGCTGACCGACGACAATCCCCGGGGAGAAGACGGTCTGGCCATCATTCGGCAAATCCAGTCCGGCATGGCCCGGCCGGACCGGGCCCGGGTCATTCGAGACCGGGCCCGGGCCATCGAAACGGCTATCGACGAAGCCGGCCCGGACGACCTGATCCTGGTTGCCGGCAAGGGTCACGAGACCTACCAGGAAATCGAAGGGCGTCGAATCCCGTTCTCCGACTTTCAGGTGGTCTCCCGGATCCGGGAGGAAGCCGCATGATCCGGATGACGCTGTCAGAAGTGGCGAAGGTGTGCGACGGCCGCCGCCTTGATGCCAACGCACCCTTCCAGGGACTGAGCATTGACTCGCGCAGCCTGGAGCCGGGCAATCTGTTCGTTGCGCTGAAGGGCACCCGTTCCGATGGCCATGACTTCCTAGAAGCGGCCGGGCAACGGGGTGCGGCCGGGGCGCTTATCAGCCGCCAGGTCGACAGCCCCGTATCCCGGGTACTGGTCGATGATGCCCAAAAAGGGTTGGGTCAAATCGCCAGGACCTGGCGGAACCGGATGTCTGCCCGGGTTGTTGGCATCACCGGCAGCAACGGCAAGACCACTGTCAAGGAAATGCTCACCGCCATCGTGTCCGGACAGTCCGCGGTGCTGGCCACCCGGGGAAACTTCAACAACGAAATCGGCCTGCCCCTGACGCTGGCTCGACTCAATGAAACCCATCGCCACGCCATCATCGAAATGGGTGCGGCCCGCCAGGGTGATATTGCCTACCTTTGCAGTATCGCCCGGCCGGAAGTGGGCCTGGTCAACAATGCCGGCCCGGCCCACCTGGAAGGCTTCGGTGACCTGGAAGGCGTGGCCCGGGGCAAGGGAGAGTTGTTCGAATGCCTGCCGGAAAACGGTGTGGCAGTAATCAACCGGGATGACCGGTTCTTCGACCTTTGGGCCGGCATGGCCGACAAGCGCGACAAGATCACCTTCGGCCTGGATTCCCGCGCCGATGTTCGCGGAACTACAGAAAACGGGGGCCTGGAAATCCACACTCCGGTGGGGGTGATCGAGCCGGAAATTCGCGTCCCCGGGCGCCATAACCGGCTCAATGCCCTGGCGGCAACCGCCTGTGCCCTGGCGCTGGACTGCAGCCTGGAGGAAATCACCCGGGGACTGGAATCCATCGCCAGTCTTCCGGGTCGCCTGGAGCAGCACCTTGCCCCCGGTGGCTGGACCGTGATTGACGATACCTATAACGCCAACCCGGCATCTCTTTATGCCGGGCTTTCGGTGCTCGGCGACCAGCCCGGAGAGCGCTGGCTGGTGCTCGGTGACATGGCCGAGCTGGGCCGGAATGCCGGAAAGCTGCACGCAGAGATGGGGCAGGCAGCCCGGGAGATGGGTGTAAGCCGCCTTCTGGCCCTGGGAGTCCAGGCAAAAAGCAGTGTGGATAACTTCGGGACCGGGGCCATGCACTTTGCTGATCGGGCAGACCTGGAAGACTGGTTGATAGGCAACATTCATCCCGAGGTGCGTTGCCTGGTCAAGGGGTCCCGTTCCATGGGCATGGAACGGATCGTCGAAGTGTTGCTGAAGGAGCAAGCGGCATGATCATATGGATCATCGACGAATGGCTGGCCCTGGATATCGCCCTGTTCGGCTTTATCACCTTCCGAACCATCATGGCCGCATTGACCGCTCTGGCCGTATCCCTGCTGATCGGACCCTGGTTCATCCGCAGCCTGTCACGGCGCCAGTGGGGTCAGCCCATTCGTGATCTGGGCCCGGAAAGCCACCTGAAGAAATCCGGTACCCCCACCATGGGCGGGGCACTGATCCTGGTTTCCATTGTGCTGGCAACCCTGTTGTGGGCTGATCTTGACAACCGGTACGTGTGGACGGTCCTGTTTGTCACGATGGCTTTCGGGGCCATCGGCTTCTACGATGATTTCCGCAAGCTCGCCCTGAAGGACTCCCGGGGGCTGCCGGCTCGCTGGAAATACCTGTTCCAGTCCCTGGCTGCCCTGGCCGTTGCCGGCTTTCTGTTCATGACCGCCGATGTCCCGGAAGCAACCGAACTGATCGTTCCCTTCTTCAAGGAAGTTGCCATCCCTCTGGGTGCGTTCTATATCGTCCTGACCTATTTCGTTATTGTCGGCAGCTCCAATGCGGTCAACCTGACCGATGGACTGGACGGGCTGGCCATCATGCCCGTGGTACTCGTGGCCGTTGCCCTGGGAGTGTTCGCGTATGCCACGGGCAATGCAGTGTTTGCCAACTACCTGAGCATTCCACTGATCCCGGGGGCCGGCGAACTGGCCATATTCTGTGCCGCCCTGGCCGGGGCGGGGCTGGGTTTCCTGTGGTTCAACACCTATCCGGCCCAGGTGTTCATGGGAGATATCGGAGCCCTGGCAGTGGGTGCCGCGCTGGGACTGGTGGCCGTGATCGTGCGCCAGGAAATCGTGTTCATGATCATGGCTGGCATCTTCGTGATCGAGACCCTGTCGGTCATCCTCCAGGTGGCCTCCTTCAAGCTGACCGGCCGACGGATTTTCCGGATGGCGCCGATTCACCATCACTTCGAACTCAAGGGCTGGCCCGAACCCAAGGTCATCGTTCGCTTCTGGATCATTGCGGTGATCCTGGTTCTGATCGGCCTTGCAACCCTGAAGATCCGATGATGAGCAGCCGTCAAGCCTACAGAAATCATGAAGCTCCCGGGAAGCAGGGGCTGGACATGGCCCTGGTAGGGTCGGCCCTGGCGCTGACGTTCATCGGAATCGTGATGGTGGCTTCGGCTTCCATTGCCATTACCGACAGCCTGCATGTCTCCCAGTGGCACTTCATGTGGCGCCATATCTTCTACCTGGCGCTTGGCGTCGGACTGGCAACCGGGTTCTTGTTCATATCCGTTCGTCACCTGGAAGTCTTGAGCAAGCCGCTGCTTTTGCTTGCCTTTGTCCTTCTGCTTTTGCCCTTCGTGCCGGGTCTCGGGCATACGGTCAATGGTGCAACCCGGTGGCTGGACCTGGGCATTGCCCGGTTCCAGGTAGTCGAGGCGGTCAAGCTTCTTGTCATCATCTATGTGGCCGGCTACCTGGCCCGGCGGGGTGAATTTCGTAACGGTCGCATTCTTGAAACCTTCAAGCCGCTGGTCATCGGCCTGATCATGGCCGCTTTGCTGCTCCAGCAACCCGATATGGGCTCGGCAGTCGTGATTCTGTGCATCATTGCCGGCATGGTCTGGCTGGCAGGAGCGGCCTGGAAGCACCTGTTCGTGCTGGGCCTGACCTCCCTTCCGCTTGCCGCGTTTGCCGCCATGGAACCCTATCGGCTTCAGCGCATCGTCAGTTTTGTCGATCCCTGGGCCGATCCCTACAACACCGGCTTCCAGCTCACCCAGGCCCTGATCGCCGTCGGCCGGGGGCAGATATCCGGTGTGGGCCTGGGGTCCAGTGTCCAGAAACTGTACTACCTGCCCGAGGCCCATACGGACTTCATCTTTGCCGTACTGGCCGAAGAAATCGGTTTGATCGGCATTGTGCTGGTCATGCTGCTGTTTGCCATTCTCATTGCCCGGGTTTTCAGTATCGGACTCAAGGCTCACCGGATGGACAAGCCGTTTGCCGGCTACCTGGCCCACGGAATCGGTTTGTGGATCGGCTTTCAGGCCCTGGTTTCCATCGGGGTCAACCTGGGCCTTCTTCCGACCAAGGGTCTTACCCTGCCCCTCATCTCTTCCGGCGGGTCTTCGTTACTGATGACCGTCGTGGCCATTGCCATGGTGCTCAGGATCGGGTGGGAACTGGACCGGGAAGCCCTGGAGCGCCCGCGCCGGCGCAGGGGGTGGCAGGCATGAGCGGGACGGTGCTGATCATGGCCGGCGGAACCGGCGGACACATCTTCCCGGGGCTTGCTGTCGCCCGGGCCCTGCACAGCCGGGATTGTCCCGTGGTCTGGCTGGGCACACCCCACGGACTGGAAAACGACCTGGTTCCGGCGGCAGGAATCGAGCTGGAACGGATCGGTATCGAGGGTATCCGGGGCCGCGGTCTGCCGGGGTGGGTCCTGGCGCCGTTTCGAATCTTCCGGGCCATGCTTGAGGCTCGCAGGATACTGCGCAGCAGGCGGCCGGCCTGTGTGCTTAGCCTTGGAGGCTATGCCGCCGGTCCGGGTGGCTTGATGGCCCGGTTGATGGGCATCCCCCTGGTGGTGCACGAACAAAACGCCGTGGCCGGCCTGACCAACCGGATCCTTTCCCGGCTGGCAAGAAAGTCGTTTACCGGTTTCCCCGGTGCCCTGGTCCATGCACGTTTCAGTGGCAATCCGGTTCGCGAGGAGATCGTCGCACTGGATGCCCCGGATGACCGATACGAGGGCCGGAAAGGGCCGTTGGAACTGCTGGTTATCGGAGGCAGCCAGGGCGCCCGAATCTTCAATGAAATTCTGCCGCAAGCCATGGGCCTGCTGGCCCCGGAATTGCGCCCGAAAATCCTTCACCAGTGCGGCCGGGAAAACGAGGAGGCCACTCAAGCGGCCTACCGGGAAGCTGGTGTGGAAGCCCGGGTGGAGCCGTTTGTCGATGACATGGCCGGGGCCTGGGCCCGCGCGGATCTCGCCATCTGCCGGGCCGGCGCCCTGACCGTGGCCGAGATTGCTGCTGCCGGCGTTGCCAGCCTGCTGGTGCCCTTTCCCCATGCAGTCGACGACCACCAGACGGCCAATGCTCACTACCTGGTCCATGGAGGAGCTGCCTGGTTGATGCACCAGCCGGGATTCACCGCCCGTTCCCTGGCCGAGATGATCAAGGTCGCCCGCCGGGAAAAACTGCGGGAAATGGCTGTCAAGGCGCGCAAGCTGGCCCGGACCCGGGCCGCCGAGGAAGTGGCCGAGGGCTGCCTGGAGGTCATGGCATGAACGAGTCGATGAACCAGGTACGCCCGGAGCCGACCCTGATGCAGCGGGTTCGCAATATTCACCTGGTCGGGGTGGGTGGTTCGGGCATGAGCGGGATTGCCGAGGTGCTGGCCAATCTGGGCTTTTCGGTCACCGGTTCGGATATCAACCGGGGCGAGGTCGTTGCACGGCTGGAAAGCCTGGGTGTCCAGGTAAAGATCGGACACGCCCCGGAAAACGTGGAACGGGCTGATGTGGTGGTGGTTTCCGGTGCAATTGGTGCTGACAATCCGGAACTGATTGCTGCCCGCCAGGCGCGAACGCCGGTGGTTTCCCGGGCGGAAATGCTCGGTGAGCTCATGCGCTTCCGGCACGGCATTGCCGTGGCCGGCACCCATGGCAAGACCACCACGACCTCGTTGCTGGCCAGCCTGCTGGCTGATGGAAAGATGGACCCGACATTCATTATCGGAGGTCTGGTCAATGCCTTTGGCTCCCATGCCCGGCTGGGGCAGGGCCGTTACCTGGTTGCCGAGGCCGATGAAAGCGATGGGTCCTTCCTGTTGCTGCAGCCGGTGGTGTCGGTGGTAACCAATATTGACCGGGACCACCTCAACGCCTATGACGGAAGTTTTGACGAGCTGCAAAAGGCCTTCCTGGAATTTCTGCATCACCTGCCTTTCTATGGTCTGGCCGTGCTTTGCATCGATGACCCCCATGTGGCCGAGCTGGTACCGGAAGTTGGCCGGCCGGTTCTGACCTACGGACTGGACGAGCGCGCCGATGTCCATGCAAGAAAGGTTCGACAGGAAGGCGGACAGATGCATTTCGAACTGTATCTTCCCGATGCGAAAACCGGGCGGCCGGTCACGCTCAACCTGCCGGGAATTCACAATGTGCAAAATGCCCTGGGAGCGGCCACGGTTGCCTGGGAGCTGGGTGTGGACGTGGACACCATTGCCCGCTCCCTGGAAAGCTTCGCCGGGATCGGCCGGCGCTTTTCCGAGCTGGGCCGGCGGGAAATCGGAGGCCGCAGCGTTCGCCTGGTCGAAGATTACGGCCATCACCCCACCGAGCTGGATGCGGTCCTCTCGGCGGCCCGGGCAGGTTGGCCGGCCAGTCGCCTGGTGGTGGTCTTCCAGCCCCATCGTTTTTCGCGTACACGGGACCTGTTCGATGCCTTCGTCCGGGTCCTGTCCGAGCCTGATGTGCTCGTCCTGATGGATATCTATCCGGCCGGTGAAACACCCCTGGTCGGCATTGATTCCCCGGCGCTTGCCCGGGCCATCGTCCAGAAGGGCGGGCCTGCACCGGTGCTGGTTTCCGGTGTCGAGGACGTGGAAGCGGCCCTGTCGGGACTGGTGGAAGACGACGACCTGGTGCTGCTGATGGGTGCGGGAGATGTGGGCCGGCTCGGGGGCCAGCTTGGCAATCCGGAGGGGGCGCGATGAATCGGGATGCGCGCAAGTTCGGAAGGGTTGCCCTTTGCACCGGAGGAAGCAGTGCCGAGCGGGAAATCTCCCTGCGTGGTGGTCGGGCCGTGGCCCGGGCGCTGGAATCCCTCGGGGTGGAATTCGAGACCTTCGATGGCCCCATGGAGGTCCTGCGGGCAGCCGAAGCTGGTGGCCTGGATCGGGTATTCAACCTCCTTCACGGCAGGGGCGGTGAAGATGGAAGCTTCCAGGGTGCCCTGGAATTGCATGGACTGCCGGTGACCGGTTCCGGTGTGCTGGGCTCGGCGCTGACCATGGACAAGCTCCTTACCAAGCGGGTCTGGAAAGGTTGCGGATTGCCCACGCCGGATTGGCAGGTCGCGTCGAGTCCTTATGCGGCCGGGGACATTATCGAGACCCTCGGGCTTCCGGTTTTCGTCAAACCGGCCCGGGAAGGTTCCAGTATCGGAATGAGCCGTGTCGAGGATTCATCGGCCCTGGCCGGGGCTATCGAGCGGGCGCTGGAGCACGACCGGCAAGCCCTGGTCGAGCGGCTGATCGAAGGAACCGAATTGACCGCCGGAGTCCTGGGTGACCAATGCCTGCCCCTGATCGGCCTGGAAACCGACAGGGCTTTTTACGACTTTGATGCCAAGTATGTCTCCGGGGATACCCGGTATTTGTGCCCCTGTGGCCTTGACCGGGTCCGGGAAGAGGAAATCGCCCGGCTTTGCCTGGAGGCTTTCAACGTGACCGGTGCCCGGGGATGGGGCCGGGTAGATCTGATGCTCGACGACAACAATCAACCCTGGCTTCTTGAAGTGAACACGACGCCGGGCATGACCGATCAATCGCTGTTACCCATGGCTGCCAAGGCAGCCGGTGTGGAATTTGAGGAACTTGTATGGCGGATACTGGAAACCAGTCTGACCGTTTGATAAGCCCGGGCCTCCTGGCCAGCCTGGTGCTGATCGGGTTGATCGTGCTTCTGGCCGTGTGGATCCGTGCCGGCGTCGTGGGCGGCGGCAACTGGCCCATTGTCTGGCTGGACGTGGAAGGGCAGTTGCAGCGGACCAGCTCCGACCAGGTGCGCTCGGTGGTCAGTGGACATGCCGAGCGGGGTTTCTTTGCCGTGGACCTGGAACGAGTGAGGGATTCGGTGGAAACCCTGCCCTGGGTGGATACGGCCATGGTAAGCCGGCGATGGCCGGATGCCCTGGTGGTCCGGATACACGAACACCAGCCCCTGACCCGCTGGAACGAAGAGGAACTGGTCAGCCGGACCGGAGAAGTCTTCCGGGTCGAGGGGCTTGGCGACCTGCAGGGCCTGCCCCGGCTGGAAGGCCCGGAGCACCGACGTCAGGACGTGTTTGACCAGTGGCTGACGATGCGATCGACGCTGCTGGATGTAGGGCTGGATATCGACCGGCTGACCCTGGATCCCAGGGGAGCCTGGGAGATCAGGCTCAACAACGGCACCCGGCTCCGACTTGGCCGGGAGGATCTGGAAACCCGGCTGGCCCGCTTCGTTGCGGTCGCCGAGGAACTGAGAATCCAGCGGGAACAGGTTCCCGAGCTGGTGGATTTGAGATACACCAACGGGCTGGCGGTGCGCTGGCCGGTTCAGGTAGCAGAGCTTGTGGTGGTGGACGATCATGGCTAAAAAGGGCGAAAGGAAGTCCCTGGTGGTTGGTCTGGACATTGGCACCAGCAAGATGGTGGCGATCGTCGGCGAGATCGGCTCCGATGGCCAGGTTGAAGTGGTTGGTCTCGGATCCCATCCGTCCAATGGCCTCAAGCGGGGTGTGGTTGTGGATATCGAATCCACCGAGCAGTCCATCCAGCGCGCGGTCGAAGAGGCCGAGCTGATGGCCGGCTGCGAGATTCACTCGGTTTTTGCCGGCATTGCCGGCAGCCATATTCGAAGTCTGAACTCCCACGGGGCGGTGGCCATTCGCGACAAGGAAGCCACCGACGGAGATGTGGAGCGGGTGCTGGAATCGGCCCGGGCGGTACCCATCCCGGCCGATCAGCGAATCCTCCATGTGCTGCCCCAGGAATATGTCATCGACAGCCAGGACGGCATCCGCCAGCCGGTGGGCATGTCCGGTGTGCGGCTGGAGGCCCATGTTCACGTGGTTACTGCAGCCATGAGCGCCGTGTCGAATCTGACCAAGTGCGTGGCCCGGTGTGGCCTGCAGGTCGACGATCTGATTCTGCAGCAACTGGCATCCAGCTATGCAGTGCTGTCCCAGGACGAGAAGGACCTTGGAATTGCCCTGATCGACATAGGCGCCGGCACAACGGACCTGGCCGTCTTTACCGAAGGCGCGATCCGGTATACCGCCTGCATTCCCATTGCAGGAGACCTGGTTACCAACGATATCGCGGTAGCTCTTCGAACGCCCACGCTGCATGCCGAGGACATCAAGATCAAGTATGCCTGCGCGCTGCAGCAGCTGACCGGCTCCGATGAACACATCAAGGTTCCCAGCGTGGGCAATCGACCCGCCCGCCAGCTCCAGCGCCAGAATCTGGCCCAGGTGGTCGAGGCCCGTTACCGGGAATTGTTCAACCACGTGCACAAGCACCTTCGGCAAAGCGGTTACGAAAACATGATTCCCGCCGGCGTTGTGCTTACCGGCGGCGGATCGAAAATGGAGGGTGTGACCGACCTGGCCGAGGAAATCCTCCACATGCCGGTACGCCTGGGCACGCCCCAGCATGTCACCGGGCTTTCGGAGGTGGTCAACAACCAGATTCATTCAACAGGAGTGGGACTGCTGATCTATGGCAGCCAGATGGACTCCCGGCGTGGCGGCGGAATTGGTCGCAGTGCCGACAGCCTCTGGGACAGGATCAGGAACTGGTTCCAGGGAGAGTTCTGATGATTCCCCGGAATGCGGGGACAGGAAACAAAAGGGAGAGGATGCGGGCAGGCCATCGTGGCTGCCGAACTTTTTACAACAGGTTTTGCGGGCAAGGCATGGGTGCGGCACAAAGTGTTTATCAAGAAGGCACGTGCCGTAATCCCTGGCAACAAAGTCTTGCAGGCAAGATTCGATAGGGCGAGCAACAGGAGAAGGAAAATGGCATTTGAATTAGTCGAAAACTACACACCCAGTGCGGTGATCAAGGTGATCGGAATCGGTGGCGGCGGCGGAAACGCGGTCAACCAGATGGTGGATGCATCCATCGAAGGCGTCGATTTCATCAGTGTTAACACCGATGCACAGGCATTGCGCAGCTTCAGTGGAAAGTCCACTTTGCAGATCGGCTCCAGCGTGACCAAGGGGCTCGGTGCCGGAGCCAGTCCCGAGGTCGGCCGCCAGGCCGCACTCGAAGACCGGGACCGGATATCCGAGACCCTGCAGGGCGCGGACATGGTGTTCATTACCGCCGGCATGGGCGGCGGAACAGGCACCGGGGCAGCACCGGTGATTGCCCAGACAGCCAAGGAAATGGGTATTCTTACCGTGGCTGTGGTCACCAAACCGTTCCCCTTCGAGGGCCAGCGGCGCATGGCAGTGGCCGAGCAGGGAATCGACGAACTCCGACACCACGTGGATTCGCTGATCACCATTCCCAACGCAAAGCTGCTCAGCGTTCTCGGACCCGACGTGACCCTGCTCAATGCATTCAAGGAAGCCAACAAGGTGCTTTCCGGTGCCGTCCAGGGGATTGCCGAGTTGATTACCCGTCCGGGACTGATCAACGTGGACTTCGCCGACGTTCGCACGGTCATGTCGGAAATGGGCATGGCAATGATGGGCGCTGGAACCTGCTCCGGCGAGGACCGGGCCATGATGGCCGCCCAGGCTGCAATCGGCTCGCCCTTGCTCGAGGACATCAATCTCAGCGGAGCCTGCGGCATCCTGGTCAACGTCACGGCGGGGATGAACCTGTCCATGCGGGAATTCGAAGAGGTCGGAACCACAATTGGTGACCTGGCTTCCGAAGATGCCACGGTGGTGCTGGGAACCGTCATCGATCCGGACATGAATGACGAGCTTCGGGTGACCGTTGTGGCAACCGGCCTGGACGCCCACGCCATCGGGCGCCAGGAAAAGCCGATGCGGCTTGTTCGAACCGGTACGGACAATCAGCCAATTGCTCAATCAGGTTCGGGTTCTACCCAGGCAAACCGGGACGACAGCACTGGCGAAAAGGAAGGCAGGGATCCTGAGAACCAGAAACTGTTCGGTGAACAGAATGAACTGGACTACCTGGATATCCCGGCCTTTCTCCGCAACCAGGCGGACTGAAGCCGGAAAACTCCGCAGGTGGCTGCGGGGCAACGTAAGCTGTCCCGGCCCTGGTGCCGGGCACAGGAGCGCAGGGATCATCATGTTGCACACATACAACACGTGTTGCGCGCAGACCGCCTTGCGGCTTCCGAACAACATTTTCCTGTGCTAGTATTCTCGGTTTGAATACCAGCAAAGCATCGGATTAGGATGAATTCACAAAGAACACTTAAAAATGTGATCCGAGCCACAGGAATCGGAATTCATACTGGTCAGAAGGTCCTCATGACCTTGCGTCCCGCACCCGTCAACAAGGGAATTGTTTTTCGCCGTGTAGATCTTGATCCGGTTGTCGAGGTTCCCGCAGAGCCTCATCGAGTGGGGGACACCGCCCTGTCGACAACCCTTGTGCGCGATGGCGTGCGGGTGGCCACCATCGAGCATCTTCTCTCGGCCATGGCGGGACTGGGTATAGACAATGCCTATGTTGATCTCAGCGCACCCGAAGTCCCGATCATGGATGGAAGTGCCGGGCCGTTCGTTTTCCTGATCCAGTCCGCCGGAATCGCAGAGCAGAATGCACCCAAGCGTTACATCCGGATCAAGAAGACCGTCACGGTCGAAGATGGCGACAAGTGGGTCCGGTTCGAGCCACATGAGGGCTTCCGGGTTCGATTTACCATCGAGTTCGACCATCCGGTCTTCAAGTCGCGGAATTGTCATTCCGACCTGGATTTTTCCACGACCTCCTTTCTCAAGGAAATTGCCCGGGCTCGCACCTTCGGATTCATGCGGGATATCGAGATGTTGCGAGAGCGCAACCTGGTACTGGGCGGCAGCCTGGATAATGCCGTGGTCGTGGACGACTTCCGGGTACTCAACGAGGATGGATTGCGTTACGAGGACGAGTTCGTCAAACACAAGGTTCTCGATGCAATCGGAGACCTTTACCTTCTTGGCCGCGGCATCATCGGTTCATTTTACGGTCACAAGTCCGGTCACGAACTGAACAACCTGCTCTTGCGCCGCCTGCTGGCAGACGAAACCGCCTGGGAGGAAGTCACGTTCGAGGACACCGAATCTTCTCCGGTTTCCTACGTCCAGCCGGCCCAGGCAGTCTGACTGCCCTCTCGCCCCGGCGTATCTGCTACCATTTTGCACCCGGTCTCAACTTTGACCGGGTGTTGTCTTGTTCAGGATGATCCGGACCTCGTCGATCGGTGCCGGCCAGTGCTTTTTTGCTTCGGCAAGGATTGGCTGAGTCAGGGTTCTGGCCCGGGTTGCCCAGGCCGGGCTTTCAACAGCCAGGACAAGGCTGCGGTCCCTGACGCAGGCCACTTTCAGACGTCCATGGAGCATGGAAGGCAGTATTGGCGCCAGTTTGCGCTCCAGTTCGCCGTAGGCACGGGCCCGGGCGACCAGGGAACCGAGGTGGTTTCTGCGTCGAAGAATGCCGGGAATGTCCCGATTGCTGCCGGAATCGTCGGAAGAATGACCCATGGGACAAAGCATATCGCGCCGGAGGCCCTGGTGGCCAGATTCCGGCAAAGACCAACCAATCGCTTCGGTACAGGCTCAAGCCTGCTTGCGAAGCCCTGATCTTGCCCCCAAGTCTTTGGCGGCAGGGATTTGAGTGTGTACGGATATTAAATGTTCAAGAATCTGGTAACCCGTGTTTTCGGCAGCCGCAATGAGCGACTGATAAAGCGGATGAACCGTGATGTTCAGGCGATCAACGAGCTGGAACCATCCATGCAGGCCCTTTCCGATGAAGGAATGAAGGAAAAGGCCGACGAACTTCGCAAACGTCACACCGAAGGTGGCGAAGGGCTTGAAGACCTGTTGCCCGAGGCATTTGCGCTTGTGCGTGAAGCTGCCGTTCGGCACCTGGGAATGCGCCATTTCGATGTCCAGCTCATCGGCGGAATGGTGCTCCACCAGGGCAAGATCGCGGAGATGAAAACCGGGGAGGGCAAGACCCTGGTGGCAACGCTTCCGGTGTTCCTCAATTCCCTTTCCGGCAAGGGGGTCCATGTAATCACTGTCAACGATTACCTGGCCCGACGGGACGCGGAATGGATGGGAGCTGTCTACGAAGCCCTGGGAATGAGCGTTGGTGTGGCTGTGCCGGGCATGAAGCCGGCAGCCAAGCGCGTTGCCTATGCTGCCGATGTAACGTATGGAACCAACAACGAATTCGGGTTCGACTATCTGCGTGACAACATGGCCTTTTCGCTGGAACAGCGGGTTCAGCGGGGCCGGTACTTTGCCATTGTCGATGAAGTCGACTCCATTCTCATCGACGAGGCACGCACACCGCTGATCATCTCCGGGCCCGCCGATGAAGGTCCGGACCTGTACATGAAGGTCAACAAGATCGTCCCGGCGCTTTCCCTTCAGAAGCAGGACGAAGAGGGGAACGTGGTTGAGCCCGGTGATTTCACGCTGGACGAAAAAACCAAGCAGGTCTACCTGACCGAAGACGGGATGGCCAAGGTCGAGCAGAAGTTTCTCGAGGCCGGACTGCTCAAGGAAGACGACAGCCTGTACAGTCCGGGCAATCTTGCCCTGGTCCACCACCTCAACGCCGCCCTGCGGGCACAGCACCTGTTCTCCAAGGATGTGGATTACATCGTCAAGGACGGCGAAGTCGTCATTGTCGATGAATTCACCGGTCGGACCATGCCCGGCCGGCGCTGGTCCGATGGCCTGCACCAGGCTGTCGAGGCCAAGGAAGGTGTGCCGATTCAAAGGGAGAACCAGACGCTGGCCTCGATCACCTTTCAGAACTTCTTCCGCATGTACGACAAGCTTTCTGGCATGACCGGTACGGCGGATACCGAGGCCTATGAATTCCAGTCCATCTACGGCCTGGAAGTTGTGGTTATTCCAACCCACAAACCCATGGTTCGCATGGATAATGCAGACTTGGTCTACCTCAGCCAGGAAGAAAAATTTGACGCCATCATCGAGGATATCGTGGAGCGCACTGCCAACAACCAGCCGGTACTGGTGGGCACCACTTCCATCGAGACCTCCGAGCTTTTGTCCGCGGCGCTCAAGAAGCGCAAGATCTCCCATGAGGTACTCAATGCCAAGCAGCACGAGCGGGAAGCACAGATCGTGGCCCATGCCGGACGCCCTGGTGCGGTAACCATCGCTACCAACATGGCTGGCCGGGGGACGGATATCGTGCTCGGTGGAAACCTGGATGCCGAGCTGGCCGAACTGGGCGAGGACGCCTCCGAGGAGAAGAAGGCACAAGTCCGGGAAGACTGGAAAAAGCGTCATGAGCAGGTCATCGAAGCCGGTGGTCTGCATATCATCGGAACCGAGCGACACGAGTCCCGCCGTATCGACAATCAGCTCCGCGGCCGTTCCGGGCGCCAGGGAGATCCGGGCTCAAGCCGGTTCTACCTTTCACTCGACGATACCCTGATGCGCATTTTTGCCTCCGAAAAGCTCGGCGGCATGATGCAGAAGATGGGCATGAAGGAAGGCGAGGCCATCGAGCATACCTGGGTCAGCCGGGCCATCGAGAATGCCCAGCGCAAGGTGGAGTCGCACAACTTCGATATTCGTAAGCACCTGCTGGACTTCGATGATGTAGCCAACGACCAGCGCCGGGTCATCTATACCCAGCGCGATGAGTTGATGGAATCCGATGACATCAAGGACGCCATCGAGGGAATGCGCGACGAGGTTTTCGAAAGCCTGTTTGCCCAGTTCATTCCGCCCGGCTCCATTGACGAACAGTGGGATCCGGAAGGCCTGGAGAAGGCCCTGGATGGAGATTTCGGCATCCGGGTTCCAATCGTCGAATGGCTCGAGACCGATGACACCCTGGACGAAGAGGGATTGCGCCAGAAGATGCTGGACCAGGTCGAGGAGCATTTCGAGGCCAAGGAAAAGATGACTGGCGATGATGTCATGCGCCAGTTCGAAAAGGCCTTGATGCTCAAGATCCTGGACCAGCAGTGGAAAGAGCACCTGGCCAGCATGGATTATCTGCGCAAGGGCATTCACCTGCGCGGTTACGCCCAGAAGAAGCCCCAGCAGGAGTACAAGCGGGAGGGCTATGCCATGTTCACCGAGATGCTCGACAACATGAAGCACGAGGTGGTCAAGGTACTTGCCCGTGTCAGGATTCGATCCGAAGAGGACGTGGAGGCGGTCGATCAGCAGCGTCGCCAGGAGCGCCCGATGGAGTTTCAGCATGCCGCCGCTGCCGGCCTGTCCGCGGGTGCCGGTGGCGCCACCACGGGCCAGGGTCAGCCCGGGCCCGGTGGACAGCCCCAGGGGGCCGCGGGCAAGGTGGATACCTTTGTCCGGCAGGGCCGGAAGGTCGGCCGCAACGAGCCTTGCCCCTGCGGTTCGGGAAAGAAGTACAAGCAGTGCTGCGGAAAGCTGGACAACTAGTTTCCCCGGCCTGGTTCCGGCCCGGCGCCCCGGTCAGCCGGTAGTGGTCACCGAAGTTTCAGCCGGCCTGTTGTGCGACGAGAAGGGCCGGTATCTGCTGTCCAGGCGCAAGTCCGGGACTCACCTGGCCGGCTCCTGGGAGTTTCCCGGGGGCAAGATCGAATCCGGCGAATCCCCCCGGCACGCATTGGCCAGGGAGCTTGCCGAAGAACTGGGGATCGTCCCGGAAGAATGTGAACCCCTCCTGACCCTGTCTCATACCTATCCGGAAAAGACCGTGCGACTGTACTTTCGAAAGGTTCGGCGGTGGCGGGGAACGCCCCGGGGATTGGAAGGGCAGGCATTGAAATGGGCCAGTCCGGAACAAATGGCCTCCCTGGTCATGCCCCGGGCCGACCGTCCCCTGATTTGCGCCCTGAACCTCCATCCGGTCTACGCGATCACGCCGGACCCGGAATCCCTCGGTGGAACCGGTGCCTTCCTGGACTACTGGCAGACGCTGCTTGATGCCGGTGCCCGGCTGATCCAGTTGCGGGCACACAGCCTGGATGAACAGGCCCTTGCCGGGCTGGCCATCGAATGTGGTCGCCGGGCTCGGGGCCATGATGTCCGGTGGCTTCTCAACGGACCCCCGGAACTGGCCCGACAGGCTGGCGCGGACGGGGTCCATCTTGCCTCGGCAGCCCTGGCTGAAATGGATACCCGGCCCCTGCCGGATTCCATGCTGGTTGCCGCCTCCTGCCATGACCGGGATGAACTGGAAGCGGCAGGACGTCTTGAACTGGATTTTGTAACGCTTTCGCCGGTCAACACCACCCGGAGTCACCCGGAAGCCATCCCCCTGGGCTGGGAGGAGTTCGAAGCCCTTTGCGCCCAATCCCCCCTGCCGGTCTTCGGGCTAGGTGGCATGGCGCCGGAGGATCTG
>SLIZ01000090.1 GCA_007135395.1 Wenzhouxiangellaceae bacterium | reverse complement strand
GCTCGCGCGGCGACCGAGCGGGACCGTTCGGACAGAATTTCCGTTGGTATGAGTGGCATGGCAGCGAACTCCTTATGGATTTATCCCTGGACAAGAATACCCTGTAAGGAATTACGCAAGCCAGTCGAAAATCCGGTCAGTGACTTCCCGGCTCTGCGTAGTTTTCGACCCACTCGCGAACCTCGTGATACCAGTGAATGGAATTGTTGGGCTTGAGAATCCAGTGGTTCTCGTCCGGGTAGTAGATCAGCTTCGATTCCACATCCCGGCTTTGAAGGGTACGAAACAGCTCGAAGGCCTGGCCCACCGGAACCCGGTAGTCGAGCTGGCCGTGGATGATCAGTGCCGGGGTCTCGAAATTCTCCGCGAAGTAATGGGGCGAGATTTCCCGGTAGATATCCGGGTCGTCCCAGTAATGGCCGAAGCGGTCGGCGTGGACGGCAAAGTCGCTGGCCATCTGGGAGTACATGTTGTAGACGGGGGCGTGTATGAGCAGCGCATTGAACGGATGGTCCCGTCCGAGGAGAATCGAGGAAAGATAACCACCGTAACTGGCGCCGCCGGCGACCATGCGCTCACCGTCGATCCACGGCTGGTCGGCGAACCATTCGGCAGCTTTGATGGTGTCGGCGTAGGGGCGCTCAATCCAGTCCGGGTTGATGGCATCGGTGAAGTCCTGGCCGAAGCCCGAGGACCCATGAAAATTGTGCCAGGCGGTGACATAGCCCCAGGAGGCAAAGGTCTGGGCATTCCAGCGGAAATGGAAGCCGTCGGTGATGCCGCTGTGGGGGCCGCCGTGGATGAGCAGGAACAGCGGGTATTCCTTGCTCTCGTCGAAGCCCGGGGGATAGTGCACCCACATCTGGATCTCGGCTCCGTCGTAACCTTCGTAGGTAACCGACTCATAGGTACCCAGGTCCACTTCTTCCATGATCTCGTCGTTGAAAGCGTCCAGCCGGGTGGTCTCCCCGGATTCCGAATCCACCGTCACGAGCCGGGGCGGAAAGAGAAAACCGTGGTTCTGGGCGACCAGCATGCCGTTGTCGGCCACATCCAGCCCGGGGAAATCCGTGTCCCCGGTTACCGGCCGGGTCTCGCCGGTGTCGATATCAATGTAATGGATTCTTCGGGTGCCGGCATCGTCGATGCTGCCGTACAGGCCTGCACTGTCGGCGGTCCAGACAAGTCCGTCGGCGGAACGGTCCCAGTTGCCGGTGACCATCCGGGTCTCCCCGGAGTCCAGGTCGTGGGCCATCAGTCGCCGGGTGTCGGCATAAAAGCCCACGATATGCTGGCGGTTGAAAGCCAGGGTGGACCCGTCCGGGCTGAACAGGGGGCTGCTGTCCGGGGCCTCGTTGTCTTCGGTGATATTGCGGGCCTGGTCACTGCCCGGCTCGACGAGGAACAGATCCATTTCCGGGCTGGCGCCGTCCCGGCGGCTGTCGGCGACAAAGGCCACCAGGGATTCATCCGGGGCCACATCATAGCTTCCGGGCCCCTGGCTGGAACGGGGCAGTTCCCAGCCGGTGGGCAGGGTAATGGCTTCCGGCTCGCCACCATCGACCGGGATGCGATAAAGGTGGGCCTGACGGTCCTCGTCGAGCCAGTGGTCCCAGTAGCTGTAGGGCAATCCGGTCCAGCTTTGGGCCGAGACCCGGGATTCCTCTTCTTCCTTGAGCTTTTCTTTCATTTCCTCGAAATCCAGGTCCGGCCAGATGCTGGAAATGAAGTAGATATGATCCCCGGCCCATTTTGGAGCACTGACGCCGGTGGGAATTTCGGTCAGGCGCTGGGCTTCGCCGGGCCGGTCCATGGGCAGCAGGTAGATCTGGCCGGCATCATCATCATCCCGGTTGGCCACGAAGGCCAGGGTCGAGCCATCCGGGCTGAAAACCGGGCTGCCAGCCGAGCTTCCCCGGGCGGTCAGGGCCCGCTTGTCGGAACTATCGATGGCAAACAGCCACAGCCGGGTTTCACTGGAATCGTCTCCGGTGTCATAGGAGGTTACCGGGACCACCGTCTGGGATCCGTCCGGCGATATGACCGGGGAACCCACCCGGTCCATCTTCCAGAGGGTTTCAACGCTGAGCTTGTTGTTGTCTTCCTCGGCCGTGGCGGTCAGCACGAATGCGATGGCCAGCGCCGGAAGGATCCAGAGTCGTTTCATCGGACAGTCTCCGTCTAAAGGTTTTTGATTCCAGGTTCAGTATAGTTCAAGCCGGCTTACGGCCATGGTGTAGGCCGAGGCCGCGGTCTCGTTTTCGACCTCTTCGATCTTCAATTCCCCTTCCATCCAGAAGGCATCCCAGATGTCGACCACATCGATGGGTTCGTCCATTCTCCCGTAGATGATCTGGTTGGCCGGTGGCGGGGGGACATGGATGCAGGCGCCGAAATAAGGCACCAGGAAAAACTCGTGCATCCTGCCCCGCTCGTCGACTTCCACCGGAACCACGAACCCGGGGATGCGAGCCTTCTTTCCGTCCAGGCTGGAAACCGTACGGTAGGATTGAAAGGGATCGGGGGGCTCGAAACCGGAGTGGTCCACCGCGCCCTGTTCCGACATCCATTGTTCGGCTTCCTCCTCGGGCATCAGTTCCAGCCACTCCAGTTCCTGATACTCATCGGCCTGCACTGTGCCCGGGCCGATCATCAGCATTCCCAGCAGAACGATCGCGGTGATGGAAAAGGTCTTGTCGAGCATGTGATCTCCGTGTTTCATGTAAGCGATTGGCCTGCCGACTGCATGGGCCGCACAGCATCCCACGCCGGGCCGGAATCCGGCGTCAACGCCGCCGGGCTCAAGTGCCCGGCGATCAACTGCGAACCTGCATGCCATCGGCCACCGTTCGCCGGTAGGCCATGCCTGCCGGGACCAGGGCAATGATCATGCCGGCGGCCAGAATCAGTCCCAGTATGCCGAACTGATAGAGCTCGGGCAGGGATGTTCCCACGATCAACCCGAACCGGTCCAGCAGCACCGGCGCGGCGGCGGCTTGCAGGACCAGGGCCAGGACCAGCCCGGCAACAATTCCGGCCAGGGTCAGGACTGCAGCCTCAATCACCAGCAAGCCGGCGATCTGTCCGGGACGGGCCCCCAAGGCCCGGAGAATGGCCATTTCCCGGCGGCGTTCGTTCATGGTCGACAACAGCACGGTGAGCATGCCGAGCAGGCCGGCGGCCACCACGATGGCCGAGACAATCAGCAGGGCCTGTTCGGCCACCCCGGTAATGCGCCAGAGCTCCTGCAGGGCCACCCCGGGCAGAATGGCCGTCAGGGCCTCTTCCCGGTATTCGTTGACCGCCCGCTGGAGCTGGAATGCTGCCGCCCGGGAGGTCAGGCCCACGTAAATGGCTGTCACGCTATCCGGTTCCAGGTCCATTTCCCGGGCCTCGTCAGGTTCGACCTGGGCGCCGATTCTCGGGGTCCCGGTTTCCCAGCCGATATGGATGGCCTTGTGGGCCTGAAGGGAGATGTAAAGGGACTGGTCGACCGGGGTGCCGGTAGGCTCCAGGATACCGGTAATCGTGAACGGGTGGTCCTCGTGCTGTTGCTGGAGCCGGGTCGAGCCGGTGCCGTGGGCCAGGATGATCCCGTCCCCGGTCTCGTAACCCAGGTTGCGGGCCACCCGGTGGCCGACCACAACCTCGAACAGGTCGTCAAAGGCCCGGCCGTCTGCAAAGACCAGTGGCTGTCCGGCGGAATAGCGGAAACGATCGAAGAATTCCCCGGTGGTCCCCATGACCCGGTAGCCCCGGTGGGAATCGCCCAGAGCGAAGGGCACGGCCCAGTCCACCTGGCGGGCCGACTCAAGCTCCTGGTAGGTCTCCCAGGAAAGGTTGTTGGTGGCATCGCCGATCCCGAATACCGAGTACAACAGTAGCTGAACCGGGGAGGTCCGGGCACCGACGATCAGGTCAACACCCGATACGGTCCGGTAGAAACTTTCATGAACCTCGTTTCGAACCCGGTCGACCAGCACCAGCAGGGCGATGCTGATGGCAATCGTCACCACCGTCAGCAAGACGCTGTACCAGCGATTGCGAAGGGATCGAAGGGCCAGAGGAACCAGGGTCATGCCGCAGCCTCCGGTCCGGCCGGATGATTGATGGCATCCAGGGAAACACTGCGGTCGAAGGCATCGGCCAGGCTCCGGTCGTGGCTTACGAACAGCAGGGCACTGCCGGTGGCGGCCATTTGCTCAAACAGCAGGGCCAGGAAATTGGCCCGCCGGTCAGTGTCCAGGGCCGAGGTGGGTTCGTCGGCGATAACCAGTTCCGGCTGGCCGATCAGCGCCCGGGCGGCGGCGACCCTTTGCTGCTGGCCCACGCTGAGCGCATCGGCTCGCCGGGTCCACAGGTCCCCATCCAGGTCCATGGCCATGAGCAGACGCTTGGCGGCCAACACCCCGTCCCCCGCTTTCTGCGCCCGTGCCCGGGAAAAGCGGCAGGGCAGGAGCACATTGTCCAGTACGCTGAGATAGGGCAGCAGGTTGAACTGCTGGAAAATGACGCCCATGTGATCGGCCCGGAACCGGTCCCGCTGGGGCCGGCTCAGGCGGTTGAGCCCGGTTTCAAGAAAACGAAGGCTCCCGGAGTCGGGAACAAGAAGCCCACCGATGAGCCCGAGCAGGGTGGACTTGCCGGAACCGCTGGGCCCGTGCAGAAAAACGCGCTCGCCGGGTGCCATGGAAAAGTGATCGATTCCAACTACAGGACTCTGGCCCGGCCAGGCGTAAGCCAGCCCGTCGATGCTCAGCAGGTTCATCAGCGGGTCAGGTCAATCCGCCGATTGTCGGGGGTGAGGCGGAACTGCTTCTGGCCCCGGTCGGTAAAGGAGTCGATCCGCACCTTCTCATTGCCTGGAAAGTCCCGGAACAGGTCTACTTCCATCCAACGCAGCCGGTCCGGGTCGGCGCACTCGACGCGGGCCAGAATCCGGAATTCGGCATGGTCGTGGTGGTCGTGGTCGTGACGATCATGGTCGTGATCCGGTTCGCTGGAATGCTCGTGGGCTCCATCCGGTTTGTCTTCTCCCGGTCGACCGTAACCCGTGGCATCCGCTGAAACCCCGTCGACCCGACAGTCTCCCCTGTCATCCAGGACCAGCCACGGGTGTTCGGCAAACCATTCCAGGGTCTCGTCGATCCGGGTGTATTCCGGTTCGTCGCGCGGAGGATGCTCGAAGCCGACCAGGTTGGCACCGGGAATCGTCAATTCCAGCGTATACCGGGGACCGTCCTGGGACAGGGTGGCGTTCGCCTGGCCGTGGACATGGGCACCGTGCTGTCGCTCGATCTGGGCGACAAGAGGAGCTCCGAGCACAAGTCCGCCGACAGCCAGCAGACCCGGAATGAGCCACCCCTTGCAAGCTCCGCTTTCATTGCTTGTCATGATCCGTTTCTCCAGCCTGGAAGTGTTATATTATAACATCTCGTTCCGGCGACACATACCCGTTGCCAATTTGCCGTTCGGTCGACAACCCGGGGAATATACGTGAAAACAGACCGCAAGCGCAGTAGCGGGTTCCTGGACCGCTTCGGCATGATCATGGCCCTGGGCTGCGCCCTGCACTGCCTGGCCCTGACCCTGGTCTTCGTGCTCTACCCGGCCCTGTGGCTCAACCGCCGATTGTGGGAGTCGGGCCTGATCCGCCAGCTCTTTTACCTTGAAACGGGCCTGCTGGCTGCCACCTGGCTGGTGGTAATCGTGGCCTTTGTCATCGGCTGGCGGCGTCACCATCGGCTTGTTCCAGTCAGCCTGGCAGTCGCAGGCTTGGCCTTGATCACACCAGCCATCCTGGTCACCGAACTACATTTCCGCGGCTGGTGGGGCAGTGGTCTGGCCGTTGCCGGTGGAATCACGCTTGCCCTGGCCCACTGGCTGAACCTGCGGGCGGCAAGAGCCGGTAGTCCCCGTTAACCGATTTATTCCCATTTGCCTGCAAGCCCCGCTTCCCTCAAAATTGCCTGATCCAAAACAATTCAACGAAACGGGGAACATCAGCATGATCGACACGAAATCCGTACACGGGATGTGGTCGTCCCGCCTGGCTTTCATCCTGGCCGCCACCGGCTCGGCGGTGGGGCTGGGCAATATCTGGCGATTTCCCTATGTGACATCGGACAACGGGGGCGGTGCGTTTGTACTGATCTACCTGGGCTGTATCCTGCTGATCGGCCTGCCGGTCATGTTTTCCGAGATCGTCATCGGCCGCCGCGGACGAATGAGCCCGATCAACTCCATCCGGGAACTGGCCGATGATGCCGGTGCCTCCCGCGCCTGGATGGGAATCGGTGTGATGGGCGTGATTGCCGGTTTTCTGATTCTTTCGTTCTACTCCGTGGTCGCCGGCTGGACCCTGCATTACGGCTGGCTCTACCTCAAGGAGCTG
>SLIZ01000041.1 GCA_007135395.1 Wenzhouxiangellaceae bacterium | reverse complement strand
TGTTCAGGTAGAGCTCGAAGATTTCGTCCTTGCTCATCTCTCGCTCGATTCTGATCGCCAGCAGGATCTCGCGCAGCTTGCGGGTGATCGAGTATTCGGTCGACAGGAAAAAGCGCCGGGCGACCTGCTGGGTTATGGTGCTGCCGCCGGCGACCTGGCCCTGGCCGGCACTGCGAACAAACAGCCAGACTGCCCGGGTCGTCCCGCGCCAGTCTATGCCCGGGTGACTGTAGAACCGGTCATCCTCGGCGGCGAGAAAAGCCTGGATCAGGGGCTCGGGTGCTTCCTCGATCCGTATGGGAATCCGGCGCTGTTCCCCGACTTCGGATATCAAAAGTCCGTCGGCGGTGTAGATCCGCAAGGGCACCTGCAAACGCACGTCCCGCAGGGTTTCCACGGACGGCAGGGTTGGTGCAATTATCAGCCACGTAACGGTGATGCCGATCACGCCCAGGGCGAAAAACAGCAAAAACAGACGGATAGACCAATGAATTAAAGACTTCACTTGAGCCATTTGATATGGTAAAAGATACGTTAAGACCTTGATTCGGCCATGTCCATTGGACGCATAAGTATGAATAAAGTGCCGAGAGCTGGGAGCACAAGTTGAAAGAAAATCCTAGCACAGGGCAACGCCAAGGGGAGAGGAAACATCCATCTGCAATTCAAATTGCGATTGTGTATTCCTGGCAAGTTGGGAATAATAATTGATACGAGGGATGAAGTTTTCCGTTTAACCTGGCGGTGTTACATTGAAATTTCTAAACAAAAAATCTCCGGCACTGATCGGGCTGGATATCGGTTCGGACAGCATCAAGCTGCTCCAGCTGTCCAGCAGTGGCAGCAGTTACCGGGTCGAACATGTGGCGATGGAACCGCTGCCTGAGGGGGCAGTGGTCGAAAATGCGGTGACCGAGCAGGAAGAGGTTGCCAATTCCATCAAGAAGGCACTGAAAGCTTCCGGCACGCGGGCAAAGAACTGCGCGGTCGCCGTTTCCGGATCTGCGGTCATCACCAAGATCATCAACGTTCCGGCCGACCTCACCGAAGACGAGGTGGAAGCCCAGATCGAAATCGAGTCCGGCCAGCACATTCCCTTTCCGAGGGAGGAAGTGAGCCTGGATTTCGAGGTTCTTGGCCCTTCGCCGCGCAATGCCGATGTGCTGGAAGTTCTGCTGGCTGCATCGAAATCCGAAAACGTGGAGATCCGCAGGGAAACGGCCGAAATGGCCGGACTCAGGACCCAGGTGGTGGATGTGGAGGCCTATGCCATGGGCAATGCCTTCGAGCTGGTTCGCAAGCGTGACGGAATCAGCGACAGCCAGACCACCGGCGTGCTGGATATCGGTTCGGTCAAGACCACCATGATCGTGATGCGGGCCGGTCGGGTCGTATATACCCGGGACCATCCCTTCGGCGGGCGCCAGCTGACCGAGGAAGCCATGCGCCGTTATGGTCTCAATGCCAGTGAAGCGCGCTTTCTCGAGCGTGGCGAGGAACCGCCGCCGGGATTCGAGGACGAGGTACTAAGCCCCTTTCGCAGCAGCATAGTCCAGCAGATCAGTCGTGCGCTGCAGTTTTATTCCTCTTCCAGCGAGTATTCCAGCCTTGGAACACTCTATCTGGCCGGTGGCTGTGCCGCCCTGGATGGCCTCAGTGAACTGGTCGGCAACGAGCTGGGGATATCCTGCGAACTGGCCGATCCGTTACGGGGTTTGCGCCTTTCCACCGGGATCAATGCCAGCAAGATCGAGCGGCAGATGCCGGCGTTGATGGTGGCCTGCGGCCTGGCCCTGCGAGGGTTTGACTAATGGCAAAAATCAACCTACTCCCCTGGCGAGAAGAACTCCGGCAGGAGCGGCAGCGCCATTTCTACATGTCCCTGGGTGGAACTGCCCTGGTGGCAGGTGCGTTACTCCTCGGGGTGATCATGCTTTTCAACGGCTGGATCGAGGGTCAGGAAGACCGCAACAGCTACCTTCAGGCAGAAATTCGGGCACTGGACAGGAAGATCGTGCAGATCGAAGAGCTTGAATCGACCCGCGAGCACCTGCTCTCGCGCAAGAATGTGGTCGAGGAGTTGCAGGCCAATCGAAATCTTATGGTGCACCTGTTCGACCAGCTTGTCCGGACCGTGCCCGAGGGCCTTCGCCTGACTTCCGTCCAGCAGCGCGGCCCCCGGTTGACGATCAACGGGCTGACCCAGTCCAGCGCCCGGGTTTCGACCTACCTGAGAAATCTCGAGTCATCGCACCTGTTCCGGAATCCGGATCTGAGCATTGTCGAGGCCGAAGGCCAGGATACCGATCCGGATGCCCGATACCGGTTCCGGGTTGTTGTCCAGGTTCGTCCGCCGGAGCTCGGCGATGAATACGATGATGAATACGATGATGAACTCGACTACGACGACGACGAGGTCTGAGCCATGGATTTGTCGGAACTTCGCGACCTGGATTTCAACGACCTCGGGAGTGCTTCCACGGGGGCCAAGGTTGTCATTCTTGGCCTGGTAGTCGTTCTGATTCTGGGCCTGGGTTATTTTTTCAAGATCAGCGACCAGCGTCAGGAACTTGAAGCCGCCGAGCGCCAGGAGAGCCAGCTGCGCCTGGAGTTCGAGGAAAAGGCTGAACGTGCGGCCAACCTGGAGGCCTACGAGGCGCAGCTTGAGGAAATGGAGGAAATGCTCCAGGTCATGCTTCGCCAGTTGCCCAGCCGGACCGAGATGCCGGATCTGCTGGTCGACATCTCCCAGACGGCGCTGGCTGCCGGTATTGATAACGAGCTTTTCGAACCCCGTTCGGAGATTACCCAGGATTTTTACGCCGAGCGGCCAATCAATCTCCGGATGGTGGGCAACTACCATGAATTCGGAACCTTCGTCAGCGGGGTCGCCTCACTGCCCCGGGTGGTGATCCTGACCATGAATGATATTTCCCTGCAGCCCACCGGAGATCGGGACCGGCTGCGCATGGAAGGGGTTGTAACCACTTACCGTTATCTTGACGAATCCGAGATCGAGGAAGAAGCGGGAGACGGCCAATGACCCGAACATGGCTTTCCGTGATCGTTATTGCAGGATTGTCGATTGCCCTGGTCGGATGTGACCGTGGGCAACGGGAACTGGAACGCTGGGTGGAGGAGGTCAGGAATCGTCCGGCCGAGCCCATCGAGCCGATTCCGCCGATCAGAACCCCGGAAACTTTTGTTTACGCTGCTCACGACGAACGCGACCCGTTCCGGGACATCCGGCGGGGACGTGCCGAGCGGCCTGCCGATGACCTGGCTCTGGACGATCCGACCGACGGCCCGCAGCCGGATTTCGATCGGCGCCAGGAATATCTTGAGGAGTTCCCGCTGGATACGCTTTCCATGAAGGGAACGATCACCCTCGAGGGTGTGGCTTTTGCCCTGATTCGGGACACCGAAGGTGTTATTCACCGGGTTCGCGAGGGCAATTATCTCGGGCAGAATCACGGTGAAGTAACGCGGGTCAGCGAGGAGCGGGTGATTCTCACGGAGTTGGTCCCCGACGGGATGGGCTGGCGTGAGCGGAGCGCAGAAATTGCACTGGCGGAACGTTAATGACGGACGCCAAGGCGTTCCGACGGGAGGATTGAAGCAATAATGAACATAAACACTTTGGCCGGATATGGGAGACGCGCAATGAGCGGCAATCGCCTGCTGGCTTTTCTGTTCATTTCAGGACTGGTGTTGCCAATGGCAGCCCAGGCCAACGAAGTGACGGACGCCGGTTACACGTCCAGCGAGGGAGAGGTGACATTCACTCTTACGACCAGTGAGAGTGCACCCGAACCCAATGTCTTTTCAACCGAGCAGCCTCCTCGAATCGTGATCGAACTGCCTGGTACCTCCAGTGCCTTGCCGGCCGATCGGGTTCCGGTAGGTGTCGGGGCTGCCCAGAGCTTTTCCACGATCAGTGCCGGTGGTCGCACACGAATGGTGATCGACCTCTCCACCATGGCCAGCTACGACTACGAAGTCGAAGGTAACGAGGTCCGGCTGACCGTGGCTGGTGACACGACCCGGCCGGCGCAACGGCCGGCCGCCGTTGGTCGTCCGGTTGCCACCGGCGATACGCACTCCATCGACGGCATTGACTTCCGGCGGGGGCCGGACGGGGAAAGCCGGGTAATCGTGGATTTCGACCGGGCCGGAACCAACGTTTCCATCAACGAGCGGGGCTCTCGACTGCTGGTTGACCTTTTCAACACTGAACTGCCTGATGAGTGGCGCCAGCGTCTCGATGTGACCGATTTTGCCACCCCGGTGCAGGAAATCCTGCCGGAGCAGCGTGGCAACAACGTGCGCCTGACCCTGCAAGTGGCGGGTGCCTTCGAGCACCTTTCCTTCCAGCGCGACAACCGTCTGGAATTGCAGATCAGTGAACCGGAGGCCGCCGCGGACCCGGTCCGTGATCGGGAACTGCAGCTTTTCGAAGAGCGGGAATTCACCGGCGATAACATCACCCTGAACTTCCAGGACATTCCGGTCCGCTCGGTGCTCCAGTTGATCGCCGATGTCTCCGATCTCAATATCGTGGTCTCCGACACGGTCAGCGGCAATGTGACGCTGCGCCTGACCAACGTGCCCTGGGATCAGGCGCTGGATATCGTCCTGGAGACCAAGAACCTGGACATGCGCCGCAGCGGGAACGTGATCTGGATTGCACAGGCTGCTGAAATCCGGGAGCGTGAGCAGCAACTGCTCCAGGCCCAGCAGGATCGCCAGACTCTTGAGCCGCTGCGTACGGCGATGTTGAGCATCAGCTATGCCAATGCCCGGGAGATGGCCGAACTGATTCGGGCAGCTTCGGTGGCCGAAGGCGAGCAGGGGATGCTTTCCAATCGCGGGACGGTGACGGTGGATAACCGCACCAATACCCTGCTCGTTACCGATACGGTGGATCGGATCGACGATGTGCGGGATCTGGTCACCGAACTCGACCGCCCTGTGCGCCAGGTTCTGATCGAGTCCCGGATTGTCGTGGCCCGGCATGATTTCACCTATGACCTGGGTGTTCGCTTTGGCGTGACCGGTGCCCGGGAAGACTCCCGGGGCAATGTGATCAGCACGGCACGTAATATCGAGGGCACCGATACCTATAGCCAGCGCGGTGTTACCAATCGCCGGGATCCAACGTCGGCCGGATTCAATCTGCCGAACATCAATGATCGAATGAATGTCAACCTGCCCATTTCCGATCCGGCCGGTAGCATCGGCTGGTCAATCCTTGCCGCCGATTACCTGCTTGATCTTGAGCTTTCGGCACTGGAGTCGGAAGGGGAAGGCGAGGTCATCTCCACGCCCCGGGTGATTACTGCCAATCAGCAGGAAGCCTTCATCCAGCAGGGTGTGGAAATTCCGTTCGAGTCGACCCAGGGTGGTACCGCCGGGGCAGTCAACGTGGAATTCAAGGAAGCGGTGCTGGAGCTTCGGGCTACGCCCATGATTACCCCGGACAACCGGGTTCAGCTCACCCTGAACGTGAAGCAGGATACGGTGGGTGAGATTTTCGAAACCGGGCGCGGCGGGTCTGTGCCGTCCATCGATACCCGGGAGCTGGGAACCAGTGTGTTGATCGAAAACGGCCAGACCGTGGTCCTCGGTGGAATCTTCCAGGAAGAGCGCCAGCACACGACAACCAAGGTGCCCATGCTCGGCGATGTGCCGGTTATCGGCAATCTGTTCCGTCGTCGCTCGACTGAAGAAGACAAACGCGAGCTCTTGATATTCATCACGCCCACCATTCTCGATGACAGAGTGGAGCTGGACTAAGCGCCGGGAGTCAATAACTGATGTACAAGGAATCCGGAATGATCAGAAATACCATCCAATGGGCGTTTGCCGGAATAGCCGTGGCAACGCTGGTCGCCTGCGGGGGAAGCGCCAGCGAAGGCAACCTGGGGCCGGACCGGCCCTCGGTAAACGTCACTGTCGGGACAACAAACCTTCCAGCCAATCCGGGCGGCTTTCAGCCGGACCCGGACCGCGATTACACCACCTCGGTGACTGTGCGCTACCGTAATCCCGACGGCGGTTCCCCGCCGGACGGCACGCCGGTGGATCTGAGCACTTCAGACAGCAGCATCGGGGTGGTCTCCAGCCAGTCCGAGCCGCTGGAAACCGGCAGCTCCGCCTCGGCGACCACCTCCGGTGGCGTGGCCAGTTTCTGGTTTACCTCCGGTTCCCAGGAAGGCACGGCGACCCTGACCGGGTCGGCTGACAACCTGGGCGGTGGCGGTTCGGTCACGGGTACTGCCGAGATCACGGTCAGCGCCTCGGATGACCAGGGTCGACTTACGGTATCTGGCAACAGCACACTGCCGGCCAACAAGACCGACGTGCCGATCTTCCTGGGTTCACCGTACATTTCGGAATTGACGGTCACTTACCTGGGCCCGGACGGCAATGCCGGTTCGGTGA
>SLIZ01000205.1 GCA_007135395.1 Wenzhouxiangellaceae bacterium | reverse complement strand
GGCATCCACGTACAGCGAACGGCCCTTGACCGGCTGGCGGTCCAGTGCCTGTTCGAAGGCGTCCCGGGTCGCTTCGTTCATGTCGGGCTCACCAGCGCCCCGTCGTCATAACGGATCCTGGGGTCGAGCCAGGCATAGACCAGGTCGACGATGAAATTGAGCAGGATAATGAGCATTCCGTAGAAGATCACCACCCCCATGACCAGGGTGTAGTCCCGGTTCAGGGCCCCCTGGACGAAGTAGCTGCCGATACCCGGTATGGTGAAGATCTTCTCCACGACCACCGAGCCGGTCAGAACGGCGGCCGTGGCCGGACCCAGGTAGGAGATTACCGGCAGCAGTGCAGGTTTCAGGGCATGGCGCATGAGCACCTCCCGTTCGGGCATTCCCTTGGCCCGGGCGGTGCGGATGAAGCTGCTGTGCAGCACCTCGATCATCGAACCCCGGGTAATGCGGGCGATATAGGCCACCATGGGAAGGGCCAGGGTAATCACCGGCAGGATCATGCGGCTGATCGATCCGTCCCAGCCCCCGGCGGGCAACCAGCCAAGGGTCAGGGCAAAGACCAGGATCAGCAGCGGCGCCATCACGAAGTTGGGGATGGAAATCCCGATCATGGAAAAGCTCATCACCGAGTAGTCGGCCGCCGAATTCTGCTTCAATGCTGCCAGGGCCCCGGCCAGAATGCCCAGGCCCATGGCCAGCACGAGGGCCAGTATTCCGAGGGTGAACGAGACCGGGGCACCCTGGGCGATCAGGTCGTTGACCGTCCAGTCCCGGTAGTGAAACGAGGGGCCGAAATCCAGCCGGGCGATCTGGGCAAGGTAGCGGCCGTACTGGGCGATCAGGGGCTCATCCAGGTGGTACTTGGCTGCCAGGTTGGCCTCGATTTCCGGCGGCAGGGCGCGCTCGGAATCGAACGGGCCTCCCGGGGCGATCCGGATCAGGAAAAACGCCAGGGTAATCAGGAAAAACAGCGTCGGGATGGCCCAGGCCAGGCGCTTGATGGTGAATTTCAGCATTGAATGGCCATATCGAATCCAGCGCCGGATTCATCCGGCCGGACATTTCTTCCGGGGAAAAAGCGCAACTCACGCATCGACTTCACCGTCCCCGACCGTTTCATCCCCGGATTCCTCTTCGTCCGATTCTCCGTCGACGAAGCCTTCTTCGACGGATTCCGCTTCGTCAACCTGGTCGGCATCCCCGGTGGTTTCCCGAACAAGATACATGTACTTGCTCAGATGATAGTCCATCACGTTTTCCTGCCAACCCTTGAGGGTGGGATGGACCAGCCGGCGGGTCATGTAGACATAGACCGGCAGGATCACCTGGTCGGCCAGGAGTCGGCGCTCAGCCTCGACCATCAGCCGGGCCCGGCGGGCGGGAATGCGCTCTTCGGAAATCTGGCGCAACAGCCGGTCGTAGGAAGGACTCTTGTAGCCGGCATCGTTGCGCCCGTGCCGGGAATGGAACAGCTCCAGGAAGGTATACGGGTCCTGGTAGTCACCGATCCATCCGGCCCGGAAGACCTGGGTCACCCGGCGCTGGGCCCGGTTCTGGAGGAAAACGCGAAATTCCTCGTTGATCAGGCGGGTGCGAACACCGAGTGCCTCTTTCCACATGGCGGCAATGGAAACGGCAATCTTCCGGTGGTTTTCCCCGGTGTTGTAGCGAAGCTCCACGGTCAGGGGATTGCGCTCGGAATAGCCGGCCAGGTGGTACTGCCGCCGGGCTTCCTCTTCCCGGCGCTCCTGGGACCAGTCGGCGTACTCGGGTACCGGTGGCTCATAGCCGGGCAGGCCCTCGGGAATCAGGTTGTAGGTGGGGATCTCTCCGAACTGGCTGACCCGCTCGGTGAGAATTTCCCGGTTGATGGCCAGGTTGAGCGCCCGGCGCAGGGCCAGGTTGCCCTGGAAGGGCTCCCGGGTGAGATTGAACGAGAAGAAATAGGTGCCAAACCAGGGGTGGACCGACAGGGCCTCTTCCATGTTGCGCTTGAGCCAGCGGAACTGGTTGCTGGGGACCTGGTAGGTCCACTGCAGGTCACCGGCACGAAACCGGTAGAACTCGGTGGATTCATCCTCGAACGGGTAGTAGACCACCCGGTCGAGGAGGACGCGGTCGGCACCCCAGTAGTATTCGTTGCGCTCCAGGTCGATGCGGGAGCGGACCTGCCAGTCGTCCAGCGCAAAGGCACCATTGGAGACCAGCCGCCCGGGACGCACGTGTCCGCTGCCGTATTCCTCGAAGCTTTCCCGGTGGACCGGATAGGTGGTCGGCTGGTTCAGAAGGCCCAGGAAATACGGGGTGGGTGCCTGCAGGCGGATCTGGATGGTGTGCTCGTTGAGCGCCTCGACGGCCAGGTCTTCCGGTGGCCGTTCGCCGGCAAAAATGGCCTCGGCGTTCTTGACCGGGGAAAGCATGCGACCGTAACTGGCCCCGGTTTCCGGGTTAACCGCCCGCCGGAAACTCCAGACAAAGTCATCGGCGGTGAGCCGGTCGCCGTTGGACCAGCGTGCTTCCGGGCGCAGGTAGAAGGTATAGGTCAATCCGTCCCGGCTGATATCCCAGCGACGGGCCGCCCCGGGGATCACCTGTCCGTCCGGGGCGGTGGAGGTCAGCCCCTCGAACAGATCCCGCATCAGGTTGGCTGCCGGCACGCCCTCGGCCAGGTGCGGGTCCAGGGTTTCCGGCTCTTCTCCATTGCCCCGGTGCAGGACCTGCTCATCGGCCAGCAGGGATTCGATCGGTAATCCATCCTCGCCGAGGACCACCTCCACCGGCCGGGGCAGGGTGGGCGCCGGTTCGTCGAGTTCATCGGTCGGTGACGTGCAGCCAGGCAATACCAATGCGGCAAGAAAGACCAGACCGGCAAGGAGCGGAAACCGCAGGTATTTCCCCGGCCCGTTTTCGGAGCTGCCCGAATGGGCGTTTACCGGCAGCAGGTCCGGGGCTTTCCTAGGGTTCATTGCCAACTCCCATCCACCGGCTCAGATGCACATCCATCAGGTTGTCTTCAAACCCGTCGACATCGGAGCGGACAAGATGGCGTGAGACATAGTAGTACAGGGGTATGATGGCATGAGACTCAAGTAGTTGCTCCTCGGCATCGAACAGCAACTCCATCCGCTCCTCACCCTGGCTGGCAGCCGCCCGGTCCATGAGATCGTCGAAGGTCTCATCGGAAAAGAAAGTGTAATTCAACGGGCTGTCGGAGACGAAGAGCTGGAGAAAATTGGCCGGGTCGGCCCAGTCGGCGATCCAGCCACCGCGCATGACCTGGGTCAGCCGGCCCTGGCGCCGATTGACCACGAATACCTTCCACTCCTCGTTGACCAGTCGGGTTTCCACGCCCAGGTGCTGCTTCCACAATGCGGCCACGGCTGCAGCCATGCGCCGGTGGGTCAGGGTGGTGTTGTAGCGAAGTTCCAGTTGCAGCGGGTTGCCCGGACCGTAGCCGGCCTCCTGGTAGAGTTTCCGGGCCCGGTCAAGGCGCTGTTCGGTATCCAGTTCCTGGCCCGGACCCGGACGGTCCGGCCAGCCTTCCATTCCCGGCGGCACCAGCCGCCAGGCCGGCACCTCGCCGGCGCCGATGACCCGTTCGGCGATCAGCTGTCGGTCGACAACAAGAGAAAGGGCTTCCCGCAGCTTCGGTCTGTTCTCGAACGGCTCCCGGGAAAGGTTGTAGCCGAGAAAGAAACTGCCCAGGTAGGGCGAAATCCGCAGTTCATCACCAAAGCGCTCTCTCAGCCACTGCTTGCGCCCGGGGGGAATGGTCTCGGTGATATGCAGTTCACCGGCCCGGTAGCGGTTCATTTCCACCACCGGGTCCTCGATGGGATGCCAGATCACCTCGTCGAGCCGAACCTCGTCTGCCAGGCGCCAGGACTTGTTGGCTTTCAGGCGAAGGTGGGAGCCGGGCCGGTGTTCGGCCAGCACGAAGGGCCCGTTGAACCTGCGCCTTTCGTCGGCATTCTCACCTTCGGGCAGGGGAAAGGTTACCGGGTGGGTCAGAAGCTCGGTGAACCAGGGCATGTCGGTTTCCAGGCGGATCTCAAGGCGGCCATCGGAAAGGACTTCGATGCCGAGTTCCCCGGGTTGCTTGTCCCCTTCCCGGACGGCCCGGGCATTTTCCACCCCGTCGAGCATGGCCGCATACGGTGCGCCGGTGATCGGATCCAGGGCCCGGTGCCAGCCGCGAACGAAATCCTTTCCGGTTACCCGAGACCCGTCGGACCAGCGGGCCTGGGGGTCGAGCTTGAACCGCCAGGTCCGGCCATCATCGTCAAGCTCCCATTCGCTTGCCACGCCGGGAATGATCCGGGCCTTCCCATCGAAAGTCACCAGGCCTTCATGGAGGTCTCGCAGGACATTGATACTGTTGAGTCCCTGGGCGGTGTGGATGTCCAGGGAATCCGGTTCCGGTCCAAGCCCCCGGTGCAGCGTCTGACCCCAGGCCTCAAACCCCAAGACCAGGAGAAAAACCATTAAACTCGCACGCAGCAGTCCGAACCAGGATAATTGCATCCTGCCATTCTACCCACACCGGACCCACCCGTGACCTCCATGACCCCCGACACCATCCTGACCGATAAAAGGGAACTGGCCGCCTGGCTGGAAACCGGTTGCCGGGCAAAGTCCGAATGGCGCATCGGCACCGAGCACGAGAAGTTCGGCTTCCACCATGCCGACCTTTCCCCGCTGGCCTGGGAAGGCGAGTCCGGAATTCGGGCGGTGCTCGAGGGCCTGACCCGGTTTGGCTGGGAGTCCGTCGAGGAAGAAGGCAGGGTCGTCATGCTGAAGATGAACGACTGCTCGGTCACCCTGGAGCCCGGCGGCCAGCTTGAACTGTCCGGGGGGCTGCTGGACAACCTCCACCAGACCTGCAACGAGGTCAATACTCACCTGGCCCAGGTCAAGGCGGTGGCCGACCCGCTGGGTATCGGATTCATCGGCATGGGTTTTCACCCCCTGGCCCGGCGCGAGGACATCCACTGGATGCCCAAGGCCCGGTACAAGATCATGCGCGAGCACATGCCCCGGGTGGGCAATCTGGGCCTGGACATGATGACCCGGACCTGCACCGTCCAGGTCAACCTGGACTTTTCCAGCGAAGCCGACATGGTCGACAAGTTCCGGGCCTCCATTGCGCTGCAACCGATCGCCACCGCACTGTTTGCCAACTCGCCGTTTGTCGAGGGCAGGCCTTCGGGCTTTCTCAGTTATCGAAGCCATGTGTGGACCGACACCGACCCCCACCGCACCGGGACCCTGCCCTGGGTGTTCGAGTCCGGCATGGGCTTCGAACGCTATGTGGACTGGATGCTGGATGTTCCGATGTACTTCGTGCGCCGAAACGGAAAATTCATCGACACCGCCGGCCATTCCTTCCGGGATTTTCTGGCCGGAAAACTCGATGCCCTGCCCGGTGAGCATCCGACCCTGGCCGACTGGGAAGACCACCTGACCACCGCCTTTCCCGAGGTTCGCCTGAAGCGGTTTCTGGAGATGCGCGGGGCCGACGGGGGGCCCTGGCACCGGCTGTGCGCCCTGCCCGCCTTCTGGGTGGGTCTGCTGTATGACGCCGACAATCTGGCCGCCTGCCTGGACCTGACTTCAGACTGGACCGCCGAGGAGCGCGACCGGATGCGGGCCGATGTGGCCCGACAGGGGCTTTCTGCCGAGATCCGGGGTCGGACCATCGGTTCCCTGGCAAGACAACTGCTCGACCTGGCCCGTGAAGGCCTCAACCGGCGCCAGCGCCTGGACGCCGGCGGCAACAACGAATCCGGTTTTCTGCAGACCCTCGAACACATCGTGGATGCCAACGAAACCCCCGCCGAAGCCAAGCTGCGCAAGTGGGAAGGCGAATGGGAGCAAAGCGTGGCCCCGCTTTTCCGCGAGCACGCTTACTAACAAACCTTCAGTATCCGGATTCAATCGATTCGGGCGTGGGCCCCTGGAGCCAGGGATCCGAGCTTGTATGGCCCCAGGTGAGTCCGGATCAGCCGCAGGGTCGGCAGACCAGCGTGGGCAGTCATTCTTCTCACCTGCCGGTTGCGCCCCTCGGTAATCGTGATCTCCAGCCAGCAGACCGGTCGTCCCGGCCGGGGACGGACCGGCGGCTTGCGGGTCCACACCCAGCCCGGCTTGCCGGAAAGCAATTGCACTTTGGCCGGCCGGGTAGGCCCGTCCTTGAGTACCACGCCCCTTCGCAGGCGTTGCAGGGCAGGTTCGGTGGCCAGCCCCTCCACCTGGGCCAGGTAGGTCTTGGGCGTTTCCCGGGCCGGGTCGGTCAGGCGCTGCTTGAGCCGGCCGTCATCGGTGACCACCAGTAACCCCTCGCTGTCGTAGTCCAGGCGGCCTGCGGCGTAGTATCCGGGCTCGTCGATGAAGTCAGCCAGGGTCGCCCGCCCCTCCGGGTCAGTAAACTGGGACAGGACCCGGAACGGCTTGTTG
>SLIZ01000203.1 GCA_007135395.1 Wenzhouxiangellaceae bacterium | reverse complement strand
TGCGATCGACACGGCCAAGTTCCACAATACCTTCGGGCCGTACCAGTTCGCCGGGTCGGGCCAGAACCTCGATGATGCGGCCATCGAAGGGGGCGGTCACACGGGTTCGCTCCAGTTCCGTACGAGCCCGCTCGAGGCTTGCCGTGGCCACGGGAATCCGGGACTCGGTTGCTTCTGCCTGGTGTTCTGCGGCGCTACAGGAAGCGGTTACAGCCCGAGCCTGGGCGCGGGCCAGTTCGGCCTCTTCTCTTGAGGCGGCATTATCCTCGCGCAATCGTTCCCGCCGGAGAGCTTCCTGTTCACGGACCTCGGCCAGTGCGCAGGCTTCATCCACCCGGCTGCGACTGGCCCGGGCATCCTGGCGGGCCTGTTCGACCCGTGTTTCGGCTTCATACACTGCCGCTTTCATCATGGATGCAGTATCCGTGATGGCAATCAGGTCACCGGCCTGAACCAGGTCACCTTCATCGACTGCCAGTTCGCCGATCAATACACCGGTTGTCGCTCCCAGGGTTGCCGGGGCTCCAAGTCTGATCAGCCCGTATTCCGGTTCAAGCCTGCCCAGGGCGGCGACTCCGGAACCCTCGGGCCCGTTGATTCCGGCCACCCGTGGTTGGTCACTGCCAGACTGAACAACCAGTGGCAAAGCCAGAACGGTCCATGCTGCCGCCAGCAGTGTTGCCCGGCCGGACTTGTGGATTTTCAAAGTTTTCCTCCCGTTTCCCTCGATCGACGTCTATTTGCGCCTACTTTTGCCAGCGGCCAGCCCAAAAGTGAAATAGGCCTGGCCGATGAAATTGCACTGACGCCGGTGCCGCCATCAAGGATCAATACTTTACCTGAGCAGAACCAGTACTGCCAGAACTTACGGCAGCAGGAGTTTTCTTGCTCCCGAACCGCCAGGTGGTTAAGCTGAATCCCGCTTTCTTCCTATTCCGGGGGAACGCCGAAAGGAGCATGCGGAAATGCCCATATTGCCAGGACCGGCCAACCACCTGTGATCGTTTCACTGATATGCCGCTGAACGAACCGGTACAAACGCTTGCGGGTCTGTATTCCGATCTCAGGGATCAGGCTGTTGCCGTGAATGAATCGGCCTGGGACGTGGAGATGGAGCGCATCGGTGAGGCCATTGCAGAGCTTGACCGACAGTTCGGACGACTGCCCCGTGGCCGTCCGGATGAGGGCGACGAGCACCATCGCCAGCGGCGGGATGCGGTTCATGACATACGCAATGCGCTGGGCGGTGTCATCGGTTACGCCTCCCTGATCCGGGAAGAGTCCGAAGATCAGGACGTTACCCCGGACAAGGCCCTGGTCGACTGCTTGCAGGCGCTGGAAGACGAGGCCGGCCGTTTGCTTGCGGGTCTTTCCGGAAAAAACCCGGGGCCTGCCGAACAGGATGATGAGTCGGCCGAAATGCTGGCTGAATTTGAACGAACGGGCTCCAGTGGCAGGCCGGACATCCATGGCCGGATCCTGGTTGCCGACGATAATCAGGCCGGGCGGGAGTTGCTGGTTCGCCAACTCCAGCGCAAGGGGCACGAGACCATGGTGGCGGCCACCGGGCGCGAAGCACTGGATTTGATGAGCCGTTCGGCGCCCGATATGGTGTTGCTGGATCTGATGATGCCGGACATGAACGGCTTCGAGGTACTCCAGGCCGTCCGGGATGATGAAACGCTTCGCAATATCCCGATTATCGTTATCACCGGCCTGGATGATCAGGAAGGTGTGGTGGCCTGTATCAATGCCGGTGCACAGGATTACCTGACAAAGCCGGTCAACGGCGTGATCCTCGATGCCCGGTTGCGTTCCTGCCTGGAGCGCAAGCAGTGGCATGACCGTGAGCAGGCTTACCAGACCAAGCTTGAACGCAGTTACAAGTTCATCCGCAAGGTTTTCGGTCGCTACCTTTCCGACGATATCGTGCAGCGAATCCTGGATGAGGAGGATGGGCTCAAGATGGGTGGCGGACTACAGCAGGTCACGATCATGATGACCGACCTGCGTGGCTTCACGGCACTGAGTCGGCAACTCGACCCGTCCCAGGTAGTTCAACTGCTCAACAATTACCTTGGAACGGTATCCAGGATCATTATCGACCATGGAGGGACGATTGATGAATTCATTGGTGATGCGGTACTGGCGATTTTCGGGGCTCCCCTGTCGCGCCCGGATGATGCCGAACGGGCCGTGGCTTGTGCCATAGAAATGCAAAAGGCCATGTGGGAGGTCAACCGGGAGAACCAGAACCAGGGTCTCCCCGAGATCGAAATGGGCATCGGCCTGAACACCGGAGAGGTAATCGTTGGAAATATCGGATCGGAAATCCGCTCGAAATACGGGGTAGTGGGCCATCCGGTCAATCTTACCGGGCGGATCGAATCGTTCACGGTTGGCGGGCAGATACTGGCCTCGGAGTTCACCCTGGCGGCAGCGAAAGGCAAGGTCCAGGCCGGTCGGAGTTTCCAGGTGAATGCCAAGGGGCTGGCCGAGCCGGTTACACTTTACGAGGTCAACGGTATGGGTGAGCCCTGGAACATCCATCTTGAAGAGTTCCGGGAGGAATTGATACTTCTCGATCCACCGCTGGAGATCCGTTTTGTGGAGGTTTCCGGAAAAAAGATGGATGGGCCTGAAAGGTCAGCGGCGCTTGTTCAACTGGGTCAGCGGGAAGGTTGCATCCAGGTCGGGGAGGACCTGGAGCCTATGTCGAATATTCGTGCAGAGCTGGTGGCCGACGGCAATAAGCCGGTCGGACAATTCTATGCCAAGCTGACCGGGACCGAAGACAACGCCGGTGTGGAGCAATGCTTTCGGTTTACTTTCACATCAGTGGGGCCCGGAGCGCGCCAGGTGCTGGACCAGGCGCGGGGCAGTGAACGTCCGGGGGGATCAAGAGGAGAGGATCGTTAATGAACACATTGTTGCTGGTCGAAGACAACGAAATGAATCGGGACATGCTCAGCCGTCGCCTGCGACGGAAGGGCTTCCAGGTGGAGATTGCCGTCGATGGCCAGGAAGGGCTTGATATGACGCGGAGCTTGCTGCCCGATTTGGTTTTGCTGGATATGAGCCTGCCGGTCATGGATGGCTGGAGTGTGGCCCGGGAACTGCGCCGGGAGGAGCAAACCGCGTCCATTCCGGTGATCGCCCTGACCGCGCACGCCATGCAGGGTGATCGGGAAAAAGCACTTGAGGCCGGTTGTGATGACTATGACATCAAGCCGGTTGATTTCAAGCGCCTGCTCGGCAAGATTCAGGCCCTGCTCGACGGGACAAAGGAAGGCTGATGGGGGGGCAGCTCAAAAGTCTCATTAACAGGATCGGGTTGGTTTCAGCCGTAGTTCTGGGACTTTTTCTGACCAGCATCCTGGTCGTCTTGTATACCGGGAGCGTCAACAAGGAAACCATCAAGTCCCTTCAGCAGGTCAGCAGTGCCCAGGCCGACAACGTGGAGTTGCGCCAGGGAATCGCATCCTTTCATCGTCAGTTGCTGGCCCGGGAAGCCCTGGCCGGTTCGGGTGAAGTTATTGAGCTTTCCGATGACGAACGGAAGGATCTGGCAGAGGAGGTGCAAGGCTTCAGGGACAAGGCCGGCAGAGTTCGGGAAACCCTTGATCGCGGGCCAGATGGCAGCCTGGATATGGGGCCGGTCGATCAGCTGCTGGCCGGCTGGCATTCGATCCTGGGTGTTGCGCGGGCCGATGGAATTCACGATGCTCATCCGGCCGAAACCTCACAGCCTCCCATGATCCTGGTCACTCCCGGTTCGGCCCAGGCCCTTCAGCCGCTGGTCGATCAGTCCTTCAGTGTAATTGACCGACAGAGTTTTCGATTGCAGCGGGCATCCGTCGCGCTCAATGAGGACATCAACCAGACCGTTTCCCGAACCAGTCGGGGTATCCAGGTGATTTTTGTGCTTTCCCTGATCATCGTCCTGGCCGCGGGTGTTCCCCTGGTGCGCCATATTCGCCGTTCCCTTACCCAGCTGACCGGGGGTACCCGCCAGTGGCGTGATGGGGATCTGGCCTATCGCATTCCGGAGCTTGGCGGAGACGAGCTGGGTTTGCTTGCCCGGGAATTCAATGGAATGGCCGGAAAACTGGAGAAAATGCTTGAAGAGGTGCGCGCGGCAAGTCGCCGGGCGGATGAGGCGAATCAGGCCAAATCAAGCTTTCTGGCCAACATGAGCCACGAGTTGCGAACTCCATTGAACGCGATCATCGGTTACAGCGAGATGTACCTGGAAGAGATCGAGGACGACCCGGAGGCTGCAGGCGGGGAGTTCAAGGACGATATCCGGAAAGTGCACTCCGCCGGCCAGCATCTTCTTTCCCTGATAAACGATGTTCTCGACATTTCAAAAGTAGAAGCCGGCAAGATGACGCTTTTTATCGAGCCGGTGAACATCCTGGACTTGATCGGGGAAACTGTGGACACCATCCGGCCAATGCTGGAGGAAAAGAGCAACACCCTGAAGATCAACCATCAGCTTGAATCCCCGGAGATCGAGGCCGATGTCACCAAGGTCCGACAGGTGCTGCTTAATCTGTTGAGCAATGCCTGCAAGTTCACCGAAAACGGTGAGATTACCGTGGAGGGACGTCAGTACCATTCCCGTGGTCGGACAATTCAGTCTATCGCGGTGATCGACACGGGTATCGGCATGACCGAGGAACAGCAGGCGCGGATATTCCAGGCGTTCACCCAGGCCGATTCCTCCACGACCCGCAGCTATGGCGGGACCGGGTTGGGGCTGACCATTTGCAAGGGATTTTCCGAGCTCATGGGGGGAGACCTGACCGTGGAAAGCTCCCCCGGTTCCGGCTCCCGGTTTACCTTCTACTTTCCTCTCGTCTCCGGCTCCGGCGAGCAGATCCTGCAGCTGGGCAGCGAGGGGGTGACCGAAGAGTCGGAGGGAGAGGGAATCCGGGTGCTGATCATTGATGACGATCCTACGGCCCTGGATCTTACCCGTCGGGTACTCGTCCGGCAGGGATTCCGGGTCATCACAGCCCAGTCCGGCAGGCAGGGGCTTGAGACCGCCCGGAAGGAACTTCCGGATGTAATCATTCTCGATGTTCTCATGCCCGGCATGGACGGATGGCAGGTCATGGCCGAGCTGGGTAGCGACGAACGAACGCAACACATTCCGGTCGTGATGCAGTCCATGCTCCACGAACGGGAACTGGGCATCAAGCGGGGTGCGGCAGATTACCTGACCAAGCCGGTGGCGAAGGAGCGACTGACCGGAGCGGTCCGGGCGCTTTTGCCGGAAAAACCGGCCGGTAACCTGTTGCTGGTCGATGAACGTGAGGAAAGCCTTGAAACCGCTGAATCGGTTCTGGGGGACCGGCAAGCCGAGATCATTCGAACCGACGACCTGGATCATGCCCGTCAGCTAGTCAAGGCCGGGAAAGTGGGGCTGATTGTCATTGGCCAGCACAGCCAGTCCGAGGAAATCGCCGACTTCATGGAGGAAATGCAATGCTCGGCCGAGTCCGGCCGGGTGACGATTTTGCTGCTCAATCTTTCCGATGCCGGTGACGAGGAATTCGCTGCCCGGATCAACAGCTATCTGCGCAGGCAATCGGCACGTCGGTCAAGTAAAGCGGCGAACGGAGTAACGCCGAAGTCTGACTGACTTGAACCCTGCACTGCATGAATTTTCGGGGCTGGAAGCCCGGAGTGCTGTCAACCGGAGCGTAACTTCACCCTGCGTGAGGATTGGCAACGCGAGCACAGGCTGCGGAAATGCTGCTGTAACGGGCAGCGTAGCGATTCCGGCCCGAAACTTCATGCAACGCAGGAGTTTAGTCCAGGAGTAGCTTGCGCAAACGCTCGATGGTTTCTTCGGCTTCGGCGAGTTCTGAGGCAAGCCGATCCCGCTCGACCTCCAGTTCATCGGCCTGCTCCCGGGTCGTTCTGACTTCGTCCCGGGCATCCTCCAGGGCCTGCTGGTCTTCCTGCCGCGCCTGTTGGTCAGACTCGAGGGATTCCAGGCGTACGGCTGCCAGTTGCCGAAGCCCTGATACCAGAAGTCGCTCGCCGGTGGCGCTGCCATCGCGCTGGTGCCCGCCGGCCTGATCAATAAGCCGAAGCGCCCGTTCCGGATCCTGCTGATCATCATCGCCTGCAAGATAGGTCAATGCCTTGCCCAGAGCCGCCTGGTATTGTTCCGTGGCTCCGGCCTGGTCATCGTCCATCACTTGCCCAAACAGTGATCGGGCACTGGCCGAGTCTGCCTGTTCCAGGTAATCAAGTGCAGTCACCAGGCGCTGATCGGCTTCCATCACGACTTCTTGCCGATCGTCGAACATCGTCGCGCAGCCGCTCAGAAAAACCAGAACTACGGGAAATGCGAGTCTTGTTTTCATCGGTGTCTCAGCTGAATGGGAAGTCGGATGGTTCGGCGCTGACGTTTGCCACCGGCAGTGTCGGGAAATCTGACTGGAAGGTCAAGTACAAATCCGTATCAACC
>SLIZ01000233.1 GCA_007135395.1 Wenzhouxiangellaceae bacterium | reverse complement strand
TTTCGATTGACTGGAGTCCGGCCAAGAGGGATTCCGGTGAAAGACCGGTTTCCAGCCGGGCCACGGCGTTGATGAAGTCCGGCTGGTCCGGCTCGCCCCAGGGGCGGGTCCGGTATGCCCGGGACCAGGCGACCAACCGTGTCCCGGGCAGCCGGTCAAGCCCGGCCAGTCCGCGGGCAAGCTGCCGGGCCGGGCTTTCCATATTCGAACCGAGCCCGACCCAAGCCGCAAGCGCCGGCAAATCCGTCCGGCCGGGTGCCCCAGCGCCCATTCAGGCCGGGCCCGAGCCTGCCTGCTGGCGCCGACGCCCCCCGGGTTTGCGCTTGCGGCCGAATATCTTCTGGTTGCGCTCCTCGGTAGTCAACTCCTGGATCTGCGTCCACCATTCGGCTACCGGTTCCAGCTCAGGCTCTTCCAGGGCCCGGAGCAGGAGAAAATCGTAGGCTGCGCGGAAGCGGCGCTCGGACATGAGGCCGAGTACCCGCTTGCCCCGCATCTTCATGAATCTTGGCTGGAACATCCAGATCTGCTTGGACATGCCGCTGAACCGGCGGGGGATGGCCACCGTACGTACCTGTTCGGCCAGTACGATCTCGCCGGCTTCAGAGTAGGCCTCGACGATCGGTATGCCCTCCTTTTCAAGCAGCACCGCCTTTACCCGGACCCGGGGCCACAGCAGGGCAGCGAAGAGAAACGCGGGAGTCACGGGCTGGCCACCGCGTACCCGATCGTCAGTATTTTTCAGTGCCTGCTCGACGAGCTCACCGGGACGGGACGGGTCTTCAAAAAGATTCGGAAACAGTGCTTCCCACAACCCGAACTGGACCAGTTGCCTGAAGGTCGGCCAGGCATGGCCGGCCATAAGCAGCTTGAGCACCTCTTCGAACAACCGGGCCGGTGGAATATCGGATAGCAACCCCGCCATCTGGGGGATCGGCCCGGCTGTTGCCGGTTCCAGCTTCAAATCGAGTTTTACGGCAAAACGGGTGGCACGCAACAAGCGTACCGGGTCTTCCCGGTACCGGGTCACCGGGTCACCGATCAGGCGAAGCGTTCTTGATTTCAGGTCCTCGTAGCCACCCACATAGTCCTTGACCACTTCGGTTACCGGGTCGTACATGAGTGCATTGATCGTGAAATCCCGGCGTACCGCATCTTCGGCTTCACTGCCGAAGGTATTGTCCCTGAGAATGCGCCCGTTGCTGTGCTCTGTATCCGATTCCCCGCCGGCCTGACCCCGGAAGGTTGCCACCTCGATGATTTCCCGCCCGAAACGCACGTGAGCGAGCCGAAACCGGCGACCGATGAGCCGGGCACTCCGGAAAACCTTCCGAATTTCTTCCGGCGTGGCATCGGTGGCCACGTCAAAATCCTTGGGCTTGAGCCCAAGCAGCAAGTCCCGGACCCCGCCGCCGACCACACAGGCATGAAAGCCCGCATTCTGCAGGCCATCAATGACTTTCAGGGCTGCTGGCAGCACCTGGGAACGGTCGATGCCGTGCTCGCGACGGTCGATGACAATGGGTTGAGAATTCAAGATTTTTCTTCTGCCGTAATGGAATGGAGAGGGGTTCGACTGGCTATGTCGCTTTCTCTCCGCCCCCTAGTTTAACATTGCCGGCCACATTGGCCCCGCAACCCCCCGCCGGATTGCGAGCCCCCGGCAAACAACCGGCCTCTGGCAAGAAACCCGCCTCACCTCCGATATCTTGTGTCAACAGGTTGCTCAGCCGAGCCGGTCCCGGATTCTGGAAAGCACCATTTCGGCAGGATCAAGGTCGAGAATGTCGCCACGGGAATCCAGGAGATTGACCCGGGTCCGATCCCCCTGTTCTTCCAGTTCAATCCGGTATTCTCCGGAGTAGTCGTAGATGGCAGCCCGCCGCCAGAAGGCGAGCCTGGAAACCCCCCGGCGCTCTTCCACAATGGGTTCATGATCAAGCCGGAACAGATACATGTCTTCGTCCGGATCACTTTCCAGCACTCTCATGCCATCCCGCTCCAGGGCAAACCCCAGCCGGCGAAAGACACTGCCGGCCTCATCGTCCACCTCGAGATACAGCCCCCGAGAGCCGAACTGAATCCGGGAGCGGGCCTGTTCCACCTCTTCGCTGGAAAGCACCCGTGGCGGGCGGGATTCATCCCTTTGGCCGGCCAGTTCAGGCAGGAATTCGCCGGGAATCACGTAGGTGCGGGAAAAGCTGGGCTTGTCGAGACCTTCGGGTGCCTCCAGTTCTTCAACTTCGGACTCCTGGGTATAGATTGGCCGGTTCTCCCGTTGTCCACAGGCAGTCAGCGCCACGACGGCTACGCCGAGGATGATGCAGTTCAGCAGTGTCTTGGCCTTTGTGGCTGACATTCGTTATCCCTTCTCCAGCTTCAGTTTTTCAATCAATTGGTTACCGGGCCCGTGGTGGCGCTCGTGCAGCGATACTAGTGGCAGCCGAATTCCCGGGCCGATGCGACCCAGCCGCCACAAAATCCACTTGGCTGGAATCGGATTGGATTCGGCGCCAAGGAAGTCAAACAGGGGTTGAAGCTGCTCTCGCAGCGACTCGGCCCGATCCACATCGTTTGCCAGGGCTGCCTCGCACATCGCCTTGAAGCGCCGGGGCACCACATTGGCAGCAACGGAAATCACCCCGTGGGCTCCAAGGGACATGCTGCGGCATGCCGTCGGGTCATCACCACTGAGTATGTCGATGCGCCCCTTGCAGGTTTCAAGCAGTTTTTTCACCCGGGCCTCATCGCCCACTGCTTCTTTGACGGCCACGATGCGCTCATGTTCCGCCAGTTCGGCCACCGTTTCAGGCAGCATATCCACGCCAGTCCGTCCCGGCACGTTGTACAGCACCACGGGGATGCCGCTTGCCTCTGCCACGGCCTGGAAATGACGCAACAGACCCCGCTGGGGCGGGCGATTATAGAACGGCGTGACCACAAGCGCCCCATCGGCACCCAGGCTTTCGGCAAGCCGGGTCCTCTCGATGGTCCCATCGGTATCCGCCGAGCCGGTTCCTGCCAGGACCGAAACCCGGCCCGAAAGCCGTTCTTTCGCCCGCGAAAGCAGGCGGGAATACTCTTTTTCGCCGAGAACCTGGGATTCGCCGGTCGTGCCGCCGACCACCACACCATCCGTGCCGCTGGCGGCATGCCAGTCGAGCAGCTGATCCCAGGCGGCCAGATCAATCTGGCCTTCCGGGTTCATCGGGGTTACAAGAGCTGCGATGGATCCGTGAAACACTCTGCTCGGGGGGTGGGGGAACCGGGCTCGAATACTACTTGCGACCCGCAGTGGCCGCAAGTATGCTCCGGGTCGAATACCCGGATTCATTCATTCCAGATGCCACTGATCGGCACATACCCTGAGGAAGCAACCCGCACATGAGCCAGCACGAAACCGCCCAGTCCCCTGCCCTGCCTGCAACCGGCGACCAACAGTTAAGCCTCCAGGATTTTCGGGGGAAGAACCTGGTTGTCTATTTCTATCCCAGGGACAACACCCCCGGCTGCACACGGGAAAGCCAGGAATTCTCCCAACTCCGGCCGGAATTCGAGAAACTGGACTGCGTGATCGTCGGGGTCTCCCGGGACAGCCTGAAAAGCCATGAAAACTTCCGGGAAAAGAAGGAGATTGATTTTGATCTTGTCTCCGATACCGACGAAATCCTGTGCCGGCAGTTCGATGTAGTCAAGGAAAAGAACATGTACGGCAAGAAAGTCATGGGCATCGAGCGCAGCACCTTTCTTTTCGACAAACAGGGGCGGCTGGTCCGGGAATGGCGCAAGGTCCGTGTCCCCGGTCATGTTGAAGAAGTTCTGGAAGCTGTCCGCTCGCTCGACTAGTTCATCACCTACATTCCTCAATTCAGGTCCAAGACCAGGAAGCCCATGGCCCAGGCACAACGACTCTATCTGCTCGACACGAACGTGCTCATGCACGACCCGACGGCGCTTTTCCGGTTCGACGAGCACGATATCTTTCTGCCCATGGTGGTCCTCGAGGAGCTTGATGCGGCCAAGAAAGGGCTTTCCGAGGTTTCCCGGAATGTGCGCCAGGTCAGTCGCTTCATCGGCCAGATGGTTACCCACGGTGACAACCTCGAACAGGGTGTGCCACTGAAACTTCCCGAGGGAGTTGACCTGCAGGCCGGCACCGGCCGGCTATTCTTCCAGACTGCAGCCCTGGAAAACGGAAAGGGCCTTATCGGCGATTCCGGACTGGCCGACAACCAGATTCTCCAGGCCGCCCTGAGCCTGCGGCAGGTCCAGCCCGAACGGGAAATCATTCTGGTTTCCAAGGACATCAACCTTCGCATCAAGGCCGCCATCCACGGAGTCCGGGCGGAGGATTATCACAACGACCGGGCGCTCGACGACCTCAGCCTCCTTTATCCGGGAATCGAAAATCTGGACAACCGGTTCTGGGAGACCTATCCCATCCGGGATTCCTGGACGGAAGGCCATCGGACCTACTACCGCCTGAGCCGGACGCCCGGCGATGAGTGGCATCCCAACCAATGCCTTTGCCTGGAAGGTGAAAATGGTCTGGAAGCCCTGGTCAACAAGGTGGAAGAGCAGGAATTTGTCATACGCGTTGCAGAGGATTTTCGGGGACAGAACCGTTCGGTGTGGGGTATCAATGCGCGCAACACGGAACAGAACCTGGCGCTGAACCTGCTGATGGACCCGGATGTGGACTTCGTGACTCTGATGGGTACCGCCGGTACAGGCAAGACCCTGCTGACCCTGGCCGCAGCACTGGCCCAGACCCTGGATGACCAGATTTACCGGGAAATCATCATGACCCGGGCGACGGTTTCAGTGGGGGAGGAAATCGGCTATCTGCCTGGCACAGAAGAAGAAAAGATGACCCCCTGGATGGGAGCGCTGACCGACAATCTGGAAGTGCTTACCGAGCCGGAAACGGCCAACGATCAATGGGGTCGTGCGGCGACCAACGAACTGCTGGCCAAGCGCATCAAGATCCGCTCCATGAACTTCATGCGCGGGCGCACTTTCTTCAACCGCTTCGTGATCATCGACGAAGCCCAGAACCTCACGCCCAAGCAGATGAAAACCCTGCTGACCCGGGCCGGGCCGGGCACCAAGATGATCTGCCTGGGCAACGTGGAACAGATCGACACCCCATACCTGACCGAAACCACCTCCGGGCTGACCTTTGCAGTGGACCGGTTCAAGCACTGGGCCCATTCCGGTCATATCACCCTGAGGCGGGGAGAGCGCTCCCGGCTGGCTGATTTCGCCTCCGAGGCGTTATAGGCAGGCTCGGAACAACGCTACACGGGCTCGACAGAGTCCACTTTGCCTTCGCAAGCGTGCCTTTCCCATGCTCAACGGGTGAGAGTGCACCCGGCATCCACCCCCCGGAGGGCCCGGCCACGACAGTATGCGGAACCCGGCTCACCGAGTTTGCCGGGTCCATTGGGTTGCCTCGGGGGCGGGACGAAACCGATCACGAGTCCGGGGAGAGCGAAGCCATCGGCACCCCCCGTGAGATCGGAAATGCCGACACCGGGAGGGTCTGCTGGATCGTGGCCGAGCGTGGGCCGGAACTGTTTCAGTCGTAGGAGTCGACCCAACCAAGATGAACCCGGCGCTTGGCATGAACAATCCAGCCGTCGTCGTCTTCGCCGGATAGCCGGGAGTCGGTGAGGTCTCCTGGATCAACATGAAAATTTCGACCGGCCAACGGTGAGGCGATCACGCCCGTTTCCCTCAGGCTCAGTTCGCAATGTGGTTCCGAAGCATCTGACGCTTCGCAATTCAAATAACCGTAATCGTGGAACATATGAGGGTCGCCTGGATAACCACGGACACCCACAAGCCGGTACCTTTCACCTGCTTCCGGCTGGAGATGGTCGGGGAGGCGATGGAGACTTGCAATCAAGCCCATAACAACACCGGTTACCGGTGAAACGAAATTCAGGGTCCAGTAATCATCTGCGCTTGGTTCACCCCGGACCAGTCTCGGCAAGACGTGGTCGGAATGGGGCTGGAACACCCGGCTGCCCGGTACGCCATAGGTCAGTGGCCGGATGGGCTGGCTGTCGGCTTCGTCCACCCGGAAACTGCCGACCCCCCGGTGGGTGAATTCGAACGTGATATTGCCCGGGGATTCGACCACGGTCGGTTCCTGGTAGGGGCAGTTCAGGCAGGCACCCCCCTCGTAGCGCTTCAGCCCGGTGGTCATCGTCCAGGTGACGTCCGGTTCCTCGGCGGGCGCCAGGGTGCCGTCGAATGCCAGCCAGATCGGGGCGCCGGTCTCATCGTAGAGATAGTAGAAACCGGCCAGCCGGTCGTTCTGGACCTCCATCATGAAGCCGGTGCCCGAGGCGTCGGCGTTGAACCAGATACCGGTCTCCGGCAGGGGCTGCCAGCCCTCCGGGCCGGTTCCGTCACCGGCAAGCGCTGCCGTTCCGGGCAGAAGGAAAAGCCACCCGGCCAGGGCCAGGGGCGCGATAAGGGTTTGGATCAATGCGGCAGGGTTCATGGTCGGCTCCGTCC
>SLIZ01000028.1 GCA_007135395.1 Wenzhouxiangellaceae bacterium | reverse complement strand
TCGATTTTCCGGTCGTCCAGGTTTACCGCTGCAACCCGGATTCGAACCCGGTCGGCCAGTCGGAACCGCATACCCTGCCGCTCGCCGGTCAGGACATGGCTGACCGGGTCGAAGTGGTAGTAATCGTTGGGAAGGGAGGTGACGTGGACAAGACCGTCGACACCCAGGTTGCCGACTTCCACGAACAGGCCGAAGCTGGTCACCCCGGTTACAACCCCGTCGAACTCGTCACCGATGTGGCGCTGCATGAAATGGCACTTGAGTCTCTGGTCCACGTCCCGGGCGGCTTCCTCTGCCCGCCGGTCCAGCCAGGAGCAATGTTCACCCAGTTCATCCATGCGGCGGTGGCTGTAGGGAAAGCCGCCCTTCTTCTGCCGCCGGGCGATATGCTTGATCGCCCGGTGAAGCAGCAGATCCGGGTAGCGGCGGATCGGGGAGGTGAAGTGGGCATAGCTTTCCAGGGCAAGCCCGAAGTGCCCCTTGTTCTCAGCCTGGTAGACGGCAAGGGCCATGCTGCGCAGGAGCACTGCGTTGACCAGGGGTTCATCCGGCCGGCCCCGGACCTGCTGCTGGATGCGGGCAAACTGCTGGGGCGTGGGGTCCTCGTCCCAGGCCACCTGCAGCCCCTGGGCCCGAAGAAAGGCCTCCAGGCCGTCCAGCTTGGTAGACGGGGGCGTTTCATGAACCCGGAACAGCATGGGCAGCTTGCTCTCGGCGACGAACTTCGAGGCTTCAACATTGGCCGCGACCATGGCCTCTTCGATGAGCTTGTGGGCATCGTGCCGGGTCCGCGGGCGAATATCAGCCACCCGCCCTTCCTCGTCGAACGAGAAATAGATTTCCGAGGAATCGAAATCCAGTGCACCGCGGGCCTCGCGGCGTTTGCGCAACAACCGGTAGACCTCCCCGAGGCACTCGATATTGCCCAGGACCGGCTCGTGCTTTTTCCGAAGCTCTTCGTCACCGTCTTCGGTTATCTTGCGCACCTGGTCGTAGGTCAGCCGGGCATGGGAGCGCAGGACCGCTTCGTAGAAACGACTGGATGTCACCTTGCCCTGCTTATCCAGGCGCAGGTGGCAGGCCAGGCAGAGCCGGTCGACATCCGGGTTGAGGGAGCACAGGCCGTTGGAAAGGGTTTCCGGCAGCATGGGGATGACCCGGTCCGGAAAGTAGACCGAGGTGCTTCGACGCAGCGCCTCGGTATCCAGGGCCGAACCGGGTTGGACATATTCGGCCACATCGGCAATCGCCACGATCAGGCTGTAGCCGGAGCCTTCCCGGCGGGCCAGCACTGCATCATCGAAATCCCGGGCATCGGCCCCGTCGATGGTTATCAGGGGCAGATCGCGCAGGTCCTCACGCCCCTTGACCGATTCCGGGTCGATCCGGTCGCCGAATGCTTCGGCCTCGCTATCGACTTCGTCGGGAAAGGCGTGGGGAAGCTGGTGGTTGTGAATGGCGATTTCCGTTGCCATTCCCGGCTCATCTCCCTGGCCGAGTACGGCGATGACCCGACCAACCGGCCCGCGAACGGGAGACGGATACTGCTCGATGGCGGCGACAATGATCTCGCCGGGCCGGGCCTCGCCCTGGAAATCCGGTGGAATGAGAATGTCCTGGATGAGTCGAGGATCGTCGGGCACCAGCAAGCCCAGACCACTTTCCTTGACGAACCGGCCGACCACCCGCTCATGCTCCCGGGCAACCACCTCTACGATCGTACCTTCACGCCGGCCCCGTCGGTCCAGGCCGGTCACCGCCGCCAGAACCCGGTCGCCATGAAAGACCTGGCGCATTTCCCGGGGCGAGAGAAACAGGTCGCTATCGCCGGAATCGGGAATCACGAAACCGAACCCGTTGGCATGGGCCTGAATGCGCCCGGGGATCAGATCCATATGGTCGGGCAGGCCGTAGGCGGCTTTCCGGTTACGTACCACCCGGCCCCGGGAAACAAGTTCCTGTAACACGGGTCGGAGCTTGTCGTCGGATCCCTGTTTGTCCAACCCCAGGCGATGGGACATTTCCCGACGGGTCAGGGGCTGTCCGGCATCGGTCAAGAGCTGGAGTACTTTCTTGCTGTCAATCAAGGGTTAAGGCCTGTTTTTTACAATGTGGCATGGTATCAGGAAGCGTGCCCGATTAACTGAGGTACTTGACGGCAAACGAATCAGCCGCATAATGGACGGCTTGCAATGACTCTGACCGCCATGCACCGTAACTGTTTGAAAGGATTTGTATTCCTTCTGGCGGCCACCCTGGTCGCCTGCGCCAATCTGTCCCATTCCGAAGATTCCGAACCGCCGCTACAACCGGTCCAGGTGGTTTTGCCGACCCTTCCCGATGCCCTGGACCAGATCGACCAGGCTGCCGAGCGAGTCGTCGACAAGGATGACCTGGTTGGACCGGAACTGCCGGCAGACTTCTGGGCCCCGCTGGTCGAGCGCTTCGAGCTGGATGAATGCACTGAAGGCAGCACCGCACAGACCTGGGCACGATGGTATGCCGACCGGCCCGATTACATGGACCGGGTTTTCCGCCGGGCCGGGCCCTGGCTGCCGGATATCGCAAACGAGATCAAGCGCCGGGAGCTGGCCGGAGAACTGATCTTCCTGCCGATCGTGGAAAGTGCCTACGACCCTTTCGCCTACTCCCGAAGCCGGGCGGCCGGAAGCTGGCAGTTTCTCGAAGGAACCGGCGAGGAGTTCGGCCTGGAGATCAACGACTGGTATGACGGTCGCCGGGACGTGTACGCAGCCACACGGGCTGCCCTGGATTACATGGAGTATCTGGCCGACCGGTTCGGCGGGGAATGGACCCTGGCACTGGCTTCCTACAACGCAGGTCAGGGACGGGTTTCCCGCGCACTTGCCCGGGCCGAGGCCCGGGGGCAGGATACCTCCTGGAACAATCTTCGCCTGCCCCGGGAAACCCTGGGCTACGTGCCCAAGATGAAGGGCCTGGGCTGCCTGTTTGCCAATCCGGAGTCCTATGGCTTTGAATTGCCCAGGGTGGATGACCGGCCCCAGTTTGCCGTGGTCTCGCTACCCGGCCCGACCGATGTGGTCCTGGCAGCCAAGCGGGCCGATCTGGACGTGGCTGAACTGGTAGCCCTCAATCCGGGTCTCAATCGGCATATGACACCGCCGAATGGTCCCCACTACCTGATTGTCCCGGCCCGTGACGAAGAACGGGTGGCTGCCGTAGTGGCCAGCCTGGAGCCTTCTGAACGGGTAATCTGGAACGAGGTGGAAGTTCGGTCCGGCGACACCCTTTCCGGACTGGCCACCCGTCACGATGTCTCCATCGGCGATTTGCGCGAGCACAACAACCTCAATGGCGACCTTCTGTCCGTCGGTCAGATCCTTAAAGTCCCGTCGGCGGAAAATGGCCGGCCGGAGGACCCCGCCTACGCCACACGCTACCGGGAACTGACCCGGTTGCAGCAACGACTGCTGCCCGAGGAGCGTTTCCAGCACCAGGTCCGCCCAGGGGAAAGCCTTTGGGTAATCGCACGGCGCTACAACGTCTCCGTTGACGATATCCGGCGCTGGAACGACATGGGTGGCCGGACCATGATCCGCCCCGGGCAACGCCTGCAGATCCGCAAGGACAGCACACCCGGGCAGGAATCCATTCGCTATACGGTCCGTTCCGGGGATTCCCTGTGGGTCATTGCCCGCCGCCACCAGGTGGCCGTTTCCGACCTGTTGCGATGGAATGACCTGAGCCGGGATTCCACCCTGCGCCCGGGCCAGGAGTTGACCATCCGCCGGGGAAGCGATGCTTGATCGACTGATTTGCTGGAAAACATGTCCAATCCGGCTGTCCGGGATCGTGGCGGCCGGATTGATAATGGCCTCACCGGTATCGGCCGATACCATCGAACTGCTCAACGATCCCGTCCAGGGCGGCCTGGTGAAGGGCCAGGTGCCCGCAGGCAGTGCTCTTGAGCTTGACGGCAAGGAAATCCAGGTCACGGCCGAGGGCCGGTTCGTTTTCGGGTTCAACCGGGATGACACCGAAGCCCGGGTACTTGCTGCCCGCTTTCCCGATGGCAGCAAAGCAGAAAAGTCCGTTCGACCGGGCAAGCGGGAATTTCGCGTCCAGGAAATCGACGGTTTGCCTCCGGAGCAGGTCACCCCGCCGGATGACGTCCTCGAACGCATCCGCTCCGAGGCCCGACTGGTTGCCCGGGCCCGGGACCGCTTCGAGGGCCACGAGGACTGGGTCGAGGGATTCGACTGGCCGGTAGAGGGAAGAATCAGTGGCGAGTACGGCAGCCAGCGAATTCTCAATGGCGAGCCCCGCCAACCCCATTTCGGAGTCGACATCGCCGCACCGGACGGAACCCCGATCAAGGCACCGGCCGGGGGCGTGGTGTCCATGACCCACGAGGACATGTATTTTTCCGGCGCCACCCTGGTGGTCGATCACGGCCACGGGGTAAGCACCACCTACCTGCACATGAGTGAGATCAGCGTGGAACCCGGCCAGCGGGTCCACCGTGGTGATTTGCTCGGCAAGGTTGGAGCCACGGGGCGGGCCACCGGCCCCCATCTTTGCTGGCGGATGAACTGGGGCAGTACCCGGGTGGATCCGGCCCTGCTCGCCCCCCCCATGGAGTAACCGATGGTTCGGGCCCTCATCATTGCCTGCATGGCTGCCGTAATGGGTGGCTGTGCCGGGCTTGGCGAACAACACGACGATCCGGACGACTCCCAGGGCCTGCAACTTCTCAACAATATCGCCGGAGCCATGCCGGGTCTATACAGCAACCATGGCCAGTGGCGCGAGGACGACCGGCCCGACCCGGGACCCTACGAACTGCTCGTCGAGCCTGGACCGGTGGATGACCCGGGCAGAATCGAGTTTCTGCTCAGCCAGACCGATGCGCGGGACCGGACCCGGCAGTTCCGCCTGGAACTGGCAGCGGCTCCCGCCGGACACCGGCTCCAGGGCGTACTCACACCAATTGATCCCTCCGGCCAGGCCCGGGGCCAGTGCCGGATGAATTTCACCGTTTCCAACCGGGGTTTTTCCGGCGAGACCAACCCGGAGGACTGTTTCTTCGGCGACGGGGATGATGCTGTGGGGCTACTCAAGGAAATCGCATTCGATGGCCAGCAGGTGGTCATTGCCGATCGCCTGACCCGCCTGTATACCGGCGATCCCGCCGGTGAAGATCAGATCTATCGCTTTTACAGGGTCCGGGAGTTCAGCGGCTGGGCCGGGACTCGGAACGATGGACAATGGCGGATCAGCAACGAGGTGGTCCTGCACAGCGAGGGTTCGGAAACCCGGCCGGCGGACTCGGCGGGCAACTCACTGGGCCTGAACATCCAGCTTGCCCGGATCAACTGGCGCGAGGACCAGCCGCCCATTCTTCGTCTGTCGGTACACGACGAGGTAACCGGAGAGCTGATTGGTTACGCCTGGGCCGACGAGGATGCCGAACAGGTCGGCCTCAATCTGCCCGATGTGCAGGTCGGCCTGAGGCTGGCCGAACCGCGCTAGTTGCGCCCTTCGAAGAGCTCCCTGCCGATCAGCATGCGGCGGATTTCATTGGTACCTGCACCGATGTCGTAGAGCTTGGCATCGCGCAGCAGGCGGCCAGTCGGGTATTCGTTGATGTAGCCGTTGCCACCCAGGGCCTGGATGGCCTCCAGGGCAACCTCCACGGCCGATCTGGATGCGTGCAACAGGCAGGCTGCAGCATCGATTCGGCTGGCGGCACCCCCGTCATAGGCCGCGGCAACCTGGTAGGCAAAACCCCGTGAAGACTGAAGGGCCGTGTACATGTCGCCAATCTTGGCCTGCATCAGGCCGAAACTGCCGATGGGCCGGTCGAACTGCTTGCGCTCCCGGATGTAGGGCACCACCTCGTCCATGCAAGCCTGCATGATGCCGATGGGCCCGCCGGAAAGCACAAGGCGCTCGGAGTTTAGCCCGGACATGAGGATCTTCACGCCCTGGTCGACTTCACCCAGCACGTTTTCGGCGGGAATCTCGCAATCCTCGAAGACCAGTTCGCAGGTATTGGAGCCGCGCATGCCAAGCTTGTCAAGCTTCTGGGCCTTGTGAAAACCGGGCATGTCGCGCTCTACCAGGAATGCGGTCATGCAGCGTGAGCCGGCTTCCTTGCCGGCCGTGCGCATATAGCAAAGCACCACATCGGCCTCGGGTCCGTTGGTAATCCACATCTTCGAGCCATTGGCCACCCAGGTATCGCCCTTCTTCACCGCCTTGCAGCTCATGGACCCGACCACATCGGACCCGGCTCCGGGCTCGGACATGGCCAGTGCGCCCTTCCACTCCCCGGAGATCAGCTTCGGCAGGAATTTTTCCCGCTGGGCATCGCTGGCATTGCGGTAAAGATTGTCGATGCAAAGATTCGAGTGGGCACCATAGGACAGGCCCACCGAGGCCGAGGCCCGGGAGATTTCCTCCATGGCCACCAGGTGAGCCAGGTAGCCCATGTCGGACCCGCCCCATTGTTCCGGAATCGTGATGCCAAGCAGACCCATTCCACCCAACTCTTCCCACAGGTCCTGGGGAAACTCGTTGGACTCGTCGATCGCCTCGGCACGGGGCGCTATGGACTCGGCGGCAAAACGCCGAACCGTGTCCCGCAATAACTCGATTTCTTCGGAAAGTTGCATTTCCCCGCCCTAGTGGTTGCCCCGCTCCCGACCCGGAAAGCGGTGAGAACGGCCCATGAACGGAAGCTTGAGCTTGCCGATGGTGGAAATACGCTCCTCGGCCATGCGATCGGCCGCTTTCCAGGTGGAGATACCGTCCCGGTCGGCAATCTGGAAGATCTTGGAGACGTTGTAGTAAATGGTGCGCATCATGCGCTTGGCGCGCTCCCGGTTGTAGCCCTCGAACTCGATGGACACGTTCATCAGGCCACCGGCATTGACCGCATAGTCCGGGGCGTACAGGATTCCCCGGCGCTCCAGTTCGTCACCACATTCATCGGTCGCAAGCTGGTTGTTGGCGCTGCCGCACACGATCTTGAACTTGAAACGGGGAATGGTCTGTTCGCTGACAATCGCACCCAGCGCCGAGGGGCTGAACACGTCGGCATCCACATCGTAGATTTCATCCACGGGAACCACCTCGCAGCCCAGATCCTCGCAGGCCTTGAGGGAATCGTCACTGATATCGCAGACGAACACCTTGGCGCCCTCATTGCGAAGCAGCTTGACCAGTTCAAAGCCCACGTGTCCAACACCCTGGACGGCAAAGCTGTAATCGCCGACATCTTCGTTGCCGAATTTCTGCTGCAGACTGGCCCGGATTCCCTGAAGCGTGCCATAGGCGGTAAACGGCGAGGGGTCACCGGAACCACCGTGAACCTGGTGGACACCTACGCAGTTGTCGGTTTCCTGAAAGACGTATTCCATGTCGTTGACATCAATTCCCACGTCCTCGGCGGTGATGTAGCGGCCGTTGAGGGAATCGATGAATCGCCCGAAACTCCGGAAAAGGGCCTCGGACTTGTCCTTGCGCGGGTCACCGATAAGCACGGATTTCCCGCCCCCCAGGTTGAGCCCGGCAACGGCCGCCTTGAAGGTCATGCCCCGGGACAGCCGCAGCACATCGTCGAGAGCTTCCTGCTCAGTGGCATAGGGCCACATTCTCAGCCCGCCCAGGGCCGGACCCAGGGTGGTGTTGTGAATGGCGATGATGCCCTTCAGACCGGCCTCCTTGTTGTGGCAGAAGACCACCTGTTCGTGCTCGGACGTGTGGATGGTTTCAAAAAGGTTCATCAATGTCCTCCAGGGATGATGGATTGCTGCAGGCCCCCGGAAGGGGCCAGGGCCGGTTTGTCCGGCAAAGCTCGTTGGTTCGAACGGGGGTGAATTGAAAAAAGCACCACGCGCCCATCCAGGCAGCCCGGCATTTTAGCCGAATCCGGGCCCGGGCGCTACTGGATACAGATCAGGATTGAGGCAGGATCCTGCCCGGGCCGGCCCGGGCAGGACATCGGAATCACCCGGTGAGGCGACCCGGAAAAACCGGGATCGAAAATCTCAGTGACTGAACCAGCGAACTCCAGGCTGGAGCATCCACTCGGCTACATCATCAGGCCGAGCCACGCCGATTCCATCGGCCAGGTCGGATTCTTCATAGCCGGTGTTGGGCAGAAAAATGGCACAGACCTCCACTGTGGCACCCTGGTCGATCAGCCCGGAAAGCAGTTGAACCGGCGTGACGTCCCGGGGCTTGAGCTTCGGTGGCTGGTGGTCGGCCAGGGCCAGTTCTCCCCCGGGACCACACAACAGAACGCGCACCTCGGCGCCCTGCCCGGCCATCTGGTTGGCCAGGACCAGGGCCATGCCACGGGTCTGGGCCTCGCCGGAAGTGACGGTAACGAAGACGCGCTGGTCATCCGAATCGTCGCCGGCATGGACCACGGTCCCGTAAGCCAGGGCCAGGACCATGAGAAGGGCCATGATTGCGGGCTTGATGGATTTCATGAATGACTCCTTGTGTAATCGCAAATGAACGAGCAAAGACGAGTCGGCGGGTATGACTGGCGTTCCAGGTCAGGGGCGCGATAGCCCCCGATCCCAGACCAGCATCCCCATAACCATGGCCGCCAGGTAATACACGGCTTCGGCCGGGTTGACCGCAAGGGCCGCAAATCCGGGTCCCGGGCAGTAGCCGGTCATACCCCAGCCGACGCCAAACAATGCGGCCCCGCCAAGCAGCTTGAGGTCGGGGCGTTCGAGCCCGGGCCAGGCGAACGATGAACCGCCCAGGCTGGTCGTCATGCGACGGGACACGGCAAAGCCCACCGCGCTGACGGCAATGGCCCCGACCATTACCAGGGCCAGAGATGGATCCCAGGCACCGGCCAGGTCGAGAAATGCCAGGACCTTGTCCGGATCGGCCATCATGGCCACATACAGGCCTGCACCGAAGAGTCCACCGGCCACCAGGGCGATCAGGCTCTTCACGCAACACCTCCCGGTCCGAAGAAATGACGGACGAAAAAGACCGTGACGAAGGCCGTGGCCATGAAGGTCACCGTCGCCGCCAGACCACGCACGGAAAACCGGGCGATTCCGCACACCCCGTGACCGCTGGTGCAGCCCGAACCCATGCGGGTACCCAGGCCCACCAGGAAGGCTCCGGGCAACAGCAGCCAGAGGGGATAGCCGGTCCGGATTTCGAACAGTCCCCCGGTGGCCAGGTGAACGATCCCTGCCCCGCCGACAAGGCCAGCCACGAACAACACCCGCCAGGCCCGGTCACCGCCTGATGCCGTGAAACTGGCCAGGCCCCCGGCGATGCCGCTGATCCCGGCAATCCGCCCCAGACCCAGCCAGAGCACGGCTGCAGCCAGGCCGATAAGCGCACCGCCGCCGAGGGCATGCCAGGGGGTGAACGATGCCCAGTCGATACTCATGACGAGGCCTTGAGTTGACGGGCGGGATCACCGGGAAAGATGTTCACCGGAATCTTGATGTAGGACGTTCCATTTTCTTCAGGAGGCATGGGCTTGCCGGTATTGATGTTGACCTGCACCGAGGGAATGATAAGGTCCGGCAGGGGCAATTCCGAATCCCGCTTCTCGCGCATTTTCACGAACTCCTGCCGGATAGTGTCGGCACGAACGTGCACGTTTTCTCGCTTCTGGTCGCCGATGCTGGTCTCGGAGATCGGCTCCTTGCCTTCAGGCGGGTAGTCATGACAAAGGAATACCCGGGTCTCTTCGGGCAGGACATAGAGCTTCTGGATGGAATCAAACAGCAACCCCGCATCACCACCGGGAAAATCGCAGCGGGCGGTGCCGAATCGCGGGGCGAACAGCGAATCACCCACGAATACCGCGTCGCCGATCAGAAAACTGTTGGAATCAGAGGTGTGCCCGGGGGTTGCGATCACCTTGCCGACCAGGCCACCAATGGAAAAAGTATCCCCCTCGTCGAACAACCGATCGAACTGGCTGCCATCGGCGGGAAAGGCTTCCGGCAGGTTGAAGATCTTCTTGAACCGCTCCTGTACGGCGGTAATGCCCCGGCCGATTCCTATGGGTGCAGGAAAATGCTCCTGGATATACGGGGCTGCAGACAGGTGGTCGGCATGGGCGTGGGTTTCGAGAATCCACTGGACATCCAGGTCCCGGTCACGAACAAATCCGATAATTTCGTCTGCCGCCTCGGTAAAGGTTCGCCCGGCCCGGAACTCGAAGTCCATGACCGGATCAATCACGGCAGCAGCCCGGGAGTTCGGATCCTGGACCACATAGGACCAGGTCCCCGTGGGTTCATGCCTGAATGCTGTGACTAGGGGATTCATCATGGCCTCCTGAATTGCGTTCCATGTTTAGCATATTAGCATATTCTAATACTGTGTCAACCGGATTGAACAAGGCAGGACTCTGGAAAACCTTCGCCGACAGGTGGCCAGGGCGGCGTGCCAGCGCCCGATGACCGGCACACGGAGCAGGGATACTTGCCGGCTTGGTATACTTCCATCCGATCACTTTCCTGGGTGGGTGCCCGTGAACGATTACAAAGACCCCGGCCTCAGGCGCCTTCGCCAGGGCAAGGTGCGTGACATCTACGAAGTCGACGACCAGCGCCTGCTGATCGTGGCCTCCGACCGGCTTTCGGCCTTTGATGTCATCCTCCCTGATCCAATCCCCGGCAAGGGGGAGATCCTGACCCGGATTTCCATGTTCTGGTTTGCCCGATTTCGGGAACTGGTACCCAACCACCTGCTGCATGACGATCTGGCTGAAGTCCTGGGCGACGACTCGGTGGCGATCGACATTGCCCCGCGTTGCATGCTGGTCCGGCGACTGGAACCGCTGCCCGTGGAAGCCATTGTCCGCGGGTACCTGGCCGGTTCGGGCTGGAAGGACTATCAGGCTACCGGTGCTGTTTCCGGCGTGCCCCTGCCCCCGGGACTGGACCAGGCCGCTCCCCTGCCTGATGCCATCTTCACACCATCGACCAAGGCCGAGGACGGAGGTCACGACGAGAACATCGGGTTTGACCGGATGCGGGAACTGGTGGGCGATGATGTGGCCGTCCAGGTCCGGGATCTGAGTCTCGCCATCTATCAGCGAGCAGCGGCCTACGCACGCAGCCGCGGGATCATCATCGCCGACACCAAGTTCGAGTTCGGACAGGACAGTGAAGGTAAGCTGTACCTTATTGATGAAGTCCTCACCCCCGACTCTTCCCGCTTCTGGCCGGTAGACCAGTGGCGGCTGGGCATCAGTCCGCCGAGCTTCGACAAGCAGTTTGTCCGCGACTACCTGGAAACCCTGGACTGGGACAAGAAGTCTCCGGGCCCATCCCTGCCGGCAACCATCATCGAACAGACCGTGGAACGCTACCGGGAGGCCGAACGGCGGCTGCTTTGAACACTTGCGTTCCTGATTGCGCAGGAGCCCCGTGACACCCGGGTTTCTTCCGGCTACCATCGCAAGTCATAGTCGAAACCCGCCGAGAGTCCGATGCGATCTGCCGACAGCTGGTTTGCCGAGTATGGCGAAAGCCATCAGAACCCGACCAACAAGGCTATTCACTGGGTTTGTGTTCCGCTGATCTTCTGGTCGGTCGTGGCACTTATCTGGTCGATCCCCTCGCCGGCGGAATGGCTGAACTGGGCCGTGGTGACTGCCATTGCTGTCCAGGCCTGGTATGTCGCACTTTCCCCCCGCCTGTCGCTGGGAATCGGCGTTTTCCTGCTGGTCTCCCTGGCCCTTTGCTGGTGGCTGGAATCGGCTATGGCCTTTCCGCTGTGGGGGCTGGCCCTGGTGATTTTCGTCGCCGCCTGGATCGGTCAGTTCGTGGGACACCAGATCGAAGGCAAGAAACCCTCGTTTTTCAAGGACCTGGCCTTCCTTCTCGTAGGCCCGGCCTGGCTGATGGGTTTTGTATACCGCCGCTTCGGGTGGCGCTACTGAATACCGACCCGGGATCGGCCATCGCCCTGCAACGGGAGCTGGCCGGAAAGGTCTGCCTGACCGATGATTTCACCAGACCGCCGGAGACTGTAGCCGGCGTGGATGTGGCTTTTCCCGAAGGCGGTCGAATCAGCCGGGCGGCTGCGGTAGTCGTTGAATTCCCGCGCCTGGAGACCATCGCCACAGCCGCCTGCGAAATACCGACACCCTTTCCCTATATTCCCGGCTTGCTTTCCTTCCGGGAGCTTCCGGGGATACTCCGGGCCCTGGATGAACTGCCGGTGACCCCCGACGTAATCCTGTGCGATGGCCAGGGCATTGCCCATCCGAGGCGCTTCGGCATTGCCTGTCACCTGGGGGTGGAAACCGGCCTTCCAACCCTGGGCGTGGGCAAGTCCCGCCTGTGCGGGCACCACGTTGAACCGGGGCCGGAAAAAGGTGACCGGGTGAATCTGACCGACGACGAAGATGTGATCGGACAGGTGGTTCGAACCCGAACCCGGGTTCGCCCTGTCTATGTCTCACCCGGCCACCGGATCAGCCTGGAAGCGGCGGTTACCCTGGCCCTGGCGTGCACTCACCGATTAAGGCTCCCTGTGCCCGTTCACCTGGCAGACCGGCTGTCAAAAGACAGGTCCGGTATTCCCGCGCAGGGCAGTTGCCCTCCCAGGGTCCGGCCCTAGTGGGCCACCAGGAGTCCCCGTTCAGGTTTCGCCAATGTGATCCCGATATTCATCGGCATCCATCAATTCCTTGATGCTGTCCGGATCGTCCAGGCGAACCGCAAAAAGCCAGCCGTCACCATACGGGTCGTTGTTGAGGGTTTCCGGGGAATCGGCCAGATCTTCGTTGACCTCGGTAACCTCGCCTATAACCGGTGAGTAAACATCCGAGGCGGCCTTGACGGACTCGACGACCGCACAGGCATCCCCGGTGGCAAGTGTGTCCCCCGCTTCGGGTAACTCGACGAATACCAGGTCTCCGAGCTGGGCCTGGGCATGATCGGTGATGCCGATCTTGACTATTCCGTCGTCCACTTCACCGACCCATTCATGGGATTCGGTGTATCGCAATTCTGATGGTATCTCGCTCATTACAATTCCCGTTGATCGAAATTGGCTGAAAATGGTTGTCTATTGTCTTGGAAAATGCGCCGGGCTGGAAGAGGCAGTTTTGCTTGAATTTCCGAGCCCCGGTCAGTCCCCGGCAATTCCCGGCTGAATCTTGCCCATCCGGACAAAGGGCGGCCGAACCACCCGGGCATCCGGGCGTTGCTTGCGGATTTCGACCTGCACGGTCTCACCGCACCCGGCCGGCACCCTTGCCAGGGCAATGGGCTTGCCAATGGTCGGGCTGAAGGTGCCCGAGGTGACCTCGCCTTCGCCTGCCTCGCAGACCACCTTGCAGCCTGTCCGGGGGATTCCCCGGGAGTCGAGCACCAGCCCGACCAGCTTGCGGGAAACCCCGCCGGACTTTTCGGCTTCCAGGGCTTCCCGGCCAATGAAATTCCGGTCATCCGGTTCCATGGCCACTGTCCAGCCCAGGTTGGATTCTGCCGGGGTCGTAGTTGTATCCATATCCTGTCCATACAGGTTCAGCCCGGCCTCCAGCCTGAGCGTATCCCGTGCTGCCAGCCCGCAAGGGGAGATTTCGGCTTCAAGCAGCTGATTCCAGAAAAGACTGGCCTGGCCACCGGGGAGCAGGACCTCGAATCCATCCTCGCCGGTATAGCCGGTACGGGCCACGAAATACTCGCCGTGAACCACGGCCTGGAATGGCTTCAGGGACAGGGTTTCGGGTGCATCGATGATTCCCGCAACTACCTCCCGGGCCCGGGGGCCCTGAACAGCGATCATGGCCAGGTCTTCCCGCTCGGTGAGCTCCACGTCGAACTCCCTGGCCTGACGATTCATCCAGTCAAGATCCGCCTCCCGGGTCGCGGCATTGACCACGGTCCGATAGGAATCCTCGGCCAGAAAATAGGTGATGAGATCATCAAGTATGCCGCCCTTTTCATTGAGCATGCAGCTGTAAAGGGCTCGCCCGGGCTGTTCGATCCGGGCCACGTCGTTGGCCAGGAGCCGCCGGAGAAAATCCCGCGCCCCGGTGCCCCGGATATCGACCACGGTCATGTGGGAAACGTCGAACATGCCGGCGGAGTTTCGGACCCGGTTGTGCTCCTCGACCTGAGAGCCGTAGTTGATGGGCATCTGCCAGCCGGCAAAGTCCACCATCCGCCCACCGGCGGCCACATGGGAGTCGTAGAGCGGGGTTTTTCTGGACATGGTCAGAATTCCGGGAAAGTCAGCCGGTCATGATAACGCGAGTGAAATCAGGTTTCCCGTGTTCCGGTGCAACCACTGTCATCGTCCCATCAGCCCGGCCGATCGCCGGATAAGGAAGATTACCGGGATGGCGCCCAAAATGACCAGAATCAGGGCCGGGACCGCAGCCCGCTCCCACTCCCCCTCGGTGGTGAACTCGAAAATGCGCACTGCCAGGGTTTCCCATCCGAACGGGCGCATCATCAGGGTGGCCGGCATTTCCTTGGCGATTTCGACCAGGACCAGCATGAATGCGGTAACGATTCCCGGGCGAAGAAGGGGAAGATTGATTCGTACCCAGCGCTGCCAGCCGCTGACACCCAGGCTTCGGGCAACCTCCTGGTATTCCGGGCGCAATCGGCTCATTCCTGCCTCCAGGGGGCCGTAGGCAACCCGCAGAAAGCGAATCGAGTAGGCCAGCAGAAGCGCCACCAGGCCACCGGCAAGGGCCGTTCCGGCCAGCCGGTCCATGCCGGTGAAGGCCAGCATGATGGCCACCGCCAGCACGGCACCGGGGATGGCATAGCCCAGCCCGGCCAGATCGGTAATCCAGTGGCCCTGCTGGCGCAGGCGGCTGACCGAAAATGCCAGCAAAAGGCCGGCCGAAAGGGCCAGACCGGCCCCCATCAGGCTGAGCAGCATCGTATTGACGACCAGGCTGTTGTGCCGACCGCCAATGGCCTCTCCCAGTTGAGGCCAGGCCCAGATTCCAAGCTGGATCAGGGGGATGACCACCCCCAGCATGACGATCAGTCCCTGGAAGCCTGTGGCCAGCCAGCCCCGGTAGCCGGTCAGGTGAATCCGGTGGGGTTTGTATCGCTTGTCCTGCCGTGGGCGGAATCGACCCCGGCTGAAACGCTCGGCCAGCAACAAAAGGAGCATGAACAGCATCAGCAGGGAGGCCAGCTGGGCTGCCGCAGCCAGGTTGAACAACCCGTACCAGGTCCGGTAGATCGCCGTGGTAAAGGTATCGAATCCGAAAATCGCCACCGCCCCGAAATCGGCCAGGGTCTCCATCAGGGCCAGGGCCAGGCCGGCCACGACCGCCGGGCGGGCTGCCGGAAGGCTGACGCGGAAAAAAACCCGGGCCGAGGATGCACCCAGGCTGCGACCGGCTTCGAAAGTGGCCAGACCGCCACTCATGAACGAAGCCCGACTCAGCAGGTAAACGTAAGGATAAAAGGCCAGAATGAGTATCCAGAGCACCCCGGCTGGCTGGCGCAGCGCTACCAGCCAGCCCGGCGTCTGGTTAAAGGTCGCCCGCCAGAATTCCTGTACCGGCCCCCCGTAATCAAGCAGGCCGAGATAGGCAAAGGCCAGCACGTAGGTTGGAAACGCCAGGGGCAGGACCAGCAGGGGCTCCATCAACCTGCGACCGGGAAATTCGCAGACCGCGGTAAGCCACCCCAGACCGACACCGATGACGCCCACGCCAACCCCGACCACGACGGTCATGAGCAGGGTGTTGGTAACCAGCCGGGGCATGACATGCTCGGAAAGATGCTGCCAGGTGTCCGGCTGGCCATCGAGCCAGCTGGCCACCAACACCCCCAGGGGAATGAGGACAAGCACAAGCAGGGGTAAAGCCAGCCATCGGCGCCCGTCCTTTGTGCTTCGGGTTACGACTGGGGCTTTACGGGTCCATGGATCAGCGATAGCCGACACGGTCCATCAGCCTTACCGCTTCACTCTGGCGCTCACCGGCCACCGCCAGGTTGGTCGGGTCGTGGCGAAATTCGCCCCAGGCGGCAACCACCGGATCCAGCTCGACTCCGTCGAGCACCGGATATTCCATGTTAAGGCTTGCAAACTCTTCCTGGGCCGCTTCGCTGGCCAGCCATTCGATCAGCTTGCGGGCATTTCCCGGCCGCGGTGCGTGACGGGTCATGCCGGCTCCGGAGATATTGACATGCACCCCGGATGTTTCCTGGTTGGGCCAGTAGATCGCTACCGGGTAGTCCTCGTCGTCGCGCTGCAAACGTCCAAGGTAGTAGCTGTTGGCAATGCCCACATCGCAACGCCCGGCGCCAACGGCCTGGATCATCTGGGTATCCGATGAAAACGGGGGTACCGCAAGGTTATCCACCCAGCCGGAAACCACCTGCTCGGCCTCCTCGGTGCCCAGGTGCTCGATAAGCATGGCCACCAGGGACTGGTTGTAAACCTTGCGGGAAGTTCGCAGGCAGAGCCGATCGTCCCACTTTTCATCGGCCAGTGCCTGGTAGGTGGATAATTCCTCAGGGTCGACCCGATCGGGATGGTAGACGATGGCCCGGGCACGGATGGATAGTCCGAACCAGTGGCCATCCGGATCTCTCAGGTTTTCCGGGACGGCTTCGGCCAGTGCCGAAGAGTCCAGTGGTTGCAGTACCTCCCGCTGGGTGGCAAACCACAGGTTGCCAGCATCCACGGTCATGAATACGTCCGCCTGGGTGCGGTCTCCCTCGGCGGCCAGGCGCTCGATCAACGGCGCCTCGGAGTCGGTAATGTAATCCACCTGGATTCCGGTGGATTCAGTGAACCGTTCAAAAAGTGGCTCGATCAGGTGGGACTGGCGGGAAGTGTAAACAACCACCCGGGACTCGGCTTCCGGCGGCAGAGGCCCTGAATCGTTACGATCACAGGCAACCAGCAGCAGGGAGAGCCCAACGCATGACAACAAACGCATTGAATGGTCCTATGGATGCAGGGTCCCATCTTAACGCGAATGATTTTCATTTAAAAGGTCAGGTGTCCCGAATCACCAGCAAACGGATCTCGGACATGTCTTCCATGGCAAACCGCACCCCCTCCCGGCCGATGCCGGAATCCTTGACGCCGCCATAGGGCATGTTGTCGACCCGGAACGAGGGTACATCGTTGATTATCACCCCGCCGACCTCCAGCCGATCCCAGGACTTGTGGATCTTGCGGATATCGTTGACAAACAACCCGGCCTGCAGGCCATAGCGGGAATCGTTGATGGAATCCAGGGCCTGGTCAAAGTCGGAAAACCGCTCCAGGCACACCACCGGGCCGAAGGCTTCCTTGTCATACAACTCGCAGGATTTTGGCACCCCTTCCATCACCGCCGGGTCCAGCACCGCACCCTTTCGTCCGCCACCGGTCAACAGCCTCCCGCCGGCTCCGGCGGCCGCCTGGATCCATTTTTCCAACCGGATTGCAGCCTCCTCGGAAATCATGGGCCCGATCCAGGTCTCCTCGTCGGCCGGATTTCCTACGGGGAGCCTTTTCACCCGCTCCACCAGCCGGTCCCGGAATTCATCGTGGATGTCTTCATGGACCAGAACCCGCTGGACGCTTACACAGCTTTGACCGGACTGGTAGAACCCGCCGAATACCACCCGGTCCAGGGCATCGTCGAGATCCGTATCGGCATCCAGCAGGCAGGCTGCATTGCCCCCCAGTTCCAGGGTGACTTTCTTCTTGCCTGCCTGGCTCTTCAGCTTCCACCCCACCACATCGGAACCAGTAAAGCTGAGCAGCTTGAGCCGCTCGTCGGTGACAAAGGCCGAAGCATTGTCCCGGTCCACCGGAAGCACCGAAAAGGCACCTTCGGGCAGATCCGTTTCAGCCAGGATTTCTCCGATCACGATGGCCCCAAGGGGGGTGGCCTCAGCCGGCTTGAGCACGAAGGGGCAGCCGGCGGCGATGGCCGGAGCCACCTTGTGGGCGACCAGATTCAGCGGGAAGTTGAACGGCGTGATGAACGAGCACGGGCCCACTGGCACCCGCTTCCACATACCCCGGTAGCCGGCCGTTCTCCCGGATATTTCCATGTCCATCACGTCCCCGCCGAAGCGGGTGGACTCTTCGGCTGCTATCCGGAAGGTCTCGATCAGTCGGGTGACTTCTCCCCGGGCATCCCGGATCGGCTTGCCCCCTTCCATGACCAGCAATTGAGCCAGTTCCTCGGCCCTTTCCCGAAAACGCTCGACACAATGAAACAACACTTCCCGGCGAGCAAAGGCCGGCAAAGCAGCCATGGGCCCGGCTGCAATCTCCGCGGCAGCAATTGCTTTCTCAACCGACTCATCATCGGCCATGGCGACCCGGGTCACCTCCTGGCCGGAGAATTTGTCGACAACCGGAAGATCCGCATTGAGATGAACGGCCTTGTTGGCCAGGTACAGGGGATAACGCTCGGCCACCTTCATGCCGGTTCTCCTTGAAAGGAATCTGGGTCGAGGTTACCAGACTCCCTGTGCAGGAGGCACGCAGGGACCAATGCCACACAAGGATCACCCAAAAGAAAGGGCCGCCCGGGGGGCGGCCCAATACTTTACTCCGGTATTTTTCGAGTCAAGCCTAGCCGTTGTCCCCGGCCTCGAACCGATCTTCGAATAGACCGTCCGGCAAGACTTCGAGCGTGACCGGCACCACGAACTCTTCCTGTTCATCGTCATTGGTTCCAATGCACAGGTCGGTTGCGTAGGAGCCTGGCTCAAGGCCGGCTGTACTGGCCATGACATTGACATCCTGGCTTGAGCCCGCGGCTACGTTCTGACCGGTTTGTCCGACCATATTCAGGTCAATGGTCAATGTCAGCCAGGTGTCCAGGGCCGGGTCGTAACAGCCGTCTCCGGTCTCCAGGTTCCAGGTCAGGGTCGCTCCACCGTCGACATTGCCGACGGTCAGGGTTTCGCTGCCTTCGCCGGAACTGGCCAGGGCAAAGCCGATTTCTTCCGGCGTCACGGTGGCACAGGGTGCTTCGAGCACCAGGTCAAAGTCCACGGTTACCGCCTGGCCTTCAACCAGATCGATATCGTCGGTTGTGGAGCTCAGGTGGCCGCCGGCAATGGCCGTGACCGAAACCGGGCTTTCCTCGATCGGTACTTCGACCTCGTAGAAGCCGTCACCGTCAGCTGAACCACCGAAGGTCGCTCCGGACTCACCCTGGATCAGGATGCCTGCACCGGCGGCTGCAAACGGATCGTCCCCGCAGTAGCCCTGGCTCATGACCGTGCCCTCGACTGTAGCCAGGTCCTCGGTCTCGACCATCAGCTCTACCGGGACCACGACCAGGCTGTTGTTGGCGTCATTGGTCTCGACACAGATGTCGGCGTTGTAGGTGCCCTCCGACAGGCCTGCGGCATCCATCAGGACCTCAACCGTGTCGGTTGCTCCCGCTTCGACGGTGCCCGATTCCGGGCTCAGGCTCAGCCACGGGATATCCTCGGCTTCCAGGCAGTCGGCAACACCCGGCAGGGCGATGGAGAACGAAAGCAGCTCCGTGCCTCCATCCACATCGGCCAGGGAAGTGGCCGTGCCCGTTTCGGTGTCGATCGTCATAAGCTGACTGTCACCTCCACCGAAGTAGCCTCCCCAGTAAAGGGTGCCGTCGGTCTGATCGAAGTCCATGTCCTGGGCAAAGTTCGGGGACACACCCAGCGGACCGATCGGCGAGGTCTCGCCAGTGGTCTTGTCGATGGCTACCAGGACATCGTTGGTCAGGTCGATGCCATACATAAGCCCCGTCGGCGAAATTGCCATGGAGATCAGTGTCCCGGCTCCAGTGAGCTCACCGACCAGGGTGGCCTCCAGGCTGTCCGGATCAATGATGTACAGCTCACTGACCGAGGTCGCATACAGGGTCGCAGAGGTGTGATCCCATTTCATGGAGGTCCAGGTCTCCCCGGCACCACCGCTGACCGTGCCGAGCTCCTCGTAATCACCGGTCTCGGTATCGATTTCGATCAGCATGTCCTGGGGCAGATCCCCGCCGTCGGTGGCCAGGCCGTAATGGACACTGAAGTCATTGGCGATGAAAGCCGCTGCAAACACACTGGTCGGCTGGTTTTCCTCGATCAGGGTGTAGCTGCCATCACCCAGGGCGTCCAGGGTAATGTAGCCCGGGGAATCCCAGCCGGTGGTCGAGAACACCGGCACATCGAATCCACCAAGTGGCAGCGGGCTGGAGCTGACGAACCCGGAACTGCTTCCCGAATCGGCCAGCGCGCTGACCGACGACGTGCCTTCGGACTCACCGACTTCATAGGGCTCGGCCGGGAAGTGGGCCTGCGGGTCATCGCTGACCGGCTCGGCGGTAAACACGCTCCAGTCCAGATCCGCAGCACCATCGACGTTGCCGATGTCCAGGTCCCGGGTGGCCGTACCACCGTCGGAAATGACCTGACTGATATTGTCCGGCTCGACAGTGGCACAGGGTGCCTCGAGGACCAGATCGAAGTCCACGGTGGTGGTCTCGCCACCCTCGATGACTACACCGGTCTCCATACCCGGCGTGTGATCCGGAGCCTCGACCTCGATATCGACCGGGCTTTCCGACTCATCCACGGGTACCTGGTAGAAGCCGTTTTCATCGGTGGTCGTGGTGTAGGTGTCATCCTGGCTGGTCACCGTGACCAGAGCACCTTCGACCAGCGACGGATTGTCGCTGCAGTAGCCCTGGCTGGAGACCTCGCCTTCGACCCAGCCCACATCGTCACCGAATATCACTTCCATGTTGACGTTGACCGGGACCAGCGGTGTGGTCGGATCGTTGCTTTCAACACAGATGCTGGCTGCGTAGTCACCCGGTGTAAGGCCTGCTGCATCCAGTGTGGCGGTCACCGTATCGTCCGCCCCGCCGGCATCGATGGAACCGGAATCCGGCGCCACGCTCAGCCAGTCCGGAATATCGCAGGTCAGGGCCGAGCGAATGGCAAAGGCACCGATCACCGTGGTCTGGGTATCACCCTCCCACTCGATGCGAATGGTGCCATCGGAGTCGGACTGGGTAATGAACGACAGCTCGTCCCAGACGTCGGCGTCGGTCGCCTTGTCCTCGTTGACCACGAAATGCCCTTCGTTGTCCCCGGAATCGAGGAACTGGTTGAACTCGAAGGCGTTGACCTCATCGCCATCGCTGACCCGGACGATATTGTCGATATTCGTCGTGCCGCGGTAGGCGACCATCCAGTACTCGTAGTCGGAATTGGCCTCCAGGCCGGAGACTTCGATGAAGAACTCGCCGCCGGAGCGGAAGCCGTACCCGGTCATTCCCGACAGGTCGTAGTCGTGCTGCGGCACCGCGTCAGGAGCCAGGGTGTCGGTTCCCAGGAACAGCGGTCCGTCGGTGGTCGTACCACCCCAGCTGAACGACACTTCGGTGGGCTCACCGGTATCGTCCGGCACGTCGGTTATCGTCCCTTGCGCGTCGCTGATCCGGGTCCAGTTCTGGGGATCGGCTGCGGCGGCGCCGGAAGTCGTGAAGTTGAACCCCATCAAGGGTGCAGAATCATTACGAGTCACGCCGGTACCGGTATCGATCATCCAGTCCAGGGTCTGGGTGCCGAAATTGGCGATATCAAAGGTATGATCCTCGCTCTCACCGGACGGAATGATGGCC
>SLIZ01000147.1 GCA_007135395.1 Wenzhouxiangellaceae bacterium | reverse complement strand
CCAACCACGTTCCAGAATCCTTTGGGGAGGTTGGGACGGCCGGCGGTGCCAAGCAACCAGTCGTTGTTGTAGACCGCCATCCAGCTAGGTTGCTGCATCCGGACGGCATCGTTTTGGTAGCCGAGAATCCAGCCCAGAGTACTTTCAAATATATTGCCCTGCATGACTGCCTCGGCCAGGGGTGTTCCCAGGCTGGACGGTGCCAGAGCGTTGACCCAGCGTGTTCGATCGATAATCGTGGGATAGCGCGAATCCCAGGTCGGATTCGACAGGATCCAGCGCATCACGTTCCCACCGTTGGAGTGGGTAATGACCACCAGGTCATTGATGTTGTTGGCCGTTACAAAGCCGTAAAGCTGATCGGCCAGGCAGCCGGCCGCGGCCGAATCCCACATGTATTGTTCAAAGTCGCAGTTGACCACCACGTAGTTGCCCGAATCGGGCAGGCCCTGTCGAACTGAATTGACAAAGCCCGTGGTCCAGTAATCGTTGAGCGCATCGGACTGGGACCCGGTCCCGTGCACGAACGCCACGCCGGTGGCACTCCATGCAGGAGCCAGGAAAAAGCCCAGAACTAGGCCCATTAGAAGCCTTTTCTTCATTGGCCGTCATCTCCCTCGTAGATCGGCTTGCCCCTTGTTTCGGAAGGGAGGCTACCAACATACGGGGGCGTATGCAAATCCGGGATTTTACTTTGTGATAAAAAGCCGGCTGTTCTGCTCCCAGACTTTGTATCTGAAAGTGCATGGAAGGAACCCTCGGGAATGAACCCGGCGAGGCACTCACAATCCAAGGTCAAGCTGTCGCACCGGACGGAAACTGCGACGGTGGACAGGCGTGACGCCAAAGCGCTCCAGGGCGGCCAGGTGCTGGGGCGTGGGGTACCCCTTGTTGGCCTGGAAACCGTAATCCGGGTAGCGCTCATGCAGGTCAACCATGACCCGGTCCCGGGTGACCTTGGCTACAATGCTGGCCGCGCTGATGGCCGGCTCGAGCCGGTCGCCACCGACCACGCAGCGCACCGGGCAAACAAGCTTCGGCGGCCGATTGCCATCGACCAGGGCCAGGTCCGGCCGGCATGAAAGCTCATCCACGGCAAGGGCCATGGCTTTCAGGGTCGCTTCCAGAATATTGAGTCGGTCGATTTCTGCCGGCTCCAGGGACACCACGGCCCAGGCCAGGCTCCCGGCCACGATTGCTTCATACAACGCCTTCCGGCGGGACTCGGCCAGGGTCTTGGAATCGGCCAGCCCGGGGATGGGTTGCCGGGGATCGAGAATCACCGCGGCGGCCGTGACCGGCCCGGCAAGCGGACCCCGGCCGGCCTCGTCAATGCCTGCAATCAGGCGGGCTTGCGTGGAACCGGACTGGCTGGATGATGGAGGGTTACCGGGAGGCATGGCCAACACCGTATTATTCGGCTGTCGATTCAATATGCACGACAGACAGGGAGAGAAGCATTCCGCCTACTCGGTCTTCTGCAGGATCGCTTCGGCGGCCCGCTGGCTCGCGTCCCGGGCAAGCTGATTGTGAATGGCCCCGGCCTGCTCAAGGAAATGGGCGTGGCCGGTTTCGTCGCCGAGCAAGTCCAGCAGGTCGGTCGACAGAATCGCCGGGGTCGCCATATGCTGGATTCTCTCGGGCACCAGGTTGGTACCGGCCAGCACGTTGGGCAGGGAAACCCAGCGGGACTTGACCAGTCTGAAAGTCCGGGCGGCATGGTAGGTCAGGGGGGCGAGACGGTAGAAAACCACCATGGGCCGCTTGAGCAACAGGCACTCCAGGGTCACCGTCCCGGAAGCAGCCAGCACCGCATTGGCCGCGGCAATGCACTCGTGGGTCTGGCCGGTCACGGTGGTGATCTCGGCCCGATCGAAAGTCTTGCGTGCACAGTGCCGGATGAGCTTGTCATGGGCCGGGTCGGCCAGCGCCATGACCAGCTGGACTTCCGGTACCTGCTGACGCAGCTTCAGGCCGGTCTCGGCGACCAGGCGGCCATGCCGTTCCAGCTCCCCACGGCGACTGCCGGGCAGCAGGGTAATGACCGGCCGATCATCGGCAAGCCCCAGAACCTCACGGGCCGGGCCATGTTCGACCGTTTCGGGAATGTCGTCGGCAAGGGGATGGCCCACGAAACGCACATCCAGGTCCGTATCCTGGTAAACCTCGGGCTCGAACGGAAAAAGGGTGAGCAGCAGGTCCAGGGATCGGGCAATCTTGCCGATCCGGTAACCGCGCCAGGCCCACACCGACGGGCTGACATAGTGAACCGTGGGAATCCCCTTTTTCTTCAGAGCGCGGGCGAGCCCGAGATTGAAGTCCGGTGAATCGATTCCAACAAACGCCCTCGGCTGCCAGGCAGCAATGCGGGCTTTCAACTGACCCCGCAGGCGATGCAGCCGCGGGAGCTGCCGGAGCACCTCGGCAAGCCCCATGATACTGAGATCCTCGGTACGGGCCCAGGGCTGGATGCCGAATTTTCGCATCTCGGGTCCACTGATGCCGGCAAAGTCCAGGGTCGGCTCGTACTCGGCCAGGGACGCTGCCAGGTCGGCCGCAAGGCGGTCTCCGGAAGCCTCGCCGGCGGCCAGAAAAATACCCTGTCCGGTTTTTCCCGTTTCGCCCGGGTCGGTCACCGAAGCAGCCCCCGGCTACTGCCGACCACCGAATCAAGCATCACCTGCAGCTCGGGCTGGTCATCGAGTCGCTCCTGGAGTTGTTCAATGGCTTCTTCCCGCGACAGGCTGCGCAGGTAGATCAGCTTGTAGGCTTCCCGGATATTGCGGATCTGGCTTTTGCCAAAACCCCGCCGGCGAAGCCCCTCGGTATTGATTCCCCGGGGCCGCGGGGGCTGGCCGGAGACCATCACGTAGGCGGGCACATCCTGGCTAACGCCTCCGTACATGCCCAGAAAAGCGTGATCGCCGATCTGGCAGAACTGGTGGGCGCCGGAATACCCGGCAAAGATCACCCAGTCACCCACCGTTACATGGCCAGCCAGGGTGGCTCCGTTGGCCATGATGTTGTGCGAACCCATCCGACAGTCATGGGCAATGTGGGAATAGGCCATGACCCAGTTGTCATCCCCAATGCGCGTAACGCCTCCACCCTGTTTCGTGCCCCGGCTGAAGGTGCAGTTTTCCCGGATGGTGTTGTTGTCACCAATGACCAGTTCCGTGTCTTCACCGGAATACTTCTTGTCCTGGGGTGCTTCGCCCAGGCTGCAAAACTGGAAAATGCGGTTGTTCCGGCCGATCCGGGTGCGGCCGGTGAGGACTACGTGGGGGCCGACCCGGGTACCCGAATCAATGGATACCCCGGGACCGATCAGGCTGTAGGGCCCCACCTGGACACCGCCAGCCAGTTGAGCGCCTTCCTCGATGATGGCCGTTGGGTGAATCATGCCCCCGGCTGGGCATCCGGACGGGCCGCACACAGGAGTTCGGCGCTGGCCACTGGCTTGTCGTCCACCGTGGCCCGGGCCACGTAAAGGCCCATTCCCCGCATGATCCGTTTCTGATCCACATCGAACATTACCCGGTCGCCGGGCACAACCGTGCGGTTGAACCGTGCCTTGTCGATCTTGACAAGGTAAAACAGCTGGCTGGGAGATTTATCCGCCTCCCGCGCCAGGTGAGCAAGCACCCCGGCAGCCTGGGCCATGGCTTCGAGGATCAGCACGCCGGGCATGACAGGATGACCCGGGAAATGGCCCTGGAAGAAGGGTTCGTTGATGGTGACGTTCTTGTAGGCCCGAATTCGCGGTGGCGCTTCGAGCTGGAAGTCAACCACCCGGTCGACCAGCAGAAAGGGATAACGATGGGGCAGGAGCTCGAATATACGCTCGATATCAACCGGATCGTTGGAATTCATGTTTTTGGTTGTCCGTTATGAGTTCAGATTCTAAATTCAGGGCTCAGGACTTGCCGGATTCCCGGTCCTTTTTCTCCAGCCCCATCAGGCGCCGAGCATATTCGTCGATGTGCCCAAGGCGCACCAGGATTCGCTGCCACTCCCGATGACTGCGGGCCGGGATTCCCGAGCCGTACTGGCCCGGCCTGTCGATCGAGTCCAGCACGGTACTCATGGCGGTAATCACTACCTTGTCGCAGATTTCCAGGTGGCCACCGATTCCACTGGCCCCGGCGATCATGCAGTACCGACCGATCCGGGTGGAGCCGGCCACCCCAACACAACCGGCAATCGCCGTGTGGGCACCAATTCGCACATTGTGGGCAATCTGGACCTGATTATCCAGCCGCACATCTTCTTCCAGTACCGTATCGTCGATGGCGCCACGGTCGATGGTGGTGTTGGCGCCAATCTCGCAGTCATCGCCGATCCGAACCCCGCCGAGCTGGGGCACCTTGTGCCAGTGACCGGAATCCATGGCCAACCCGAAGCCATCGGCACCAATAACTGCGCCGGGATGGACCACCACTCGCTGGCCCAGGGTCACATCCGGTCCCAGGTAGACTTGTGCAACCAGCCGGGTTCCATCGCCCAGGCGAACATCCCGGTCCAGTACGCACCCCGGCCCCACCTGCACATCCTGGCCCACCACACAGCCGGGGCCAACCACGGCCTGGGGCCCGATACTGGCATCGGGATGAATACTGGAAGTCTCGTGAATGCTGGCCGTGGGGTGGATACCGGGACTGACCGGTTCCGGTGGCCGAAGCCATTCGGCAATCCGCGCCCAATCCAGGTAAGGATCCGGGCTGACCAGGGCCGGAACGGGACAGGCGGCGAGGTCCTCTTCGGCCAGGATTACGGCGCCTGCCCGGGTTTCAGATAGTATCGAGCGATACGATGGGTTGGCCAGAAAGCTGATGTCTTCCGGGCCGGCCGTTGCCAGGGTGGCCAGCCCGCTGATCCGGGCCTCAGGCGGGCCGTGGAGAGCAAACCCGAATTCCCCGGCCAGTTGGCCTAGTGTGGTTGATTGCACTGTTTTTCCTCTGGGCTGGTCGGGCCTTCGGATCCCCTGCAGGCCTCACTCAGTTTTCGAATTCGTTTTCCAGATACCGCAGGATCCGGTCGGTTATATCCACCGGATCCGAGGCAAAAAGCACCGCCGGGCTGGACAGGATCAGGTCGAAACCATCTTCCCTGGCCACCGCCTGGACTGCCAGGTTGACCTCTTCTTCCAGGGCCTTGACCGCGGCATCACGGCGAAATTGCAATTCCTCTCTCAAGTCCTCCCGCCTGCGGGTTATCGATCGCTGCAGATTCCGGGCCTCCCGGGCCAGGGACTCGCGCTCTTCCTCGCTTAAATCCTCGTCAACCTCGGCCTGCTCCTGCAGTCGCAACAATCGAGCCTCATCGGCAATGATCGATTCGTTGCGCGGTCGGAATTCCCGGTCAAGCTGCTCCCTTCCGGCCAGCACCTGGGGCGCATTATCGAGAAGACGCTTCATGTCCACGTAGCCGATCCGCGGGGACTCGCCTGCCACCACCGGCAGCCAGGCAAACCCTGCCAGCGCGACAAAAAGGAATGTACAGACCAAAAGGCGCCACCGGCCCGCCGGGACGAGTCCCGACCGGCGCTTGCTGTCTTTTACGCTGGCGGCTGCTTTCGGCTGAATCTGTCTGCTCCTGTTTTACTTCTCCCTCTATCTTAACCCGGCCATTGCATGAATCTCCGGTGCCGGATCGCTACACTGCCCGGTATAGCAGCGTTTCCCGGGCGCGTGCTCGATTTTTCCCTCCTCACATAGTGTGAACCATGCTGCGGGTGAAAAATCTCCCCGCCACGCCCCGGCAGAACTGCTTTCCGGACTCCTGCATCCGGATATTCATCCAACAGCCGGGTTAAGCTGCCGATTGCAAGCCTGGCGACCATTGTGGCCTCTTGCCTGCCGTCCCCCTAGAACTGGGTTCCGAACTGGAACTGGAACAATTCGGTCCGGTCACCGTCACGCTTGCGAATAGGGTGGGAAAGATTGATGACGATGGGGCCGACCGGAGCCTCCCAGCGAACCGAGAGGCCGGTCGATGCCCGCAACTCATTGGCATCGAATTCCTGGTAGTTGCGGTAGACGTTGCCCACATCGACAAACCAGGCCAGGCGTACACCCTGCAGATCGGCCATCGGAACCGGGAAACTGACCTCCATACCGCCGATCACCTTGAAGTCCCCACCCACGGCCCGGCAATTCTGGTCCTTTGGACCCAGCGAGTTGTCATTGAACCCACGCACATCGGACACACCCCCACCGAAAAAGTGCTCGTAAAAGGGCAGTCCATCGTCATAGGAAACCACATCCTCCGGCCGGCAATTGCCAAAGATGGAATCCGGGTCCGGGGGAACGGATTCCAGGCCCAAATCGTCATCGTAGTTGTCGTAGGCATCACCGTGGGCAATGTCCGCCCGGAGTCCGAGGCTGATGCTGTCGGTCAGCGGGAAATACTTCGATCCCCGGTAATTGAGCTTGTACCAATGCCGGGTACTGCCCGGAAGTGCGGCTTCGATGCCGAAGCGCTGCCGGGAACCGCGGCTGGGATTGAGGTAGTGATTCCTGGTGTCACGACGCCAGGACGTCTCGGCGATATAGGAATTGACCCGGCGCTCATTGCGCTGGAGAAAGCCGTCCTGGTTTTCATCCAGCGTGATGGCCAGCGGACGGGTGGCGGCAATGCCCACCGGGCAACCCGGTTCGGTGATGGGACAGTCCGGATCGATCGCCTGGGTCTGCCCGATATTGATATCCGTTCGCCGGAAGGCCGCGCCCACCTGCAGGAAGTCCACCTCGGTGATGGGGAACCCGATATTACCTCCGGCAGCGGCAACGCTGGTGGAAAACGCAGAGATATTTGCCCGGCCCTGATCGAACTCCGAATAACGCAGGAAAAACCCGGCGCTGACGCCATCATCGGTAAAGAACGGATTGTTGTAGCTGAAAGTGGCCTGTCGGAAGATCCGGCTCCGGTTGACCGACAGGGCCACCCGGCGCCCGGTGCCCAGGAAATTGTCCTGACTGAGCGAGGCACTGAGAATCATGCCCTGGATCTGGGAGTAGCCGAGGCCAACGGAAAATTCCCCGGAGGGCCGCTCCTCGACACTTACGATGATATCGATCTGGTCATCCTTGCCCTCCACGGCGGGCGTTTCGATATTGACCTCCTGGAAGTAACCCAGGATCTGCAGCCGCTGTCGGGAACGGTCCACGGCAGACTGGGAGAACCAGGCTCCCTCGAGCTGGCGCATTTCCCGCCTCATGACCTCGTCCTGGGTCCGGGTGTTGCCCTGGAACTCGATGCGCCGAACGTAGACCCGCTGGCCCGGATCGATGAAGAAATTGATGGAGACCTCCCGGTTGTCCCGGTCGATATCCGGCACCGGGTTGACGTTTGCAAACGCGTAACCCACATTGGCCAGCACCCGGCTGATGGCATCAGTGGATTCTTCCACCTTGCGCCGGGAGAAGGTTTCCCCCTCCTCGACCTGGATCAATTGCCGCAGGCTGTCTTCTGGAAGGACCAGATCACCCGTAAGCGTGGTGTCGGTTACCGTGTAGACCTCGCCTTCCCGGATATTGGCAGTAATGTAGATGTCTTCCTTGTCCGGACTGATCGATACCTGGGTGGATTCGATGGAAAAGTCCAGGTAACCCCGGTCCAGGTAAAACGAACGAAGGCTTTCCAGGTCTCCGGTCAGTTTTTCCTGGGAGTACTGGGTCCGGCCCTGCCAGAAGAACAGGCCGCGCCGGGTATCGGACTCGAAGTCACTGCGCAATTCCTTTTCGTCGAAAGTCTCGTTACCGACAATATTGAGGTGCCGGATTCGGGCCTGATCGCCTTCCCGGACCAGGATGCTGATGCTCACCCGGTTTCGATCAAGTTCGTTCACGGTCGGGGTCACTTCCACCCCGTAGTGGCCCTGGTTGAAGTAACTTCGAACCAGTTCCTGCTTGACCCGGTCCAGTTGAAGCTGGTCGAAGGTCTCACCCTCTGCGATGCCGATCTGGGCCAGCGCGGGCATCAGTTCCTCATCGGAGATCTGTCGGTTACCGGTTATGCTGACGGAGGTGATCGACGGGCGCTCGACGACCTGGATGATAAGAATCCCGTCTTCCCGCTCGACACTTACATCGGTGAAAAAACCGGTGCGGTAGAGCTCGCGGATAATGACCCGGCTGTTCGCCGGTGTCAGCCTGTCACCCACCTCGACAGGAAGGTAGTTGAATACTGTTCCTTCAGAAATCCGCTGCAATCCTTCCACCCGGATATCGGATATCACGAATGAATCGGTGGCCACGGCTTGCCAGGAAAGGGAAACAAGGAGGGCTATTGCCAGGAATCGACGCATAAATACACTTTGCCAATGGTTTGTTTTACTTAGTAATGGTGCCCGGCACCGGGCTCGAAGTTTAGGGGACCAGTCGTAATATATCGTTAAAGACAGCCAGGCTCATCAGCCCGACGATCATCAGCAGGCCCACGTACTGGGCGGCAATCTGGGTCCTTTCAGACACCGGACTTCCCTTGACGAACTCTACAAGGTAATACATCAGGTGGCCACCATCCAGCATGGGAATCGGCAGCAAATTGATGATTGCCAGGGAAAGACTGATCAATCCGAGGAAAAACAGGAACCTGGAAAGGCCAAGCCGGGCCGAGTCCTGAGCCATTCGGGCAATCGTGATTGGCCCTGAAAGGTTCTGCAGGGAGGCTTTTCCGCTAATCATCCGGCCGAGAATGCCCACAGTGGCGCTGGTCAGCCGCCAGGTTTCCTTGGTGCCGGCACCCAGTCCGGCGATCACGCCGTACTGGACCAGGGTGAAATTGCGCTCCATGGCTGCCTGCGCGGCCTCGTCCGGTTCCGGGTTCTGGATGCCGATGATCCTCCGGCCCTCGCGGATCTCCGGCTGCAGGGTCAGTTCCAGTTCCGTATCGTTGCGGGCCACGATCAGGGTCAGGTCCTCGGCAGTGCCTTCTCCAATCAGGTCTATGATGTCGTGCCATTCATTGACCGGCTCGCCGTCGATGGCAACAATACGGTCACCGGCAGCCAGTCCGGCCCGGCTGGCGGGGCTGTCATCGACCACCTGGCCGACTTCCGGCGGCAGTCGAGGCTGCCAGAGGGACAGGCCGAGGCCGTCAAGTGCCTGTTCCTCGCGGAAGGATTCCAGCCGGTCCAGAGCCAGGCGATGCTCGGAAACCCGCCCGTCCGGTGACTCGGCGGTGACCGTTACCGGCTTGCGGTCAAGTGCCGGGGGAATCAGCGCCAGCAGGGTGTGGGTCCAGCTTTCCACCTGCTTGCCATTGACCTGCCGGATCATATGCTCCTCTTCGAGCCCGGCCTCGGCGGCCACTCCGGTTGTCGGCCCGAGAACCGGGCGGGTTTCCGGTATTCCCACCATGAACATCAGCCAGAAAGCAGCCACCGCAAAGATCAGGTTCGCAATCGGTCCGGCGGCCACAATGGCCGTGCGCTGGCCCAGGGACTTGTTGTTGAAGGCCTGGTCGCGCTGTTCCGGGTCCACCGGGCCTTCACGCTCGTCGAGCATCTTGACGTAGCCGCCCAGCGGGATCGCCGAAACCACGAATTCGGTCCCGTTGCGGGCCCGGCGCCTGAGCAGGGGCCGGCCGAATCCGACGGAAAATCGCAGGACCCGGACACCACAGCGCCTGGCCACCCAGTAGTGACCGAACTCGTGAAAGGTGACCAGCAGGCCCAGTGCGACCAGCAGCCACCAGATGGATCCGAGTATGTCGAGCATTTCTCCGAAGGACTCTTAAATAATGAGGAAGTCAATCAACGTCAATCAGCGGGTTGTCGGTTCGGGTCTGAACCGGCCGGACCCGCCTTGACCCATTGCACCACCTGCTCACGGGTGCGGCTGTCAGCCTCCAGCACGGCTTCCACCGAATCGGCGGGTCCGGATGGCAGGCTATCCAGGGCCCGGGCATTGATCCGGGCAATCTCCATGAAACCGATCCGGCCATCAAGAAAAAATTGGACAGCGGATTCATTGGCTGCGTTCAGAACCGCGGGGGCCGTTCCACCCTCTTCCAGCGCCCTTCGAGCCAGGGCCAGGCAGGGAAAACGTTTCGTGTCGGGCTCATGAAAGCTCAGAGTACCGGCCTTGACCAGGTCCAGGGGCTCCACACCCGCCGGAAGCCGTCGGGGCCAGAACAGACCGGAGGCTATCGGCGTGCGCATGTCCGGCGTTCCCATTTGGGCCAGGGTGCTGCCATCGGCGTAATTCACCATGCCGTGAACGATGCTTTCCGGATGAATCAGCACCCGTATTCGGTCCTGGGACAGCCCGAACAGATAGTGGGCCTCGATGACCTCGAGACCCTTGTTCATCAAGGTGGCCGAATCCACCGAAATCTTGCGGCCCATGGACCAGGTCGGGTGGTCACAGGCCTGGGCCGGGGTGGCCGATTCCAGGGCTGCAGCATCCCAGGACCGAAACGGCCCGCCGGAGGCGGTGAGAACCAGGGTTTCGATGCCTGCCCCGTCAGCCGATCCTCGGGGAAGGCACTGGAAGATTGCGTTGTGCTCGGAATCTACCGGCATGACCAGGGCTCCGCTTTCCCGGGCCGCGCCCATGAACAGCTCACCAGTCATGACCAGGGCTTCCTTGTTGGCCAGGAGCACCCGGTGCCCTGCGCGAACCGCGGCCAGGGTGGGCGCCAGTCCGGCGGATCCGACAATCCCGGCGACCACCGTATCCACTCCATCCAGGGCAACCGCCTCCAGCAGACCCTCCGGACCAGACTCCAGGCGGGTAGCAACCCCAGTCCCGGACAAGGCTCTGCGGGCCGATTCCCGGAACTCCGGGTCGGCCACAACAGCCAGCTCCGGGGCAAATTCCCGGCACAGTCGCACCAGCTCATCCACGCTCCGGTAAGCCGTCACTGCCTTCAGGGTAAGCTCGCCGGGATGACGGCGGATCAGGTCCAGGGTGCTCGAACCGATCGAGCCGGTCGCTCCAAGCAGGCAGATCTGTCTCATTGAACCAGGTACCAGATGACCAATGCGAAAAACGGCAGCCCGGCACAGATGCTGTCCAGGCGATCCAGCACACCGCCGTGACCGGGTAGCAGGGTACCGGTGTCCTTGAGATCGGCATGTCGCTTGAGGAGGCTGACGAAAAGGTCACCACCGATTCCGATGGGAGTAACGGCCAGTGCAATCCCGGCCCCCATAAGGGGCGTAACCGGCAGGCCGGGGATCAACCAGGCCGCCAGGGCAGTGCAGGCCGGGGCGGTAAGGCAGGCGCCGAGCACACCCGCCCAGGTCTTGCCCGGGCTGATTGACGGGGCCAGTTTTGCACCTCCGATGGTGCGGCCGAAAAAGAACGCCCCGATGTCGCCGGTGGCGACGCTGACCAGCAGCAGGAACACAAGCCAGGGATCGAGCAGCTGCAGCCAGCTGGCAGCGATCCAGGCACCCGGCAGGATTACCAGGAATACACACAGCTTGAGAATTCTCCACCCCCCCCGGGTCGATTTGCCGGTGCCGGCGGATGTCAGCCAGATAAACGGTATAAGCCAGAAGATGCACACCGGTACGAGAATCCACTGTACCTGGCCTGGCATGAGTAAAAACCAGATGGCGGCACCCAGGGTTGCCTGGAGGGCAATGTAGGCAAGATGACCGGAACGGGCATCGACCCCGGAAAGCCGGGCGGCTTCGCGACCGCCCATTCCCAGCAGCACAATCCCGGCAAAAAGGCTGAAAGCCCAGGCCGGGAAGGTAAATAGAATGGCCAGCCCGAGGGCGGAGATGACCAGGGCGGTGACAATCCGCTGATTAAGCATGGTTTTCGACCCGGCCGAACCGGCGCTCCCGGCCGGCAAACTCCTCCAGCGCCTCCTCCAGGTGCCCGGCATCGAAATCCGGCCACAGCACGGGGGTGAAATACAGCTCGGTGTAGGCAAGCTGCCAGAGCAGGAAATTCGAGATCCGGAAGTCCCCCCCGGTGCGTATGAAAAGATCCGGCTCGGAAATGTCGGCCAGGCTGAGATGCCCGGCAAGGGTATCCTCGCTGATGTCTTCCGGGCTCAAATGCCCTTCGGATACCTGCCGGGCCAGGGCGCGAGCGGCCTGTGCGATATCCCAGCGTCCGCCATAGTTGACCGCAACATTGAAGAGAAGACGCTGGTTGTTGCGGGTCTGGCGCATGGCCCGGTTCATTCCCGCCTGGATGGGGGAGGAAAAAGCGCTGATATCACCGATGAACCGGATGCATACTCCGTTTTCATGCAAGCGGGCCACGTCCCGGTTCAGGGCCCGGAAAAACAGCTCCATCAGTCGGCTGACTTCCGAGGCCGGTCGCTGCCAGTTTTCCGAGGAAAAGGCAAAGACCGTAACAGTTCCAATTCCCTTTTCACCGCAGGCAGTCAGAGTACGCTTGAGGGCTTCGGCCCCGGCCTGGTGCCCTTCGGTGCGGGCCAGGCCCTGTCGGGTGGCCCAGCGACCATTGCCATCCATGATGATGGCCAGGTGGGCCGGTACACGACGATCAGGATTCATGGGGCCGGGCGGAGTCTTCATGAGGCTTTGAGGCATACCCGGGGCTGGAAGGGGTCAACCGCCCCCGGGTGCTCAGATCTCCAGCAGTTCCCGTTCCTTGGCTTCAACGCGCTCGTCGACCTGGGCGACGAACTTGTCGGTCAGCTCCTGGATCTGGGTTTCACCCCTACGCTCATCGTCTTCGCTGATCTCCTTGGCCTTGAGCAGTTCCTTGATGCGATTGTTCGCATCCCGCCGGATATTGCGGATGGCCACCTTGGCCTGCTCGCCTTCATTGGCAACCACCTTGCCCAGTTCCTTGCGCCGGTCTTCGGTCAACGAAGGAAGGGGAACGCGGATGACCTGGCCGGCAGAATTCGGGTTGAGACCCAGATCGGAGGTCATGATGGCCTTCTCGATGGTTGCCACCATGGTCTTGTCGAACGGGGTGACTGCCAGGGTCCGGGAATCCTCTGCAGAAATACTGGCGGCCTGGTTGAGCGGCACATCGGCCCCGTAGTAATCCACATGGATATGTTCCAGCAGACTCGGATGGGCTCGACCGGTGCGGATCTTGGCCAGCTCGTGCTGGAGGGACTCCACACTCTTGGTCATGCGCGATTGTGCGTCCTTTCGGATTTCAGCCAGCATGTGAAACTCGCCTCCTTGGGTTGGTCGAATTCAGGAAAAGTTCCGGATTGTATCAGGCAACCAGGGTCCCCACCGGGTGGCCCTGGACCAGGCGCATCAGGTCGCCTTCCCGATACAGATTGAAAATGCGAATGGGCATGGACTGGTCCCGGCAAAGCACGATCCCGTTGGTATCCATCACCCGAAGCTTCTGCTCGATGACCTCGTCGTAGCTCAGGGTTTCGTACAAGTGGGCATCCGGGTTGGAGACCGGATCATCGGAGTAGATGCCATCGACCTTGGTCCCCTTGAGCATGAGGTCGGCCCCGATCTCGATTGCCCGCAGGCTGGCAGCCGAATCCGTCGTGAAGAACGGGTTGCCGGTGCCGGCGGCAAAAATCACCGCCCGGTGCTTTTCCAGGTGCCGGACGGCCCGGCGCCGGATGTAGTCCTCGCAGACTTCCTTGATGGAAATGGCCGACATGACCCGGGTGGTGCAATCAATCCGCTCCATGGCATCCTGCAGCGCCAGGGAGTTGATGACCGTGGCCAGCATGCCCATGTGGTCGCCGGTTACCCGATCGATGCCGGAAGCGGCCAGTCCGGCGCCCCGGAAGATGTTGCCCCCACCAATGACGATGCCAACCTGGACTCCAGCGGCCACCACATCGGAAATTTCCCGGGCGATCCGGTGAATGATCTTGGGGTCGATTCCGTAATCGTGGTCACCCAGCAGCGCTTCGCCGCTGAGCTTCAACAGAATCCTCTTGTAGGCCGACTGGCTCATCTACCCTCGTTCCGGTTCATTTACTCGATCCGGGAGCATTGTACCCCCGGATCGGAAAAAGGGTTCAGCCCTTGGCCTGCTGCATGACCTCGGCGGCGAAATCCTCTTCCTTCTTCTCGATCCCCTCGCCCACCTCCAGCCGGACGAAACCGCTGATGCCGGCCTTGTGCTGGTCAAGAAGCTTGCCTACGGTGATGTCCCCGTCCTTGACGAACGGCTGGCCCACCAGGGTGATTTCGGCCAGGCGCTTGTTCAGCCGGCCGGCGATCATTTTCTCGACGATTTCCGGTGGCTTGCCGCTGCCCTCGGCCTGGGCCCGCAGAATGGACTTTTCCTTTTCCAGAAAGTCCGCCGGCACTCCATCGGCATCAAGAAACTCCGGATTCAGCGCTGCCACGTGCATTGCAAGATCCCGGGCCAGATCCTCGTCACCACCCTGAAGGCCCAGCAGAACGCCGATGCGGCCCCCATGGATATAGCTGCCGACCACCCCGTTTTCCTCGGTGAGGCTGACGATCCGGCGGACCTGAACGTTTTCGCCAACCTTGCCAACCAGCTGCTGACGGGCCTGCTCCACGGTATCACCGGATTCCAGGGAGGCCTCGTTCAAGTCGCTGACATCTTCCGAATCCAGTCCGGCTGCGGCGGTGGCCACCTGGTCGGCAAAGGTCCGGAAATTGTCATCCTTGGCAACGAAATCGGTCTCGGAATTGATCTCCACCAGAACCGAACGACCGCCTGCGGAGGCCTGGACTATGACACCCTCTGCTGCAACCCGATCGGCCTTTTTGTCGGCCTTGGCCAGGCCGCTCTTGCGAAGCGCCTCGACGGCTGCTTCCAGATCACCGCCGGATTCGACCAGGGCCTTCTTGCATTCCATCATGCCCGCGCCGGTACGTTCGCGCAGGGACTTGACCTGTGATGCGGAAATGGACATTTCGATTTTCTCCTTTACTCTTCCGTTTCAGCCGAGTCGTCCTTGGCAGCGACCTTCTTCTTGGCGGCTTTTTTCTTGGCCGCCTTCTTCTTGGCAGCCTTCTTGGTGGTTGCCTTCTTCTTGGCAGTCTTCTTGGTAGTCGCCTTCTTCTTGGCAACCTTGCCGGCTGCATCGGCCGATTCAGCTTTTTCGGGCTCCGGGGCTTTCGGCTCCGGGGCTTTCGGCTCCGGGGCTTCAGGTTCCGGTGAGCCAGCAGCATCCAGCTTGTCGCCAGCGGCCTTGGCCGATTCACGGTCTACTGGCTCGGCAGCCGCCGCCGGTGCTTCGGCCGGTTCGGGCGCCTTGGCACCGGTGGCCTCGGCCAGCTTCTCGCCTTCCACCTTGGTCGAAGGCTCACCCCTGGCCTGGGTCTTTTTAGCAGTCTTCTTCTTGGCCGCGGTCTTCTTGGCCGGCTTGCCCTGGGTCTTGGCGGAGGCCTCTACCGGGTTGCCTTCGGCATCGAGTTCAACGAATTCGTCCTGGTCTCCGGCAACATGGGGTGCCGAAGCTCTGCCCTCGAGTACCGCATCAGCGGCCAGCTGGGCGTAGAGCCGGATGGAACGGATTGCATCGTCGTTGCCCGGGATCACGTAATCAATGCGTTCCGGGGAATGATTGGAGTCGACGACTGCAACGATCGGGATTCCGAGCTTGCGGGCTTCGGCAACGGCAATGGCTTCGTGGCCCACATCGATGACAAACAGCGCATCGGGCAGTCCGCCCATGTCCTTGATACCCCCGAGGCTTCGCTCGAGCTTGTCCCGCTCCCGGGTCAGATCCAGGACTTCCTTCTTGATGAGCTTGGCGAAGCTGCCATCTTCTTCCATCTGCTCCAGCTCCTTGAGCCGGTTGATGGACTGCTTGACTGTCCGGAAATTGGTCAGCATTCCGCCCAGCCAGCGATGGGAGACAAACGGGCAGTTGGCCCGCCGGGCTTCTTCCCCGATGGAACGGGAAGCTGCACGCTTGGTGCCCACGAACAGGATCTTGCCCCGCTTCGACGCCATGCGACTGAGGAAGTCCAGGGACTCCTTGAGCAGGGGAAGGGTCTTTTCGAGGTTGATGATGTGGATCTTTCCACGGGCACCGAAAATGAAGGGTTCCATTTTCGGGTTCCAGTAGCGGGTCTGGTGCCCAAAATGCACGCCAGCTTCCAGCATCTGGCGCATGGTTACGTCAGGCATTACTCGATTCTCCTTTTACGGGGAAGCCACTGCCGGCATCGTTTGATGGCAGTATCGACTTCCCGGGGTTCGTCTTCCATGCCAGCCCGGGCGGACAACTCGGGGACGCAAGCGGGCCAGTTGCCTGGACCCTTGCTCCCGGAGCACCCGACCGCCCGTTGCGGCTGCATGTGCTTAGTCAGGTTCGATTGGCCGAGACGCTAACGCCCGGCAAATCCGCTCAATTATAATGGCCGGACTATATTCACCGCAAGCATTTGCGACATTCCGATGATCCTGACCAGTTTTTACCAGTTTCTGCCCGTCAATGGCCTGCCCCTGCTTCGTTGCCGGATGGAGACCCGGGCCCGGGATGCGGGTGTGCTGGGTACCGTCCTGATTGCCCCGGAGGGCATCAACGGCTCCCTGACCGGCCCGGACGAAGCCGTGACCGGATTGCTGGACTGGTTGTCGGCGCAGATTGGCGCCGACAGTTGGGTCGTCAACCGGCAGGCAGTGGAAAACCCGCCCTTTCGCCGCCTGAAGGTTCGAATCCGCCCGGAGATCATCCGGTTTGACCAGCCCGACCCGAACCTGGCCACCCGGGTGGGCCGGCATATCCCCCCCGGGCAATGGAATGACCTGATCCGGCGTGAGGATGTACGGGTCATCGACACCCGCAATGACTACGAAGTCCGCCTGGGCAGTTTCGAGGGCGCAGAAAACCCCGGCACCGATACCTTCCGGGATTTTGCCCGGTGGGTCGATGAACACCTGGACCCGGAGACCGATCGCAACGTGGCCATGTTCTGCACCGGCGGGGTCCGCTGTGAAAAGGCCAGCGCATGGCTGGCCGAGAAGGGTTTCGACAACGTATTCCAATTGAAAGGGGGCATCCTGTCCTACCTGGACGAAGTCCCGGTCGAGGAAAGCTGCTGGCAGGGGGAATGCTTTGTTTTCGACGACCGGGTGAGCATCGACCACCGGCTTCGCCCCACCGGCCGCAGCTTGTGCCAGGCCTGCCGCCGCCCGGCCGAGGCCCTGGATGCCGCCGGGCTGCCCCCGGTCGACGAATCAACCCGGCGGTGCCTGGATTGTGGCCAGGCAATCGACTCAAGGCGCCTGGCCGGCCTGCGGGAACGAGCGCGTCAGGTCCGGCTTGCACGGCAGAAGGGCAAGGAGCACCTGGGGCCCCAGGACTGAAACGCCGCGTGGCGGAATCGAAAACCGTCAACATTCATGGCCCGGCTGCTATTCTTGCCGGGAAGCGAGACGCGCACAGGATGGGCAACAATCGTGATCCCGGAAAACCCTGATAATGACGAACTGATCCCATCCCCGGCCGGGCCACCGGACTGGATGCCCGAGGCAGTCCATGGAAGCTGGGATTTTCTTTCCAACTATCCCCTGGTCCTGCCCGCCACGCTGGTGGTGGTGGGCATTGCACTGGCAGTCGTGGCCCGGGGCATCGTCATTATATGGAGCACCAGGCTCACCTCCCGCACCCCGACTGACCTGGACACGCGGTTTTTCCGAATCCTTGCCAACCTGGCCGCGCTGGTCATCGCCTATGCCTTTCTCGTAGCGGCAGTGACTTCCCTGGGGCTGGGGGAGTTTGCCGAAACCACCATCATCCGCATGCTGATGAGCCTTCTGGTTCTCCAGCTCATGCGCTCGGCCATGCGCGCATCCAACCTGGGGCTGGAAATCCTGTCCCGGGTGCGGAACCGATTCGCCATCATCGAAGAACGCACGATTCCGCTTTTCGACCTTGTCTTTACCGTTCTCATCGTCGCCATTGCCGCCTATGCACTGCTCCAGGTCTGGGATATCGACCCTACCGCCTGGCTGGCCTCGGCCGGGATCATCGGGATTGCCGTGGGTTTCGCCGCCCGGGACACCCTGGCCAACCTGTTCGCCGGTTTTTTCATCATCGCCGACACCCCCTACAAGCTCGGCGACTACATCGTGCTTGATACCGGTGAACGGGGCGAAGTCACCAGGGTGGGAATCCGTTCGACCCGGCTTCTGACCCGCGACGATGTGGAAATCACCATCCCGAACTCGGAGATGGCCACCACCAAGGTGATCAACGAGTCCGGGGGGCGCTGGGAAAAATTCCGCATCCGCATCAAGGTCGGCGTGGCCTACGGGTCCAACATCAAGGACGTTGTCGACCTGCTGCAAAAGGTCGCCGATGAGCACAACGAAGTATGCAAGGACCCCAACCCCCGGATACGAATGCGCGGGTTTGGCGACTCCAGCCTGGATTTCGAAATGTTGTGCTGGATTCTTCGCCCTGCCGACCGGGGCCGGGTCAGCCATGAGCTGTACATGATCATCTACGACGCCCTCAACGAAGCCGGCGTCGAGATTCCCTTCCCCCAGAGGGACCTCTGGCTAAAGCAGGTACCTGAACAACTGGAGAACAAACCGGCGGCCGGAAAATAGCGCTGGCCGGGACCGGAGGTGTGAAAACCGATGGCGGGTGCCAATGGACATTGAGAATCCGGCACCGTATTCTTTAACCCACGCAGGCGGATTTTACTAATGACCATTAGTAAGGAGTAGCACCCGATGAACGCAGCCCGGGAAGCATCCGGAAACCCGACCGACAACCAGGCCGGAGGCCCTAGCCGGCAAAGCGCTATCCCACCGGTAATCGAAGTTCGCAAGATCTCCATGGACCGTCCATGGCAATGGATTGCCGCCGGGGCCTCGGACCTTCGCAGGGCAGCGCCGGTCTCCCTGACCTACGGCGCCATCTGGGTGGTTCTCAGCGTATCGCTGATCGCCGGCCTTGTACTCGGCGGGCTTCATCACTGGCTGCTGCCGTTCGCGGCCGGCTTCATGTTTGCCGGGCCAATGGTCGCAGTGGGAACCTACGCCATCAGCTACAAGCTCGAGCGGGGCCAGGAACCTACCCTCGGGGACACCTTCCGGGCCTGGTCGACCAACTCCATGCAGGTTGCGCTGATGGGGGTGGGCCTGATGGTCTTCATGCTTGCCTGGCTGCGGATTGCCACCATCCTGTTTGCCCTGTTTTTCGGCATGGATTCCCCGGACCCGGCCACCCTTTACAGCACCCTTTTGCTCTCACCCAACGGGCTTGGGATGATCGCCGTGGGAACCGCCATCGGTGCCATCCTGGCCTTCGGTGCATTTGCCATCAGCGTGGTATCCCTGCCGCTGCTGCTCGACCGGGAGGTCAGCGTCCTGGAAGCCATCGAGGCCAGCCTGCGCAGTGTGGCGCTCAACTTCCGGCCCCTGTTGCTGTGGGCGGCCATTCTCACCCTGTTCGTCCTCGTGGGCATGCTGACCTTCTTCATCGGCCTGATCCTGATCCTGCCCCTGCTCGGCCATGCCAGCTGGCATGCCTACCGGGACCTGGTTTAAGCCGGGACATCGGAATTCGAGTCGGCGGGCCGGAAGCCGGCTACCCGGTTGACCAGCGCAGACCGGCAAACAGCCAGCGCCCCGGCAACGGGGCAAAACCTGCCTCGACAAGGGTCTCGTCGAGCAGGTTGCTGCCCTCGACCAGGACCTGAACAGGCCCGAATTTCCGTGAGACCCGCCCGCCAAGCAGGGTCGCCTGCTCGCCGGAGCTCCGGTTTACATGCCGGGCGTTGAAGTCCAGCTTCAGGCCAGCGAACAGGGCAAACCGGCCGGAGGCGACAAGGCTATGTCGGGGGTAATCCGGCGCATACTTGATCTCCAGGCCCCGGTCATCGATGGATGCATTCAGGCCCGTCCAGGAAACGCCCAGCCTGCGAAGCGGTCCCTTTTCAACCGGCCGCCAGGACCACTCCAGTTCCGCGCCCCGGGTGCGCTGATTATCGAACGAATCGGCCTGCCAGGTAACCTCTCCGGGCAGACGCCCCCAGTCGATCGCATCACCGATCCGCCTTTGAAAGACTGTCCCGGCCACCTGCTGGCTGCCACCATCCCAGCGAAACCCCGCCTCCCGCTGTAATGCCCGCTCCGGGCCAACGTCGGGGTTGCCCACATTGCCCGCCGACTGAAGATAAAGCTCGGTATACGATGGCGGCCGGCTGGATCGGCCCGCGGCGACAAAGGTTTCCAGGTTCCGGTCAAGCTGGAAGTGAAGCGCCCCGTGGGGAAGCCAGGAATTGCCGAACTCCCGGTCATGGACCCGGGAAATCCCGCCGGCGATCTGCACCCGCTCGGAAACCTGTCGGCGGTGGGCCAGCCAGATACCGGCCTCATCGCGCCGATGATCGCCCAGCGCGGACGATTCGATCCGAACACGCTCCCCGTCCAGCCCCAGTTCCGTGGCCCCCCGGTCGGACTCGGTGGTTGCGCTTACGCCCAGGGCCTGGCTGACGGTTTCATGTTCATTGACAAAAAGCGCCTCGCCAACCCGGGTGCTGAATTCATCCTCGTGGCCGCTGACAGAAGCCCGGGGCCGGACCTTCCACCGCCCCAGCTCGAATGCCCCGGTCACATAGCCCAGCCGGGAACGGGTTTCCTCGCGCTGGTCGGGGAAATCGGCGGTGTAGAACTTCCATGCACCGAATTCCCGTTCGTCGATCCCCAGCCCCCAGCGGATCTGACCGTTCCCGGTAACCAGGTTGCCCGTGTAGTGAGCCCGGCGAAGGTCGAAGTCCGTGGGTTCGTCGGCCATGAACCCGTCGGCAACCTCCCGCTCGGCGGATACCAGGTGGGTGCTGGCATCCCCCCGCAGGCCCCCGTGGGCGTCCATTCCACGAAAGCCGTAGTCTCCAACCCGAAGCCCGGCCCCGGCCTCGGAGGCTTCCGGACTGCGGGTGACGATATTGATCGCCCCGCCCGTATTGCGGCTGCCGAAGCCGGTCAGACCCGGCCCCCGCAGGATCTCGATCCGCTCGATATGCTCCAGGGGCACCGGCAGGTTCAGGTGATGATGCCCGGTCTGGGGATTGCGCAACCCCACCCCGTCGACCAGGATCAGGGACTGCTCGTAGCCGCTCCCCCGGATGCCGATATCCGCCTGGATCCGGGACCCCCCTCGTCGGCGCACATCCACACCCGGCGCCAGGGCCAGGATATCGGCCAGACTGGCCGCCGGCGCCTGTTCGATCTGTTCCCGGTCGATCACCGTCACCGCCTGAAAGCCGTAACCGGCATCCTCGGCCAGCGGCATGGCGATTACCGTAAGCGGCTCAAGCCTGGCCATCTCGGCCATCGCCGGAATCGTTGATACGACAAAAAGACAAAAGGCAGTCAGCAGCCGGCCGGAGAAGCCGGAATCAATCCTTCGCACGGAGTTGTGGCCCAGGTGAAAGCGGCCCGTATACTAATTCAACCCACCACAGGTTTACAGCCCCTTTTTGCAATCCATGGGAAACCCGATGACCTGAGCGCCGGAATCGCTTAAAATGCCCCCCTGCTACCTTCCCGCGCCGGCTTAGCTCAGTTGGCAGAGCATCTGATTTGTAATCAGAGGGTCGGGGGTTCGAATCCCTCAGCCGGCACCATTATTCAGTTGAAAGCACCATTCCTATTGGGGGCTCGGAAGATTGGGCAGGCCCCATTCGAACCCCCGACCAATCACAGACCCGGTTCGAACCGAGCGCCCCGGGCGCGAGCTCGCTGGAGCGCCAGCGACAGCCATCCCTCAGCCGGCACCATTCTT
>SLIZ01000085.1 GCA_007135395.1 Wenzhouxiangellaceae bacterium | reverse complement strand
GCTGCGTTCCAATCCTTGTAAAGGGCGCGCCATTCACTGCGGATTGCGCCTTGCACTGTCGACTCAGTCACGCTCTGAAAGTTACAGAATGAGTGGCGGGGTACACTAGCTTTGCAACCGGGGCTGCTGAATCAGGATGACGCTGGTGGTAAAGGCCTGCCCGTTTCGGATGGCCTCGACTTCCATTTCCTGGCCCGGTTCTTCCTGGGCAATGTTGAGCATCAGGGAACGGGCGTTCGAGATCGGGTTGCCGTCGGTGCTGGTGAGAATATCACCGGTCCGCAGCCCCGCCTGCCAGGCCGGACCACCCTGCTGCACTGCGGTGATCTGGACTCCGCGCCGGGAAGGTCCGGCCACCCCGTATCCAAGGGGCAGGTCGGTCAGGTTTGCACCGATCCAGGCCCGTCGGACGTTGCCGAACTTGATGACTTCTTCCATCACATGGTGGGCAAGGTCGGCAGGAATGGCGAAGCTGATGCCCTGGGCGCCGGTTGCCTGACTAAGGGATGAACTGTTGATTCCGACCACCTGGCCTTTCGGGTTGATCAACGCCCCGCCGCTGTTACCGGAATTGATCGCCGCATCGGTCTGGATGAAGTCTTCGTAGACGGCCAGGTTCAGCTGGCCCCGCCCGGTGGCGCTGACGATTCCCATGGTTACGGTATGGCTGAGCCCGAAGGCGTTGCCAATGGCCAGGACCACATCGCCGGTCCTGGGGCGCTCGTCCAGGGCCAGGTTGGCTGCCGGCAGGTCCTCCATGTCTATCTTGAGAACCGCCAGGTCGGTTGCCGGATCGCTGCCGACAACCTCGGCTTCGACCAGCCGACCGTCCCACAGTCCGATCAGGATGTTGTCCACGCCTTCGATGACATGCAGGGTAGTGAGAATGAAGCCGTCTTCGGAGACAATGACCCCGGACCCCAGGCCGGCCTGGGGGCGGGAGACCAACCGGTCGCCGAAAAGGCGCTGCAGCAGGGGCTCGCTGATGTCTCGCAGGGGTTCGTGAACCATGGTCCGGGTGTAGATGCTGACCACAGACGGGGCCGTCTGGTTGACCGCATCGGAATAGGAAACCGGCCCCGTCCAGTTCGAAGCCACTGTCGGGGACGTTTCCGGGGGGGCGGAATTGGGCAGGAAGTCCGGTCGCAGCCACACCACGACAAAAGCCGCCGCCAGCCCGAGTATGGCGAATTTCAGGACAAACCCGAATGCGGATGCGATTCTCAATACGGTGTGCTCATTCTCAGCGTTACAGGTATTCTAACGGTTCGATCAATTGAGCGGCATCTCCCAAATTGGGTACAATGTGCGTTTGCAAATTTTCCGGAGATATCCGGGGTCGGCCGCTGGCGGTACACTCCCCGTTTAACTCCTTGATTATACTTTGATTCGCATCCAGTATCGTTCAGGGTCCTGAATCCCTGCTGAATAATACAGGCCCTGCTTTCAGGAGTTTTAGATGTCGACCAGTAAAGAAGATTTGTCCTCTGTTCAGCCGGCAACCGACACAAGCCGAAGGCGGTTTTTGACCGCCACCACGGCCGTAGTGGGTGCCATCGGGGTCGGATTTGCCGCCTGGCCCTTCGTTGCCAACTGGAAACCCAGCGCCCGGGCCCGGATCGTGGGAGCGCCCGTGGAAGTCTATATAGGCAATCTGGAGCCGGGCGGGCTCACCCGAATCGAGTGGCGTGGCCAGACCATTGGCATCATGCGGCGCACCGATCGCATGGTGGAGGAACTTGAAGGGCTCAGCGATCGGCTTCGGGACCCGGAGTCGGAGGTCGTCGACCAGCAGCCGGAATACGCACGCAACACCCATCGTTCCCTGCGACCGGACGTTCTGGTTTTCAACATGCATTGCACCCACCTGGGCTGTATTCCCCAGGTTTTTCCCGAAGTCGAGTCCCAGCCGTTTGATGCCAACTGGCGAGGGGGGTTCTATTGCCCCTGTCACCGGTCGACCTTCGACCTGGCCGGACGGGTATTCCGGGGCGTCCCGGCGGCTCGCAACCTGCTGATTCCGCCTTACAGGTTCCTCGACGACAACACCGTCGTCGTCGGCGAAGACCCAGAACAAGGAGTTGCCTGATGGCCAAGCCCGACAGCGCGATCAACCAGCGCGTTCAAGCGGTTGGACAGTGGATCGATGACCGCTTCCCGATCTCGGATTTCTGGAAGCAGCACATCAGCGAGTACTACGCGCCAAAGAATTTCAACCTGTGGTATTTCTTCGGCTCCCTGGCCATGCTGGTACTGGTCAATCAGATCGTCACCGGCATCTTTCTTACGATGCACTACAAGCCCGACGCCGAGCTCGCCTTTGCTTCGGTGGAGTACATCATGCGGGATGTGGAGTGGGGCTGGCTGATCCGCTACATGCATTCCACAGGCGCCTCCCTGTTTTTCGTGGTCGTCTACCTGCACATGTTCCGGGCCTTGATGTACGGCTCCTATCAGAAGCCCAGGGAACTGATCTGGATCCTGGGGGTAACCATCTACCTGGTGCTCATGGCCGAGTCCTTCATGGGCTACGTCCTGCCCTGGGGCCAGATGTCCTACTGGGGTGCCCAGGTGATTATTTCCCTGTTCGGGGCATTCCCTGTAGTTGGCGACACCCTGGTTGAATGGATCCGCGGGGATTACTACGTCGCCGATGCCACCCTCAACCGGTTCTTCGCCCTGCATGTAATCGCCTTGCCGCTGGCTCTGCTTGCGCTGGTAGTCCTCCACCTGGCTGCCCTTCACGAAGTAGGGTCGAACAACCCGGACGGGGTGGAGATCAAGAAGCTGAAAAATCCTGATGGCGTGCCGGTAGACGGAATTCCGTTCCATCCCTACTACACGGTCAAGGACCTGTTCGGTGCCTGCTTTTTCCTGCTGATCGCAGCTTTCATCATCTTTTTCTGGCCCGAATTCGGCGGGTATTTCATCAAGGCGGACAACTTCATCGAGGCCGACAACCTGGTCACACCGGAGCACATCCCGCCGGTATGGTACTTCACGCCCTTCTACGCCATTCTGCAGGCAGTGCCTGATAAACTCATGGGTGTGATCCTGATGGGTGCGGCGGTGATGATCCTGTACGCTGTACCGTGGCTGGATCGCAGCCCGGTCAAGTCCATCCGGTACAAGGGCTGGATGTCGAAGGTGGCACTGGCCTTGCTGGCCATTGCCTTTGTCCGCCTGGGCATGCTGGGGCTGGCGCAGGACACCAATATCTGGGAATTGCGCCTGTGGACATTCATCTATTTCGCCTTTTTCATACTCATGCCGATCTGGACAAGCCTTGAAAGGACCAAACCTGTACCCGAACGAGTGAACTACAAATGATTCGAACTACAATAATCGTTGTTGCACTCGCTCTCGCTTCACCCATGGCCTGGGCAGCAAAGGGCGGGAATCTGGATTCGTCGGGTGCCAATGTTCACGATATGGCATCAGTGCAGCGGGGCGCGGCAACATTTGTCAACTACTGTCAGCACTGCCACTCTGCCGAGTTCATGCGCTATGAACGCCTTCGGCAGGACCTGGGTCTGACTGAAGAGCAGGTGCTGGAAAACCTTGCCTTTGGTGACCAGGAACTGGCCGACTACATGCTTTCGCCGATAACTACCGAGCAGGCCACCGAGTGGTTCGATGCACCTGCCCCTGATCTATCCCTGACTGCCCGGTCCCGGGGTGGTAACTGGATTTACACGTTCCTTCGGGGCTTTTACCTGGACGAGGAAGGCTGGAACAACACTGTCCAGGAGCATTCGAGCATGCCCCATGTACTTTGGGAATTGCAGGGAATCCAGCGGCCCATCTACGAGACAGAAACTGCCGGCGATGGTCAGGAGCGCCGGGTTCTGGTCGGGCTGGAACTGGCCCAGGATGGCCTGATGTCGACCACCGAATATGACCGGAAGGTTCGCGACCTGGTTGCTTACATGGAATACATGGCTGAGCCGGCCATACTCCAGCGCAAGCGTGTCGGGATCTGGGTCATGTTGTTTCTGAGCCTGCTGACTTTCATGTCCTACCTTGTTTACAAGGAATTCTGGAAGGACATCAAGTGACCCCCTTGAGAGGTAATTCGTCATGATGGCCTTGTATACGTCCCGGAATTGCCTGGAGTGTCATCGCATCCGTTTTGTCCTGGCTGAGAAGGGCATCAATGTAGAGATCATCCAGATTGAGCAGGACAGTGCCGCTGCGGCGGACATGGCCGAACTCAATCCGTACAACGAGACGCCGACTCTGGTTGATCGGGACCTGGTGCTTTACGGCTCCTGGGTGGTGACCGAATACCTGGACGAACGCTACCCGCATCCTCCGCTCATGCCGGTGGATCCGGTATCCCGGTCCCGATTGCGAATGATCATGTATCGCATATTCCGGGACTGGCTCGAGCCGGCCCATGCCATTGAGAATTCTTCGTCAAAGAAGAAGGTCGAAACCAGTCGCAAGGCCCTCCGGGAGGGCATTACCTCGGCCAATGAGATGTTCCGGATGTCGGAATATCTGCTCCACGACGAACTCAGCCTGGCCGATTGTGTGGTCCTGCCCCTGCTCTGGAGGCTGCCCAGTTACGGGATTCGACTGACCAAGACATCCGATGCTGTTCAGCAGTATATGGAACGGATGTTTGCCCGGGATTCGTTTCGCCGCAGCCTGACAGAAACCGAGCGGGAACTTCGCTGACCCGGTATTGCACCGGGCAGTCCGGTGCACCCTGTTTCGTTGCACGCCCAACCGATTTGCCAGTGGTTTACGATTCCATGACCATGACTTCCAGCCGACCCTACCTGTTGCGCGCCCTTCACGAATGGATTGTCGACAACGGATTGACGCCCCATGTTCTGGTCGATGCCAGTCAGGATGATGTCCAGGTCCCGAAGGCATCCATCCAGGACGGCAAGGTTGTGCTGAACATTGCCCCTTCAGCAGTGCGCGACCTGGAGCTGGAAAACGATTGGGTCAGCTGTGTCGCACGATTTTCCGGGGTCAGTCATGGAATCGTGGTGCCGGTGTCCGCCGTCCGGGCCATCTACGCCCGGGAAAACGGCCAGGGGATGATGTTTCCCGAAGTCGAGGATGACCCGCCTTCCGGCGGGCCTGACGGGCAGGGTGAAAGCGGAGACTCGGAAGGCGGCAAGGACCGGGGTCATCTCAAGGTCATCAAGTAGACCGGTTCCTGCTCCCCCGATGGTTGGATGGTGGAATCAGGCGATTAGACTATGCTTTTTCAGCCGGCGGTCCTGGTCAGTTCTGCAAGAAGCTCGCCCTGGTGGTGTTCGATCAGCGGGTCGATGACCGGGTCCAGGTTGCCGGCGGTGACCTGTTCGAGCTGATAGAGAGTCAGATCGATTCGGTGGTCTGTGATTCGGCCCTGGGGAAAATTGTAGGTCCGGATCCGCTCTGAGCGGTCACCACTTCCCACCTGGAGTTTCCGGTCGGCCGCCTGCTCGGCTTGCTGGCGCTGCTGCTCGGTCGAAAGCAACCGGGACTGGAGCAGGCTCATGGCTCGGGCCTTGTTCTTGTGCTGGGAGCGCTCGTCCTGGCATTCGACTACCACGCCTGTGGGAAGGTGGGTGATGCGAATTGCCGAGTCGGTCGTATTGACATGCTGTCCACCGGCACCGGAGGAGCGAAAGGTGTCGATGCGAAGTTCGCCGGGATCGATCCGGATCTCGTCGATTTCCTCGGCCTCCGGGAGAATGGCCACGGTGCACGCAGAGGTGTGGATTCGTCCCTGGGACTCGGTTGCCGGAACTCGCTGAACCCGGTGGGTGCCGGATTCGAACTTCAACCGGGAAAAGACACCCTTCCCGATTATCCTTGCAACGACTTCCTTGAAGCCGCCCTGTTCTCCCTCGCTTGCATGAATGACCTCCACCTTCCATCCGAGACCCTCGGCGTAGCGGGTGTACATGCGGAACAGGTCGCCGGCGAAAAGTGCGGCTTCCTGGCCACCGGTTCCGGCCCGGATTTCCAGAAAGATGTTTCGATCATCGTTCGGGTCCTTTGGAATCAGCAGTTTCTGAAGCCGTTTCTCCAGGTCTTGCTGGATAAACCGGGCTTTCTTGATTTCCTCGCTGGCCATGGCGCGAAGTTCGGTATCCGGCTCGTCGAGCATGGCACTGGCCTCGTTGGCGCTGTTCTCGGCATCCAGCCATTCCTGGAAGCTTGCCACCACCGGCTCCAGCTCCCCGAACTCCCGTGACAGGGCCTGGAAGCGCCGGCTGTCGGCCAGGACATCGGGTTCGGAGAGCAGGCGGGTGACCTCCTCGTATCGTTCGGCAACCTGTTCCAGCCGGCTCCTGATCTCCGGAATCATGAGGAGTCCTCCGGGTCGTCATCAAAAAAGAAGCGGGCGGCGGCCAGCAGATTGTCATCGGCCGATTCAGCGGCTTTTCGCAGGCGCACACTGGGGAGGTGCAAAAGCCGGTTGGTCAGTCGATGGCCCAGTCTTTGCAGCACCGCTTCTGCGTCCTTGCCGGCAGCCAGTTCGCGGCGGGCCCTTTCCAGCAGCCGGTCACGCTCTGCGGTGGCCTGGATTCGAAGGGACTTCAGGGTTGTGTTGGTTGCCTGGAGGTTGAGCCATCGGCG
>SLIZ01000089.1 GCA_007135395.1 Wenzhouxiangellaceae bacterium | reverse complement strand
TCGAGCAATAGGGGATGCGCCGGTTGTCAAATGCAGATCTGACCCGCCTTTTTGAACCAGCGCTTTGAGAAACTGATCAATCTTTGCCATTGCCATCCCCTTTGGAGTCCACTCTGCTGATCTTCTTCAAAGCCCATTTTCCTTCCGGTTTTCCGTTTATGTACATCAACCAGTCGATACCTGGAAACGACGACCTTTCGCTCTTTCCCGGCTTTCCATCAATTAACGCAATCATTATGGGCGCCAGCTTCAATATCATGTTCCAGTTGCGCTCTCCGCCAACGGGCATTTCAATTATGGCGGCATCGAAATGGAATTGCTCCAGCCAGATCATTTTCGCGATAAGCTCTCTGGTCGATTCGGGCATATCTACATAGACAAGGTCTGCTGCTCCTTCAACCTGCTGATTCCTGTTCAGGTACACCGTTCTGTGTTGTCGGGAAAGCAGTACTCCAGGAAGTTTGGGCAAAAGGTCCTGGGCAAAGTTGGGTGGATCGCTGGTGATGCCGATTACAGTCGGCCCCCTGTTAATGATCTCACGCAACTGACCAAGAACCCGTTCTGACGGAAAGGGGATCGGCGCCTCTTCCTGGATAGTCCTGTCTACAAGAAATAGAAGCTCGGTTGCATTGTCGGTTTCCAGGCAGAAAGTCCTGACCTGGTCAATGCCCCTGGAATGCCGGAATTCCGCCTTCCATTCTCTTTCTCCAGTCTCGACCATTTCATCTGAAAGCCCCGGGTTCAGGCTTTCATCCAGAGAATGCTTCCAGTTATGATCCAGTGGAAAGCGCCGAATCGAATTCTTGATCTCATACCAGCCCATTGTGTAGCCGCTGCGAGATGAGATTCCCCATCTTCGGGTTCCGCTGGCATGGGCACGTGCGTGAAGTGTCTCCAGTGAAACAGGCTGACTTGCCCTGTGTCGTTCCGGACGATGGGTATAGCGGTCAAAGAAATTCTCGATCAGCTTCTTGAGAGACTCCGATGGCGCCAGGGCGAGTTCGACCTGTTTTCCTGTTCGCCACTGAAGTTCGGTGGGAGCAGTACTGTTGAGTGGGGAATCAATGGCCAGGGTGATCACGCCTTCGGACTGCATGATCGGGAGCGCCATATGGCGCAGCGCCCATTCCCTGGTTACAAGCGTGACGGTGTCCGGGTCAATTTCATCCACCTGGGGGAAAATGTAGGGGATATTGGCTTGCGTCGCCAGACACCAACCCACTTCCTGTCGGTTGACTACGCCCATTTCCACAAGGGCTTCTCCGAAGAATCCTCCATTCTCGCGCTGATACTGAAGCGCGCGGTCGACATCCTCTTCGGTAATTCGTTCGAGATCCAGCAGAATCCTTCCAAGATTCTGTTGTTTCTGATCCTGTTGGCGTTCCTTGACGGTCATGGCTTACCCCCTGCAATTGCAGGCCGTACCTTATGAGCAGGAATGGTAACCCAGATTCTGAATTGATTCAGAAATTTGAGCTCGATAGTTGCCTGCAAGTCCAAGGATTTAGCTGCTAAATGCGCAGCAGTTCTCGAAATCTACTGGCGGTGAATCAGGCTGATTTTCGTTTGAGAGAAGGGTCATCCCCGCAAGAAGCAACGAAAAGTCAGAACCCGGATCCGGGCTGCTTCAGAAACTCGATCTCTTCGGGAGTTGATGGCCGGCCAAGAATGATATTTCGATGGGGATAGCGGCCAAATCGATCGATAATGGCCTTGTGCCGCCTCTCGAACTCAAGGTTTTCCTCGAGCCCTTCCTGGTCATACAGATTCATCGCAATTTCATGAATGACCGCCGATTCACTGTGCATGTAGGGCATGTAGAGAAAGCTTTGTTCCGTAGCTGACATTGCACTGTCGGCACCGGATGCCACGGCTTCCTGGGCCAGTGCCAGGGCCAGGGGGTCGGAGGCAAAAGCTTCCGGCGTGTCTCGGAATATATTGCGGGAGAACTGATCCAGCACGATGATCTCTGCAAGCCTGCCTTCAGGGCTTCTTCGCCACCCATAGAGCTCGCAACATGCTGCCTGCCGATGAAGCTCGCTGAATGCCTGGGATATTTTCCGGTCTAGCCCGGCGTCCTTCCTGAACCACTGGGATGGAGTCAGCGTTTCAAACCAGAACTTGAGTATGTCTGTTGGGGTCTCGGACATGGGAATCCAGTCATTTTGTCAGTTCGAATTGATAAGCTCCCTGACCGCATCGATTCGCTCGTCGGTCGACGGGTGTGTGGCAAAGAACTGTTCCACGGTCCCCGGCTCCCTCTCCTGAAGGTCAACAAGCCTTTCGAGCAGGCGGATCATGCCGTTCGGATCGTAGCCGGCATCATTCATGTACTGGACACCCAGTTCATCGGCTTCAAACTCCTGCTCTCGAGAGAACCGGGCAATGGTTCCTGCGGCGACGATTTCTGCAACAATCTGCTGTATGACACCAGGCTCTTCGCCCAGCACCACTCCGGCGAGAACGGCCAGACCGTATTGCCGGGTGAGCCGTTCGGTGCCGTGGCGGGCCACGCCGTGTCCAATCTCGTGTGCGACTACCGCGGCAATCTCCGTCTCGTCATCCACCTGCTCGATGAGCCCCGAGTGGACATAGACAAGCCCGCCGGGCACGTTGAAGGCATTGACGCTGTCATCCTGGACAACGTAAAAGCGCCAGGGCAGATCCGATTTCCTGGTCTGGGCGACGATCCTTTCGCCCATTTCGGTCAGGTCCGGGCTTTGGGAAACGTCCAGCTCCTCGGCGAGCTCGGCTTCGAATTCCTTGCCCATCTCCCATTCCTCTTCTACCGAAATGAGATTGATGCCGCCGGTTTCCGTTACAGCACAGCCTGCCAGGAGAAAAGGCGAAAGCAGGAACAGCAGAAGTAACAATCGGGGATGCAATGCGGGAGTGAGAATTCGTGATTGTGTCAGTTTCATGGCAGCCACCCAGGTCTGAAATGTCAATAAATACCAGCGAATCCATTCCCCACAAACGAATTTACTAATTTGTGCCCCGAATGACAAGAACTATCCATTGCGCGGAAATTTCGGTTCATGTACGGTAGCCCGGGTCCGGGATCCACGGCCTGGCCCATGGCATTTCCAGTGTCGGGCATCAGCCACCGTGGAAGTTTTTCAGTCACACCTGAGGGAGTGCGGATTCGATGTCTACTGTACGCATGCTGGCTGTTGCATTGGGGATTCTTGTTGCCGTGCTGGTCGGTGCTTTTTTTGTGATTGCAGCTTTGCTTCCTTCCGAGCGGGAATTCCAGTCTGAACATGTTCTGTGTTACGACCCGGACGGAATCCACGAGTCCCTCAGTGAGCCGGCAGCCATCGCGGAGTGGTTTTTCCCTGGAGCCATGGATTCGGAGGTTCTCGATGACGGGGTTCGCTGGGAGGATGGGGAGCACTGGCTGGAGCTTCAAATACAAGACAGTCGGCCCCCGGGCGCGGTTGACTACGAACTCAAGCAGCCAGGCCGCTTCGAAATGCCCTTTGAAGCAAGGCTGGAAGCTGCTGCCGAGCCGGAAGAGGGCAGCTTGCTGACAATCACCGGCCATGCAAGTGCTGAAACGGCCGTGGGTCGCTGGTTTCTCGTACTGCCGGATGTGCTGGGCCGGTTCGGTTTGCCTCATCAATCATTCGAGGATGCAATGGGCAGGGCCATAGCCTACCTGGAGGAATATCTGGAGGATCGGTATCCGGAATGCTGAACTTCCCGGACAGTCGTATGGGTGCGGTTTCCGGATTCAGAAGACAGAGGACGGAAAACAGTAGTCAGTGGTCGGTAGTCAGTGGGCGAAGCGACGAAACGACGCGCGTTTTGTCAGGCTTCCCGAAAGATGGAGTCCGTGGTCGGGGGAGATAGGGACTTCCAGACAAGGCCGACGATCGCGACCCCCGTGACGGCAAACAGGCTGATCGCCCAGGGCGCCTCCAGGACCTGCAGGGTCAGAGCGGCCACAAGGCACCAGAGTACCGGGATGATGCCGACAAGCCACAACCAGCCACCGCGCAGCGCTAACAGTGCGATGCCAACGGTAACAACGGCCGTCGGGTCCGGGTGAATGCCAAAGACTTCGGCCCGGGACCAGCCAAGGCCGGCGATCACGGCAATCAACGGATAGATCACCAGACCAAACACACAAATCACCAGGCCTGCGATCTGGGGGAAAGTCGAAAACCGCGATGACACCTGGATTCGCCGGCTGGTGATTGCGAAGACCAGCATGAGTCCGGCCTGGACCAGAAACGCCCAACCAAAATATTCACCGGCCCAGTTGAGCTGGCCATAGCGCTGGATGAGAAAGGTGAAGCCTGCCCAGGCCCACGCAATGGAAAGCATGGCAAAGGCAATCCGGTTGCGGCCGGTTATCGCAAGTCCGAGCGCAACCAGCGCAACGGTGAGTGCCAGCAGGTGCAGGGGCCAGTAGGCTTCACTGACCCGCTCGATCAGCCGAAAATAGACCTCTGCGGTAAACGGTATGAAATCGGCAACCTGGTAGCTGGCTCCGTCATAGGCCATACAGAGATACCCGCCTGGTTGAATTTCTGGTCACAGTGACTCGACATGCTCGATCATGCGTTTGCGCATTGCTGAATCCGGCATGGGGTCGTGCCCGGCTTTCATGTTCTCGTGCATATGGTCAACCCGCGTGGTTGCCGGAATTGCACAGGTAACCGCCGGGTGGCTGACAAGAAACTTGAGCAGAAAATCCGCCCATCCCTGGCAGTCGAATTCCTCAACCGCCCATTCAGGCACCGTTTCCCGGGCCTTGAGGTCCCTGATCAGGTCGCCTCCGTCGTAGGGGCGATTGGCAATCACCGCAATATCCTTTTCCCGGGCCAGGGGCAGAATGCGCTCCTCGACTTCCCGGTGGGTAATGTTATAAGTCACCTGGATGAAGTCCAGATCGTGGTTTTCCATGATCTGCTCGAACTCCCGGTGGCGGCGACCACTGGAAGTGGTAATCCCGACGTAACGGATCTCGCCGCTTTCCTTCATCTCGTGCAGGGTTTCCAGGTGCTCTTCCCAGGCGGCAAGGTTGTGGACCTGCATCAGGTCGAAGGTATCTATACCCCAAAGGGATTCCTGCTCATCGACTTGCTCCCGGGTCTTGCTCCCGTCCTCGGTCCAGACCTTCTCGGCGGAAAACAGCTTGTCATGATTTCCGAGCCTTTCCAGGGCAAACCCCATTACTGCTGCGGCCGAGCCGTACATCGGGGAGGAATCCACCATGCCGCCCCCGTGCTCGAAAAACGCCTCAAGTACTTTCGTGCGATCCTTCCGCAACTGCTCATCGTCGCCGACATTGAAGGTCCGCCAGGTACCCATGCCGATTACGGGGATGGTTTCTCCACTGGCAGGAATGGGCTTCTTGACCATTCTTCCGGGAGCCGACAGTACGGCCTGGGGAGCCAGTGACACGGTGGCCACTCCGGCTGCTATGAGTTTCAGGGCTTGTCTGCGGGTCAGGTTGAAAGGCATGGCAATCTCACTCGTTGTTCGGATTATCGACAGTTCTGGCTGCAAACCGTTCGGGGTATTTAAGGGCCGTAGCCAGGATCAAGACAAAACATCCCAGCACGAATACCTTGTTGACAAACCAGTTTGTCCGCCAGATTGACCATTCCGGGTCAACGAGAAACAAACTGAACAGTGTCACGATGATCACGATCTCGATGGCGGACATGGCAACCGCCAGCAACCAGGTGTATGAAGGCCGTGCAAGCAAAGCCCAGCCCAGCCACACGTGGGCGACCGGCCACAGATCCCAGAAAACCCAGGTTGACCAGGGCTCGCCCTCGACCAGGGCAAAGGTGATCGGGAACAGGTACTTGATGAACACCGACCATGCGGCAAGGATGAAAAGCAGGTGGGCCAGAAAGGCGACCCAGCCGGCGGCTGGTGCCATGGGATCGCGGGTCATGGGTTTGAATGTATCGGCTGGCTCCGGGCCCTGTCAAGAAAGCGGCCCTGGTCGATGAGTTTGCATCACCCGCAGAACCTCACGGATCCCGGAGGTGGCCAGGAGCAGCGGGGCAGGGCGCCCGGAAGGGTCGGTAGTTCACTGCCCACCGGATTGCTCGTTCCACAGTTTTCTCGCCGCCAGCAATCCAATCAGGGGCCCGGGAAGCAGGGCAATCAGCAGCCAGGCCGGTTCGACTCGCAGTTGCAGCCATTCCAGCAGGGTGAGACTGCCGATGGTGATCGCAAAGCCGATGCAGTTGGCCATGGTCAGGGCCGAACCGACCAGTTTCCGGGGCGCATAACGGGCGTTGAGGGTGGAAAACTGGGGAGAATCCCCGACCACGGTAATGCCCCAGATGGCGACAAAGGCAGCGAACACTACCGGCGGGGCAGCCAGCAGGATCGGAGAAACCAGGCAGCAGGCGGCCGAGATTCCAAGCTGGCTGATTGCCACCCGGCCGCTGCCCAGGCGCCGGGCCACTAGACCGCCCCCGGCACAGCCCACGGCCCCGAGCCCGATCACCGCAAACGTGGCCAGGGACAGCTCCGGCCCCTGAAGCCCGTAGGCGGCCAGCCACACCGGAATGAACGCATAAAAGGCGTACAGCTCCCACATGTGGCCGAAATAGCCCAGGGCGGAAGCCCGAAAGCGCGGGACCCGGAATGCCTTTAGAACACCGGCAAAGCGCACCGGCCCGGA
>SLIZ01000244.1 GCA_007135395.1 Wenzhouxiangellaceae bacterium | reverse complement strand
TACTTCCAGTGGAAGGATCAGCTCGAAGAAGCCAATAGGCAACCCAACACCCCTTTACCAAAAGCCGCTTAACTTTGAAGCCTGACAGAAGACGCCTTTACACAATTATCGTGACTTGATCGACTGGAAAGGGACGATGTCGAAGACTTTCTTGATTACCTGTGTCATGTTGCTAATCTGCACGAGATATATTTCCTCTGGCGCCCTGTGCTTCAGGATCCGGGAGATGAAATGGTACTTGAACTGGCCGTCGGCGCGGGGTGCCGGCACATCGTAACGTACAACAAGCGCGACTTTCGCGGCGTAGAACGTTTTGGAGTTGAGGTGATTACGCCCAAAGATCTTCTCGAAGAAATTGGTGAACTCTCATGAGCAAGGCTGTAAAGATCAGGCTTCCAGATTACTTGCATGATCAGGTGAAGGAGATGGCCAAAGAAGAAGGCGTTTCGGTTGACCAGTTCATTGCTCTGGCCGTGGCGGAGAAGATGTCTGCCCTGAAGACCGTCGCCTATCTCGAAGGGCGGGCAGAGCGGGGCAGTCGCGAGAAGTTTGACCGTGTCTTGTCAAAGGTGCCGGATGTGGAGCCACGGAAACGCGACAAGCTGTAAGCAGCGCTACATAACTCCACATTCTACCGGCCGCACCAAGTTTAGGCGAATCGAACAGCTCTGCTGCTAAGCTTGCTTTGTGCTATCTTGAACCGTTGTGCACGGTAGTGCGCCGGTAGGTTTTCTTGTTATGCGTGTTGAACGGAGTTACCGTTTCCAGCGTACATAGTACTCGCTTTCATTCATCTCACCTTCGAAAGCTAAAGAGCTATGCCGAAGACCGTTGAAGCCTTCGTCGACGAGAGCGGAGCGATTCGTCTTCTCGAATCAGTTCCTCTCCGCGCGCGGCAGCGTGTCCTGGTAACTATCCTCGAAGAGGAAGCGAAAGAAATTCGGCATGTCAGTGAGACAGCACTCCTCAGTGAAAAAGCACTCGGCAAGGATTGGAATCGAGAAGAAGAGGATGAGGCATGGGCGCATCTGCAGCCGGATCGGTAGTTTTGGTGCCGTTTCCCTTCTCGGACCTGTCACAATCGAAGTTGCGGCCGGCCGTCGTTTTAGCGACCACCAGTCACGATGACTTTGTCCTTTGCCAGGTGACGAGCAATTCGTACGCGGACCCCGATGCTGTGGAGCTAACCGACAGAAGCTTCGCATCCGGCAGCCTTCGCCTTGTCAGCTACGCACGACCAGCAAAGCTCTTTACTGCCAACGAGGAGCTTTTCGAAGGGACAGTCGGCGAGCTAAAGGAAGAGGTCCGCAGGGCAATTGTCGATCAGGTCGTGGCACTTCTTCGGGCTGGGCAGTCGCAAGAAAAGTAGCGTCACGCATAACCCCCCACTCTCATTAAGCTAAAGTCAAGGGAAGGGGCCGTTTTTCTGCGGCTTTGTGGTGGTTGGCGTTAAGGCTTTCCGGCGAGACAGACTGCTCGTACCTGTCTCAAGATGTGATTCTTGGACAGTCGGTGTGAGCTCTTTTTGGCTTCCGGGGCTCTGGTGCTCCGAACGGGCAATGCTCTCAGTAGGTATCGGCCGTCAGTGCGGCTTATGCCGCCTGCAAAGCGGCTTTTAGGTCGTACCCTATCGGCCCTGTCTGGAGCTCCCGGCACCGAAGGGGCACAGCGTGTTCTGATTCGAACCGCTGATGATCTACCGTTGCTCTTCCAAAGGCAGCCTTTGAAAGGCATAAGTGGGGGTTGTCGGCCCTCTCCAGCCCGGGCGCACCAGAAGCTCTTTTAAGCGCTCAGCATGTGGTGGTGCAAAATGGCGTTGCGTTTAAGTGTTGATTCTTCAGGCAAGGAGACTCAGGCGGCTTGTCGGTACTGACTCTCGCACCGGGTGAAGCGCTCGATGTCGAAGGCCTCTCCGCTCCCCGTCAGCGAATAGAGCATGCATAAGAACTTGCGCATGACGGCCACTTTGACCTTCTGAGCCGGCTTGCCCTCCTCCCGGGTCTTGCGGTGATAGTAGGGACCGTAGAGATGCTCTCGTCGCAGAAGCGGGAAGGTGGCCTGCCCGAGCACTTTGCGAAGCAAGGGGCGGCCCTTCTTCGAGATGCGGGTCTGGCCGCGAAAGGTGCCGCTGGTGCGTTCTCTGAGATTGAGACCTGCGTAGCGCAGAAGTGCTCTCTTCGAGCGGAAGTCCAGGAGCGGTCTGGTCTCGCCAACGATACGTCCGAGGTTGAAAAGCGTGATGCCCGACAGGTGATCCAGCTGGGGCAGTTCGCCACAGGACTTAAGCTCCTCGCCCAACGCCTCAATCTTCTCGCGCTGGGCCTCTCGCCGCGTCGTAAGCCGCCGGTAGTCTTCCCAGAGCGCCTTTAATCGCTCGGTGAGCAGCTCAGTCTCTAACGGGCTCTTCTTGTGGCGCGTAGAGGCCCGGGCCTGCTCGAAGAGATGCTCGAGCGTCTCAGAGCGCACGTACTTGACGCGGCGCTTCATCTTGCGGGTAAAGCGGCTGTAGCCAGCCCTTCGGATGGCATAAGGGTCGAAGGCGTAGGCGTCGAAGAGCGCCTCGCCCGTAACCCCAAAGGTAAAGGTGGCATTCTTGTCGTAGTCGGGAAAGAGCTCATAGATCACAGCCTGGATGCGCTGCCGGGCGGTGGTGACCAGATCCTCATCATCGTCGTAGTAGGCGGTCAGCCAGCGCAGGCGGCGGTAGATCTCCGGCAACTCCCGGTGGGTGCGGGTCTTGCCAAGGCGCGCCAAGAGGTGTATGACGCGGGCGTCCTTGCGGTCGGTCTTACCGGCGTCGTTCGATTCGATGACGCCCATCTTTGAGAGGTGCTCCGGGCTTACGAGCAGGGTCTTGTGGCCCAGGCGCCGGGCGGTGTCGAAGAGGGTGCGCTCGTAGCCGCCGGTCGACTCGGCAACGACCAGCAGGCCGGTGAGGCCGAGCCTCTCGGTTAGCGCCTCGAGCTTCCTCAAGAACTGTTCTACCGCCCTGGTGGTGTTGGGTAGGTCCTTTTCGAAGTGCCGCGTGGCCTCGTTGCCCGTGTGCTGGCTGTAGAAGCAGAGGGAGTGCTTCGAGACGTCGAAGGAAGCGATAAGACGATCCGAAGAGTTGCAAGTGCTCGTCGAAGTGGTGATCTTCATAGGAGAGGGGTCGGGCTATGCTGGTTAGAAGGAAATGGCACCTGCAGGGTAGCACGGCCCCTTCCTTTTTGCCTCGAAATTAGCCCAATGGTACGGTCTACCTGAACCGCCAAGTCCTGCCAGAGCGGAAAGCCATGCTCGTTTGTTCGTGTGTTAGTGATTCGATCCCTCGCGCCATCAGGCGGTCAGGTAAGTTTTCTTGTTATACTGCCACACAAAACATTATTCGAGCCGGATGGGTTACTACTTTTAGGCGAACCACTTTTATGTTCAGGCTGCACACCATGCTTCGTACCTACGAAGGCATATTGAAAGGTGACCACGTTGAGTGGGCTGGAGAGGCGCCACTTCGCGATCGTGCACTGCGTGTCCACATCACGGTACTCGACGAAGACGCAGACACAGTAGAGCGTGGGCGACGTATGGCCGAGGCTCTCGCGGCACTTGCTAAAGAAGGTGCGTTCAGCGAAATCAGTGACCCCGTCAAGTGGCAACGCAAACTTCGCCAGGAACGCACCCTTCCCAACCGGCAAGAAGACTAAGGGCTCTTGCTTCTCGACAGCAATCTGATCATCTACGCCAGCCAGCCGAAGCATGCATCCTTGCGCGCAGTCATCGCGCGTGAGGCACCCCATGTCTCGGTCATCAGCAGGGTGGAAACGCTCGGCTATCACCGGCTCTCCCAGCGCGAGCAGCAGTTTCTCTCCGCGTTTTTTGATGCGGCACAGGTTCTCCCGGTATCACAGTCAGTGGTCGGGGCGGCCATTCGCCTACGTCAGGAACGGTCAGTATCCCTCGGCGATGCACTTATTGCGGGCACCGCGCTCGCTTACGACCTCCCGTTAGCCACGCACAACACGAGTGATTTTGCGTGGATTGACGAGCTTCGGCTCCTTGACCCGCTTTCCGAGGATCGGTAGCAACGGGCAGTATAACCTCTCACTCTACCGGCCGCACCAAGTTTAGCCAGACCGAACAGCTTTGCCGGTGACGAGGGAAGGTGCTATTTTGAAACGCCCTGCCATCAGTGCGCCGGTAAGTTTTCTTGTTATGGCATTGTAGCATAGACGACTATAACATGAAATCATTTCAAGACATATCACGGGGACGCCGTACACTTGTGCTCGGAAGCATGGGCGGTGCACTCGTGACCCTTACCCTGGGTTTTCTAACCACGCATTCCTGGATGTTCATTCTCTCTGCACTATTTGCAGGCGGGCTGATCGGCTGTCTTCTACTGGCCCTGCCGCGACTACGCGCCATCCCTCTGAACAAAGTGGTTGCCGGTTTGGTCGCCGGAGCATTGCTGGGAGGTGCGGGAGTTGTACTTGGTGATCTCCATGGCTCGAGGGGATTGATGATCGTAAGCGTAGCGCTCGGGGCCTGTCTGGGAATATGGGTGTGGCAATTGTCAGGAAGAGCACCCGTCGGCACAGAAGGATAAGCAAACCGCCGTGCTGGGTATCAAGGCGTGGTTTCTCTGCTTGGCTGCTTTTGCACTCGTGCCGATGGTCCAGCGTTGCCCTTCGCCCTCGGATCGCCCCATCATCGTCGAGGGCAGGCGTGCGTTCAGGAGTCTGCCGCTCATCACCTTGTAAATGCCGCAGCTTTGCGAGGGTGAACTATACCGTTATTCGCGAACCTCCCGGCAGAAACCGCACCCTCCTCTTCACCGTTTGATCACAAATCGATCGCACGCGAAGTCAGCAGCAAGATACCATGACGAAACTTCTCGAAAAAGCTTTTGATGAGGCCTCTCAGCTATCCGAAGGGGAGCAAGATGCCTTTGCGGCATTTCTTCTTTCCGAACTCCGGTCGGAGCGGAAGTGGGAAGAACTGTTTGCTGGCTCGCAAGACAAGCTTTCGGATCTCGCCAGTGAAGCACTCTCGGTCCATCGCAAAGGAAAGACAAGTCGGCTTCGCTCAACGGACTTGTGAGATCCTACACGACGCCCGCATCTTGGAAGGCCTACGACCGCCTCGAGTACACGGCCTAACGGCGTGTGAGGCGTGCGTATCGGCAGTTTGAAGAGAATCCCCGGCATCCGAGTCTCCGCTTCAAGAAGGTTCACGCCACAGAGCAAATTTATTCCGCACGGATTGACCGGGTTCATCGAGTGCTCGGTGTGCGAGATGACGGAGACATAGTCTGGTTTTGGATTGGGTCGCATGATGAATATGAACGGCTATTGTCAGGCCTTTAGCCTGGCTGTTCCTGCTCCCGAAACTGAATAGACCAGACAGGCCGTAGAACTCTGCCGTCGTGCCTGCAGTGCGAGAGTGACCTTCGACCGTTGCAGTGCGTTGAAAATCAGTAGATAGTATGTCTGATCTTCGACTCTTATGAAGCGCATCATTTCTATTCTCCGCCTTGACGATCATCGATCCAATGATGATCTTGCGAACCGGACGCCGTCCGAACTGATCAGCATGGTTTGGCCGCTCACCCAGACGGCATGGGCGTTTAAGCAAGCTGGCGAAGGTAATCAGAAGGAATCACCCGATGCTCAATCCCGACTATCGAGACATACTGTCCGCCTTCGAAAACGCCGGGGTTGAGTATCTTCTTGTTGGTGCTTATGCCCTGGCGGCTCATGGACAGCCGCGTGCTACGGGCGACATCGACCTGTGGGTACGTCCAACGAGCGAGAATGCTGAACGGCTGATGCTGGCTCTAAAGGAATTTGGCGCTCCACTCTCGCAAGTCGACAAAGAGGATTTTCAAACCCCGGACGTGGTCTTTCAGATCGGTGTCTCGCCTCGTCGTATCGATATCCTCACCTCAATCAAAGGAGTTGAGTTTGAGAGCGCGTGGGCCGACCGCCTGGAAGTTGAACTTGAGGGTGCCGTGATTCCAGTAATCAGTCGAGAACACTTCATTCAAAACAAGAGGGCGTTAGGGCGCACCCAGGACTTAGCAGACGTAGAGCGCCTTTTGGGCAGTAATGGTTAGCAGGGATAAACTCTCTAACAAGGACCTGGTCAGGTAGCCACTGTACATTTTTGCGGCCCTACTCTCTCCAGGCCGGGCCGACAGAGTGGCTTCTCTTCTTGGCTGGTTCGCAATCGTGCTGGTGCCCCAGCGTTTCCCTTCGTCCTCGGATGGTCGGGTGATCACTCGATCGTAGTCAAGGGCGAGCCTTCGGTCCCGACTCGAGCGCAGGAGCTGGGCCACAGCGGTTAGTTTTGACCCTGGTACGGAATTGCGGTAAGTTGAAACACCGTGCCTCAAATGGGCTGGTTAACTTTCGTGTTGGGTGTACAGGCGGAGAGACGAAACCGCACGGTCCCATAAACGCAGCCTCCAAACCTCCGAGTACATCGCAATGTCGAAGCTTATCGGAATCATGTCCATGTCACTCGACGGCTACGTTGCCGACGGCGAAGACGGCGTGGACGAAGTTTTCGACTGGTACTTTACGTCGGGAGATGTGGAATTTAGCACCGGGGGTTCTGACTCCATGACGTTCAAGGTGTCCGAGCCGAGCGCCGAACACCTTCGCCGTCTCTGGTCCGAACTCGGGGCCGTGCTCACCGGTCGACGCACGTTCGAGGTCGCACGCGGCTGGGGTGGAAACCACGCCTGGGGGCCGGCCT
>SLIZ01000101.1 GCA_007135395.1 Wenzhouxiangellaceae bacterium | reverse complement strand
GCTTGCGGAATGGCCGGAGCATCTGGCGGCGCAGCATGTGGAACATCTGGGCGGGCAGGGTGGGCACGCACACCTGGATGTTGTTGCCCGAGCAAAGCTGCATGAAACGTTCCAGCCGGGCCGATGAGTGCTCCGGTCCCTGACCTTCGTAGCCATGGGGCAGAAACAGGGCCAGGCCGCACAGCCGGCCCCACTTGGTTTCCCCGGAGCTGAGGAACTGGTCGATGACCACCTGGGCGCCGTTGACGAAATCCCCGAACTGGGCCTCCCAGATCACCAGGGATTCCGGTTCGGCCGTGGCATAGCCGTACTCGAAGCCCATGACGGCTTCCTCCGAAAGGAGGGAGTCGATGATATTGACCGTCTGGTGCTCCCGGGCCAGTTCGGCCAGGGGAACCAGGGGCTGGCCGTCTTCCTGGTTGTAGAGAATGGCGTGACGATGGAAGAACGTACCGCGTCCCGAGTCCTGGCCCACCAGCCGAAGACCGTGACCGTGGTCGATCAGGGTGGCATAGGCCATCGTCTCGGCAAAGCCCCAGTCCATCGGGGTCTTGCCTTCGGCCATGTCGCGGCGGGATTGAACGATGCGCTCGACCTGGCGATGAAGCGTGAAGTCTTCCGGCAGGGTGGTCATCTGTCGGGAAAGCTTCTGGATGAGTTCCAGCGGCGCGCTGGTATCCACTTTTTCCCGCCAGTCGGTGTCCAGGTAAGGTTCCCAGTCCACCGTGGGCACCCCGTCCCCGGATTTCATCAGCTCGACCACCGGTTCACCGGCATCGAGTTGGTCCCGGTACTCATCGGTCCACTTGCTGATTTCGTCCTGGCTGATGATTTCTGACTTGAGAAGTTCCTGGCCGTACTGCTGGCGAACGCTTTCCAGTTCCCGGATGACCTGATACATGCGCGGCTGGGTGGCGGCCGGTTCATCGGCCTCGTTGTGGCCATGCCGGCGGTAGCAGACCAGGTCGATCATCACGTCCTTCTTGAACCTGCGGCGAAAGTCTGCCGCCAGGCGGGTCACGAACAGAACGGCTTCCGGGTCGTCGGCATTGACGTGAAAGATCGGTGCCTGGACCATCTTGGCCACTTCGGTGCAGTACATGGTCGAACGGGCATCGACCGGGTTGGAAGTGGTAAATCCGATCTGGTTGTTGATGACGATGTGAAAGGTGCCACCGACCTTGAAGCCTCGGGCCTGGGACATGTTGAACAGTTCCATGACCACGCCCTGGCCGGCAACGGCGGCATCTCCGTGGATCAGGACCGGGATGACTTCCTCATGGTCCCGGTCCTGGCGCCGGTCCTGCCTGGCACGGGCAGAGCCGACGACCACCGGGTCGACGATTTCCAGATGGGAAGGATTGAACGCAAGCGCCAGGTGCATGGCCCCGCCGGGAGTCTTTATATCCGAGCTGTAGCCCAGGTGATATTTCACGTCGCCGGCCCGGTTCGGGTCATCCCGCTCGATCTTGCCCTCGAATTCGGCAAACAGGTATTTCGGGCTCTTGCCGAGCAGATTGATCAAGACATTGAGCCGGCCCCGGTGGGCCATGCCGATGACCATTTCCTTGATGCCACTGCGTCCGCTGTGGTTGATCAGGGTATGGACCATGGGAATCAGGCTTTCGGCCCCTTCCAGGGAAAATCGTTTCTGGCCCACATACTTCGAGTGCAGGTATTTCTCCATTCCCTCGGCGTGCAGAAGCTTGTGGAAGAGCTCCCGCTGTTCCTCGGCGGGAATGGGGTAATCGCCGGCTGCCTTCTCGATGCGCTCACCCAGCCAGCGGCGCTGTTCCGTATCGGTTATGTGCATGAATTCGTAACCGATGGTTCTGCAGTAGGTCCGCTCGCAAAGGTCGACGATTTCCTTCAGGGGCAGATGGTCGTCGACCGGCAGGGAGCCGGTGTGAAAGCTGGTGCCAAGGTCGGACTCGGAAAGGTCGTGGAACTCCAGGGTCAGATCGTAGGGGTCGGGACGCTTGACCAGGCCGAGGGGGTCAAGCTTTGCTTTCTGGTGGCCCCGGACCCGGTAGGCGTTGATCAGACGGAGGACACCGGCCTGCTTGCGGTCCGAATCGCCACTGGAGGCCTGGCGATAGTGGCCGTTGAGTGCAAGGGCGGCAAAACGGGCCTGGATGTCCCGGTGACGCGTGTCGGAATCAAGCCCTTCGGCAATCGAGTCGAAGACCTTGCGCCACTGCTCCGGGACGGTTTCCGGATCATCCAGCCAGGCTTCGTACATTTGTTCAACATAGGCTGCGTTGAGGCCGGAAAGGTGAGACGCACGGTACTGGGCCTCGAGAAAATCGCTCATGGGTGGGCTAACGCTCAACGTTGCTGGGCCGAATTCCCTGATTATAACGGTCCGGGTACGGGAATGGCACCGCAAAAGGGAAGGAATTGCGTTGTATCGGGCACGAGTTCAGCCGGCGGATTGCTTGTTGCCGGATGGAGCCGGGTTGACCAGGGCTTCCAGGTCATCCAGCCAGGCGACCAGTGAGTGGGCGAAATCCTTGCCGGCCAGGGTTTCAAGGTCGCCCACATGGAAGGGGCCGGGCTGGCAGATTCGCTGGCCCACCCCGGCCGGGCAGGCCATGGAACGGCCCTGGACAAAAAGCCGCTCACCCTGGCCCTCGGCAACCCAGGCCCGCCGGATATGCCGGGCCAGGATCAGGGGCGCGGTCAGATCGGCCGGTTCCGGCGGTGGGTCGGGCTCGAAGGATCGATACCCGGTAAGCGCCTGGCCGGCGAACCGGTTGACCGATTCCCGCCCGGTGGGCAGAAGTTCTTCCATCAGCGCAAGGGCCTGGTCGGCCAGGGCCGGGTCAAGCCGGTGAGGCTGAGCCGGATCCACTGCCCGGGCCTGCAGGCGTCGGGTCGGGCTGGAAGGCGCCTGCCCCTGGACCTCGAGCTGCCAGTCGACCAGTGATTCAAGCAGTTCCAGCCCCGACGGGGCACGAATACCTACCGACCAGGTCTGGCATTTGTCCAGTGCCGCTCCGTGATGCGCTACACCGGGGGGCAGGTAAAGAACTTCCCCGGGCCGGACATCCAGGCGGACTTCCGGATCGAAATTCTTCAACAGGGCCAGCTCGAACTCCGGATCAAGGGTCGGATCGAATTGCCGGGCCAGTTCCCCGCGCCGGGTGCCCTCCACCTGCACCAGGAAAACATCGTAGGCATCCGTGTGGGGCCCCACCGATCCACCGGGTGTGGCCTGGCTGACCATGATGTCGTCGAGCATCAGGTCGGGGATAAAGGAAAAATGATCGAGCAGGGATGCCACTTCCCGGTCAACCTTGTCCACATCCTGGACGAGAAAAGTGGAATTCCGCGCCGGCATTGCGGAAATCTCGCCGGGGCTGAACGGCCCGTAGTCCAGGGTCCAGTTCCCGGATTCCCGGGCGCCGGTGATCAGTCGGGAAGCCAGATGTTCCCGCCCGGCCAGGGTTTTCAGGCGGTCAGCGGAGATGGGCAGGGGTGGCTGATCAAGCCAGCCCCGGATCCGGCAAGGGTGTTTTTGCCAGTAGACATCCAGAAAGGTCGGGATATCAATCGAGTCCGGGTCCAGGGGCGGGAATGGGGGCACCAGGGCGACCTATACGTGCTGGCGAATCGCCCGGGCCATGGCCTCGGCATTGCCCGTGTAACTGGCCGGTGTCAGTCGGGAAAGCCGCTCCCGGGCTTCCTCGGGGATATCCAGTGTGGCCACGAAGGCCCGGATGGTTTGCTCGTCCATTCGCTGGCCCCGGGTCAGGGCCTTTAGCTTTTCGTAGGGTTCGGGCACATCGTACAAACGCATGACTGTCTGGATGGCCTCTCCGAGCACCTCCCAGGCCTGGTCCAGGTCCTGTGCAATGCGCTGTTCATCCGGGGCGATCCGGTCGAGGCCTTTCAGGATCGACGTCCAGGCCAGGGCACTATAGCCCAGTGCGGTTCCCAGGCTTCGCTGGACCGTGGAATCGGTCAGGTCCCGCTGCCAGCGGGAGATCGGAAGTTTGATGGCCAGGTGGTCGAGCAGGGCGTTGGCCAGTCCCAGGTTGCCCTCGCCGTTTTCGAAATCAATCGGGTTGACCTTGTGAGGCATGGTCGACGAGCCAACTTCGCCTTCCACCGTCTTCTGGCGAAAATAACCCAGGGAGACGTAACCCCAGGCATCCCGGGCGAAGTCGAGCAGGATGGTGTTGACCCGGATCAGGGCGTGGCACAGCTCGGCGATGCCGTCATGGGGCTCGATCTGGGTGGTGTAGGGATTCCAGACCAGCCCCAGGCCTTCCACGGTTTCCCGGGCCAGTCCGGGCCAGTCCAGGTCCGGGCAGGCAGCGAAATGTGCGTTGAAATTCCCGACCGCCCCGTTGAGCTTTCCCGGGTATTCCAGCCGGGCGATCTCCCGGCGTTGCCGGCGCAGGCGAAAGACCGTGTTGGCCAGTTCCTTGCCCAGGGTGGTCGGCGAGGCGGTCTGGCCGTGGGTTCTTGAAAGCATGGACAGTCCAGCGGTTTCAACGGCCAGTCCCTCGAGTTTCCGGTCCATGGCAGATAGCAGCGGATCGAGTTCTTCGACGATGCCCTTATTCAGCATCCGGGCGTAAGCCAGGTTGTTGACGTCCTCGGAGGTCAGGGCGAAATGGACGAGTTCCCGGTTATCGGCCAGGCCCGGGCGCTCGGCCATGGTCTCCTTAAGGAAGTATTCCACGGCCTTGACGTCGTGATTGGTCGTGGCCTCGATTTCCTTGATCCGGCGCGCCGAGTCGATGGAAAATTCCGCAACCAGCCCATCGAGAAAGGCCTGGTCATCCCGCGTCAGGGCGGGGAGCCGGTCGAATTCCTCGCAAGCGGCCAGCGCCTTGAACCAGGCCACTTCCACCTCCAGTCGGTGGCGAATTAGACCGTATTCGCTGAACAGATCACGCAGGCCGGCAAGTCTGCCGGCGTAGCGGCCATCCAGGGGGGAAAGGGCGGTCAGTGGGGACAGTTCCATGGGCAGGGCGTGATTGGTGGCAAACGGGGATTTTAACGGAAACAGGAGCCGGGAGACCGCAAAACCTGACATGCCCTGGGTAGATCGGGACAATCGGATGCCGAAGTCCGCGGGCGGGCAATGACTGGATCCTATTGAGATGACATTGGTAACGCCGTTTTCCCAGCGCTTATAATCACCGGCTGGCTGACATTCACCGAAAGAACAGGAAAAAATCCCACCATGACCGAATACCGAACCGAGAGCGACAGTATGGGCGAGCTGCAGGTCCCGGCCGATGCACTCTGGGGCGCCCAGACCCAGCGGGCCGTCGACAACTTTCCCATCAGCGGACAGACCATGCCACGGGATTTCATCCGGGCCCTGGGACTGATCAAGGCTGCCTGTGCCCGGGCCAACGAGGCACTGGGACTGCTGGATGCCCAGCGGGCCGAGGCCATTGCAAGGGCCGCCGAGCAGGTAGCCGCCGGTGATCTGGACCGCCACTTTCCGGTGGATGTCTACCAGACCGGCTCGGGGACCAGCTCGAACATGAATGCCAACGAGGTAATCGCCCGGGTCGCTTCCAGCGAAGGATCGGTCACGGTCCACCCCAACGACCATGTCAACATGGGTCAGAGTTCCAATGACGTGATTCCCACTGCCATCCAGGTCAGTGCCTGCCTGGTGGCATCGGGCACCCTGATTCCGGCACTCAAGCACATGGAAGAGGTGCTGGGCAAGCGGTCCCGGGAACTGGACGGGATTGCCAAGACCGGGCGCACCCACCTGATGGACGCCATGCCGGTCACCTTCGGCCAGGAGCTTGGCGCCTGGCAAAGCCAGATCCGGAGCAATCGCGAGCGGATCGGCGATGCGTTGACGCGCATGGCTCGCCTGCCCCAGGGGGGAACGGCTGTGGGAACGGGCATCAATGCCCATCCGGAGTTTGGTCAGAAGGTCGCATCCTTCCTTGAGAAAGCCACCGGGTTCGATTTTGAATCCGCCGGTGATTACTTCGAGAACATAAGCTCCCAGGACGCCTCGGTGGAGCTGTCCGGACAACTCAAGACCCTGGCATGCAGCGTGATGAAAATCTCCAATGATCTTCGCTGGATGAATTCCGGTCCCCTGGCCGGGCTCGGCGAGATCGAACTGGAAGCCCTGCAGCCCGGCAGCTCCATCATGCCGGGGAAGGTCAATCCGGTTATCGCCGAGGCCGCGTGCATGGCTGCGGCCCGGGTGATCGGTAACGACTCGACCATCACCGTTGCCGGTCAATCGGGCAATTTTCAACTCAATGTCATGTTACCGGTGGTCGGCTACAGCCTGCTGGAGAGCCTGACGGTGATCTCCAATGCCATCGTCCTGCTCGCCGACAAGGGCATTGCCAGCTTCAAGATCCGACAGGACAATATTGAAAGTGCGCTGGCCCGCAACCCGATCCTGGTGACCGCCCTGAACCCGGTCATCGGCTACGAGAAAGGAGCCGCCACGGCCAAGCAGGCCTACAGCGAGGGACGGCCAATCATTGATGTGGCCATGGAAACGACCGGAATGAGCCGGGAAGAACTGGAAAAACTGCTGGACCCGGTCAAGTTGACCAGGGGTGGAATTGGCAAGTAAAACTGATTTACTAACGAGATCACTAATCAGCAGACATTCAGCGCTTCAGAGCCGACCTCCAGCACGGCAACCGCGCCACGTTTATCGGTCGTTACGTGCTCGCCGCCACGCTCGCCTCCAGTGTGGGCATATACGGCCCGGCCTACGAGGTCATGGATATGGATCCGTTTC
>SLIZ01000190.1 GCA_007135395.1 Wenzhouxiangellaceae bacterium | reverse complement strand
GGAGTCCGACGAGATCTACCCGGTGTTTCTTTCCATCCTCCGGGTCCACGGTTTCAGTGCCGTGGAGGACGGCAAGGTGGTGCGCATCGTGCCCGATACGGCGGCTCGCCAGGACGGTCGGGTGCCGGTCGATGAAATGCGCCGGGACGGGGATGAACCGGTCACCCGGATCATCGCCCTGGAACATGTTTCGGCCAGCGAGGTATCCCAGCTGCTGCGTCCGCTTCTGCCCCAGTCGGCTTTCGTGGCCGCCCACGAGGCCTCCAACACCATCCTGATCAGCGACCGGGGGTCCAATATCCGGCGCTTTGAATCCATTGTCCAGCGCCTGGACCAGTCCTCGGACCAGGAGCTTGAGGTTATTGCCCTGGAGCATGCCAACGTCGCCGAGGTGGTCCGGGTCATCAATCGGGTCTACCCGGAATCCGGGCGGGACGGGGAATCGGCCATAGCCGACGAGCGCACCAATACGGTGATCCTGGGTGGCGATCCGAGCCGGCGGCTGCGGCTTCGCGCCCTGATCAGTCACCTGGACACCCCCCTGGAAGCCGATGGGCAGACCCAGGTCATTTACCTTCGCTATGCCCAGGCCGACTCCCTCATCCCGGTGCTCGAAAGCCTGGTCGAGGACCTGGACGAAAACGGCTCGCCGGCCCGCATCCGGGCCCACGGGGAAACCAACGCCCTGGTAATTACTGCCTCGCCGGCGGTCTATCGCAATATTCGCAATGTCGTCGATCAGCTGGACATTCGCCGGGCCCAGGTCCTGGTCGAGGCGATCATCGCCGAGGTGGCCGTCGATACCAGCCGCGAGCTGGGAATCCAGTGGCAGTTCTTCGAATCCGGCGACAGCGGATTCTTCGGCGGCACGAACTTCGAATCCGGCGGCCGCAATATCCTCAACCTGTCGGCGGGCCTGGGTGCCGAGGACGGAGACGCGGTTTTGCCCGGCCGCGGCATGAACGTGGGCTATGTCCGCGGAAGGTCCAGCCTGCTCGGTGTGGAGGTGCTGGAGATCGGGGCCCTGTTGCGGGCGCTTGCCACCGACACCAATTCCAACGTGCTTTCCACCCCGTCCATCGTCACCCTGGACAATCACGAGGCCGAGATCAACGTGGGCCAGGAAGTGCCTTTCCTGACCGGCCAGTTTTCCACCCAGGGAGTGGCCACCGGCGAGGGCCAGGTCAATCCCTTCCAGACGATCAACCGGGAGGAGGTGGGCATCAAGCTCCAGGTCCGGCCCAATATCAACGAGGGGGATTCGATCATGCTCGACATCTTCCAGGAAGTCTCCAACCTGGCCCCCTCATCCGGGGCGGTGGACCTGATCACCAACAAGCGAACCATCACCACCCGGGTCATGGTCGACGATGGGGACATCCTGGTTCTCGGGGGTCTTATCAGTGATGAATTGCAGGAAAACCTGGAGTCAGTGCCCGGACTCAGCCGAATCCCGCTTCTGGGGGAGTTGTTCAAGTACCGTTCGACTTCCAATGTAAAGCGCAACCTGATGGTTTTCATCCGGCCCCGGATCCTCCACGACGAGAGCATGGTCCGGGACATTTCCTCGGACAAGTATTCCAGAATTCGCGGAGAACAACTGCGTCAGCGGGAGCGGCCCCGGGGGCTGACACCGGCCGAGGAGATGCCGCTGTTGCCCGAACTCTACGATTTCCTTCAGACGCCACCGGATGGGGACTGAGTTCCGGCCCAGCTTTGGTTTTGCCCGCCGCCGGGGGGTGGCGGTGACCGGTACCGATGACAACGGGGCAGTGCAGGTGGCCGTCCGTGAACCGGTGGACCTGGGCGCCGTGCAGGAAGTCCGCAGGCTGGCCCGGGCGCCGCTGGAAATCCGGCGTTTCCAGGCATCGGAGTTCGAATCCCTGATCCAGCGTCTGTACGAGGCCGGTGACCAGCAGGCCCGCCAGGTGGCCGAGGACCTGGGAGAAGACCTGGACCTTTCCCGCATGGCCGAGGATCTTCCGGAACCGGAAGACCTGATGGAAAGCGAGGACGATGCGCCCATCATCCGCCTGATCAACGCGGTCCTGACCCAGGCGGTGCGCGAGGAAGCCTCCGATATTCACATCGAACCCTTCGAAGAACGGCTTTCCATCCGCTTCCGGATCGACGGCGTCCTGCGGGAGGTCATGGCCCCGGAAAGGAAACTTGCAGGCCTCATTACCTCCAGGGTCAAGGTCATGGCCCGGCTGGATATCGCCGAAAAGCGTGTACCCCAGGACGGGCGTATCGGTCTCAAGATCGCGGGCCGGCCGGTGGACGTGCGGGTTTCAACCCTGCCTTCCAGCCACGGCGAGCGGGTTGTGCTTCGCTTGCTGGACAAGCAGGCCGGGCGACTGGACCTGGCCGAGCTGGGCATGAACGACCAGGTTCTTGAAGGTACCGAGTCCCTGATTCACCGTCCCCACGGCATATTGCTGGTCACCGGGCCGACCGGGTCGGGCAAGTCGACAACCCTGTATTCGGCGCTTCTGCGGCTCAATGACCGAAGCCGGAACATCATGACCGTCGAGGATCCCATCGAATACGACCTGGACGGCATCGGCCAGACCCAGGTCAACCCCAAGGTGGACCTGACCTTCGCCCGGGGACTGCGGGCCATCCTTCGCCAGGACCCGGACGTGGTCATGGTGGGGGAAATCCGGGACCTGGAGACCGCTCGGATCGCCGTCCAGGCCAGCCTGACCGGCCACCTGGTCCTTTCCACCCTGCACACCAACACTGCGGTCGGGGCAATCACCCGGCTCGGTGACATGGGCATTGAGCCCTTTCTGCTGGCATCCAGCGTGATCGGCGTGATGGCCCAGCGCCTGGTGCGGGTACTGGACCCGGAAACCCGGGAGGCCTACCAGGCCAGTGTTTCCGAACTGACCGCCTCGGGTTTGCCCGGTGACCAGGCCGTTACCCTGTATCGTCCGACAGCCGACTTGCCCGCGGAGGCCACCGGATACCGGGGCCGGACCGGAATCTATGAGCTGGTGCCCATCGGCTCGCAGATGCAGGAACTCATTCACGAACGGGCCTCGGAAAGCCGCCTGGAGAAACTCGCCCGCAGCCATACCCCGTCGATTTTCGACGATGGCTGGCAAAAGGCCCTGGCCGGCGTGACCTCCCTGGAGGAAGTCCTGCGGGTAACCCGGGAAAACTGACCGACACTTAAGCCAACCGACCATGTCCGCTTTCGAGTACCAGGCCCTGGATGCCGCCGGAAAATCCCGCAAGGGTGTGTTGCAGGCCGATACACCCCGGCAGGTCCGCCAGCGGCTGCGGGAAAAGGGGCTGGTGCCGGTGGATGTGCAGGCCGTGGAGACCGAATCCGGTCGCGGGGGTGGCGGGCTGGCCGGGCTGGGGCGGGAGCGGGCGCTGCTTTTGCGTCAGCTGACCACCCTGTTGCGCGCCGGCTTGCCCCTGGAGGAATCCCTGGCGGCCCTGGTCGACCAGTCCGAACGCCCGGCTATCCGCCGCCGGCTGGGCGCGATCCGGGCCCGGGTGGTGGAAGGTCAGAGCCTGTCGGCGGCCATGGCCGAGCACGGACGGCTGTTCCCGCCCCTTTATACCTCGGCCATTTCCGCCGGCGAACGGGCAGGGCGGCTGGAGTCGGTACTCGAACAGCTTTGCGACTTTGCCGAAAAGCGCGAGGCGCTGGGTCGCAACCTGGGCATGGCACTGGTTTACCCGGTATTGCTGACCGCGGTTGCCCTGGCGGTGGTCTGGGGACTGCTGGGTTTCGTGGTCCCGCGGGTCATCGGTGTTTTCGATACGGTAGGTGAGACCCTACCGGCCGTGACCCGCTCCCTGCTCGCCATCGCCGATTTCATGGACCGGTTCGGTCTCTATCTCGGGCTGGCCCTGGTGGCCGTCGGCGTCCTGGTGTTTCTGGCCTTCCGACTGCCAGCCTGGCGGCCGCGCACGGATCGATTCCTGCTGCGCCTGCCCGGTGCCGGCCGGTTGATCCGGGCCCAGCAGACCGCCCGGTTTACCCGGACCCTGGCAATCCTGGTGGCCAGCGCTGTACCCCTGGTTGAAGCCCTGCGGGTGGCCGGACGGGTCGTGGGCAACGCGGAAGTCCGCGCCGATATCCAGGCCTCCGCCGGCCGGGTGCGGGAAGGCGCGAGCCTGGCCCGTTCCCTGGAGGATGCCCGGTGGCTTTCTCCCATGGCCCGGCGGCTGATTCACAGCGGCGAACGAAGCGGTGAACTGGCCGAACTGCTTGATCATGCAGCAGCCATCCAGGAGAAGGAACTGGAGGTGACCATGAGCCTGTTCATGGCCCTGTTGCAGCCGATTCTGATCCTGCTGGTGGGCCTGCTGGTCCTGTATATTGTGCTGGCGATCATGCTGCCGATTCTTGACGTCAGCCAGTTGGTAGGCTGATTGCATGGTCCAGGCAAACCCGACACCCAACGCGGGAATCCGACTGCTCCCATGATCCGTTTCGAACACGTGGCCAAGCGGTACGCCGGCGGCAACCAGGCGCTTGCTGATGTGAGCTTCGAGCTCGGCAGCGCGGAAATGGCTTTTCTGACCGGTCACTCGGGAGCTGGCAAGAGCACCCTGTTGCGCCTTCTGGCCTTGCTTGAGCGCCCCAGCCGGGGACAGATCCTGATGGATTCGCGCAACCTGGCGAAAATGCCCCGTCGGCACCTGCCCTACATGCGCCGGCGCATCGGCATGATATTCCAGGACCATCGACTGCTGACCGACCGCCGGGTTTTCGACAATGTGGCTCTGCCCCTGATGATAGCCGGCATGCCCTACGGCGAGATCCGGCGCCGGGTGCGGGCAGCCCTGGACAAGGTGGGCCTGCTTTCCAGGGAACGGGCCTATCCACCCATGCTTTCCGGCGGGGAGCAGCAGCGGGTGGGCATTGCCCGGGCCATCGTCAACAAGCCGCCGGTGCTTCTGGCCGATGAGCCCACGGGTAACCTGGACCCGACCCTTTCCGAAGAGTTGATGCGGCTTTTCGTTCAGTTCAACGAGCTGGGCGTCAGTGTCCTCGTCGCCAGCCACGACCTGGCCCTGGTTCGCCAGCTCGGCCAGCGGGTGCTGGTCTTGAGTGACGGGCACCTGGTTGACGACATTCCCGCCCGCAGGCCCGGCCATGGTTCGTAGCAGCCCGACCAACGCCCCTCGCCGTCGCCAGCCGGTCCGTCAGGCCCTGCGAGCCTGGTCCCGGCGACATGCCTACAGCCTTCTGTCTTCCCTCGGGAGCCTGCTGCGCCAGCCCCTGGCTTCGGCCATGACCATCATCGTGCTGGCCATCGCCCTGAGCCTGCCGGTGCTGCTGCACAGCAGCCTGAAGAACTTCCAGCAGATCGGCCAGGACTGGCAGCGACTCGATACCCTGACGGTGTTTCTGGCCGACGGAACGGGCCAGGACGAAGCCGAGGAACTGGCCGCCCGGATTGCTGGCTGGGAAGCGGTGGAAACGGTGTCCGAAGTTACCCCGGACCAGGCCCTGGAGGAGTTGCGTGAGGAGGCCGGATTTGCCGAGGCTGTCGAGGCCCTTTCCGAGAATCCACTGCCCTGGGTACTGGAGGTCACCCCGGGGGGGTTGAGTGAAGCACAGCTCAATCAGCTTGTCCGGCGCATGGAGGGCCTGGACCCGGTGGAGATGGTCCTGGTCGACCTGCGCTGGCTCAACCGGCTGGAGAATATGCTGGAAGTGCTCGATACGGTGATCTGGCTGCTTGCCGGCCTGTTTGCCCTGGCCATTGTGTTTGTGGTGGGCAACACCATCCGCCTGGACATCAACAACCGGAAGGAGGAAATCGAGGTGATGGCCCTGGTCGGAGCCACCGACAGCTTCATTCGCAGGCCCTTTCTCTACGCCGGACTCTGGTTCGGGCTGGCCGGCGGGCTGCTGGCCTGGTTGATGGTGCTGGGTTCCCTGGCCTTTCTGCGCGCTCCCGTGGCCCGCCTGGCAGCAAGCTACGACAGCCCCTTTCGGCTGCTGCCCCCGGATACAACCGCGGTGGCAGTACTCATTGCCGGGGCCAGCCTGCTCGGCCTGGCCGGTGCCTGGGTGGCGGTCACCCGGCACCTTCGCCACTTCAGTCCGGCCTGAATCCAGCGGCCCTTGGACCCCGGCTTGTCGATTTCCGGGGAAAGGGAAATCCCTCTTGACTCCCGCAGGGCGATGACGGACAATTGCCGGCTTCGTCTGGATATCAGGAGTTGCGGCCTTTACTCAAGGGCATCGAGTATTGAAAGGCATCGGTTTGTTACGGCAGGCCCGGTCGATAGGCAGGGTTGTCGGTGCAGACCGGATGTGTGATCAGGACTTGAATTCCGGAGGGGTACTCAAGCGGTCAACGAGGGCAGACTGTAAATCTGCTGGCTATGCCTTCGCAGGTTCGAATCCTGCCCCCTCCACCATCCAGATCCAAGGCCCGCCTGGCGGGTATGTGCGGGTGTAGTTCAAGGGTAGAACCTCAGCCTTCCAAGCTGATGATGGCGGTTCGAGTCCGCTCACCCGCTCCAGATTGGGTTAGACGACAATTTGCCCACGTAGCTCAGGCGGTAGAGCACTCCCTTGGTAAGGGAGAGGTCACTGGTTCGAGTCCAGTCGTGGGCACCACGAATAATGATATTACCGACACTCGACAGAGAACAACAGGGAATCGGAGAACGGACTCATGTCTAAGGCAAAATTTGAGCGCACGAAGCCGCACGTAAATGTGGGAACGATTGGTCATGTTGACCATGGAAAGACGACGCTGACGGCGGCGCTGACGAAGGT
>SLIZ01000201.1 GCA_007135395.1 Wenzhouxiangellaceae bacterium | reverse complement strand
TCCGGCGGGATCTCGATGCCCTGCAGACTGGAATGGCGAACCCGGATACGACCAACAGGTTCCGGCCCGGGCAGATCCAGGTTCTCGATCTCCATGTCGGCGCCCATGGCCCTGAGGATGCGCAGGACTCCGTCCCGGGTGGGATTGAGTCCGACCCGGTCCATGACCAGCCCCGAACCAGGCACCAGGCAGGTGGCCACGATCAGAAAAGCCGCAGCCGACAGATCCCCGGGGACGTGAATCTCTGCCCCATCCAGGGGCTGTCCACCATCGACAGCGATCCCTTCCCCGTCCCGGTCCAGCGCCACCCCGAAAGCCGGCAGCATGCGCTCGGTGTGATCCCGGGTAAGCCCGGGCTCGATGACCCGGGTCGTCCCCCGGGCAAACAGCCCGGCCAGCAACAGGGCAGACTTGACCTGGGCACTGGCTACCGGCAATAGGTGTCGGGTTCCAACCAGGGTACAACCGTGAACCTTCAAGGGTGCCCGACCATCGGTGGAATCGATCCGGGCACCCATGGCCGCCAATGGCCGGATGATCCGCTCCATGGGCCGGGAGCAAAGGGACCGGTCGCCGGTCAGCACCACCGCCCGCCCATCCCAATCCGACTGGGCGGCCAGCAGGCCGGTGAGAAGGCGCAGACCAGTCCCGGAGTTTCCCATGTCCAGTGGCAGCTTCGGCGGGGCCAGGGCAGCCCCGGTGATCTGAATTTCACCGGACTGCCGACGGACCCCGGCACCCAATTGCTCCACGGCAGCCAGCGTGGCCCGGGTGTCCTCCCCTTCCAGAAAACCGTGAATACGGGTCAGCCCCCGGGCGAGGGAACCCAGCAGCACCCCGCGATGGGAAACCGACTTGTCGCCGGGTGGGCAAACCGTGCCGGAAAGGCCGGATGTGGCCGGGTGGACGGTCAGGTTCATTCGGCCAGCACTTCGTCCAGGGCTTCGACCAGCCTGCGATTCTGCTCCGGGGTACCGATGGTGATTCGCAGGTAGTTGTCCAGCCCGTAATTTCCTACCGGGCGGATGATCACCCCGCGCCGGAGAAAGGCCTCGTTGAGCTCTCCGCCGGGCCGGTTGAAACCGGTGAGCAGAAAATTGGCTGCCGAGGGAATGACCTTGAGCCCCCGTTCGGTGAACGCGTTTGTCAGCCACTGCATTCCTTCCCGGTTCATCTCCCGGGTCCGGTGAAGGAAATCTTCGTCATCCAGGGCCGCTGCCGCCCCGGCAAGAGCCAGGGAATTGACATTGAATGCCGGGCGGACCCGGTTGAGCAGGTCGGTAATTCCCGGATTGGAAAGGGCATACCCGACCCGGATGCCGGCCAGTCCGTAGGCCTTGGAAAAGGTCCGGGTGACGACCAGGTTGGGAAACGCCTCCAGCCAGGTGCTGGCATCGGTGGCCCTGGCGCCCTCGTTGTACTCGACATAGGCCTCGTCGATCACGCAAATGACGTGAGGTGGAAGGCTGGCCACGAAATCCTTCAGGCGCGCACCATCGAGCCAGGTGCCGGTGGGATTGTTCGGGTTGGCCACGAACACCAGCCGGGTGTCGTTGCCAACCCGCTCGTACATGGCCTTCAGATCGTGCCCCAGGGCCATCGGATGATCCGCTCCATGGGCCGGTGCAATCCGGGCAGTGGCCCCGACCATCTGGGTGGCAATGGGATAGACGGCAAATGCGTACTGGGAAAACACCGATTCCAGTCCCGGGCGGAGAAACGCCTGGGCGAGGAAGACCAGTACATCGTTGGAGCCATTGCCCAGGGTGATGCAGGCCGGATCAAGCCCGTGCTTTTCAGCCAGGCGACGCTTGAGCTCGAAGCCGTTGGCATCCGGGTACAACCAGATGTCGTCGAGTTCTCCCCGCATGGCTTCCAGGGCCAGCGGGCTGGCGCCGAGGGGGTTTTCGTTGGATGCCAGCTTGATGGATTCGCTGACCCCGTACTCCCTTTCCAGCTCGGAAATGGGTTTGCCCGGGGTATAGGGGGTCAGTTCCCTCACGCCGGGAACAGCCAGGTCGGAGTAATCGCGTGGTTTCATGAAATTCCTGTTTTCGATTGCCAGCAAGTGCAGGGCATTGTAAGGGGCCTGAAGGGGATTCGTTTCACGTTGTCCGGAAAATCCGGAAACCGGCAGGATGAAGACAAGTCACTCCTCGCCTGGAAGGCGCCCGACAATCGCTCTTGGGTAGGAACCGAGCACCTTCACCATCCGGGACTGACCTTCCAGCTCAGCCACCGCCGCCTTCAGGTTTTCGTCTTCCACGTGGCCGTCCACGTCAATGAAGAAGACATAGTCCCAGCGGCCCCGGCGGGAGGGACGGGACTCGATCCGGTTCATGTTGACCTGGTTGTTGGCCAGGGGCGAGAGCAGCTTGAACAGGGTACCCGGGCCATCCTGGCCAGCCACCATCAAGGTGGTCTTGTCGTCGCCGGAAGACGGCAGCAGATTGCGCCCCAGCACCAGGAAGCGGGTGGTGTTGTCCACGCTGTCTTCGATGTTGGAAAACAAAACGGGTACGCCGTAGACCTCGGCCGCGTGACGGCCTGCCACGGCGGCCGAGTCCGGTGCATGACGGACCCGCCGGGTGGCCTCGGCATTGCTGGACACTGCCAGACATTCGACCCCGGGCAGGTTCGCCTCCAGCCAGTGCCGGGTCTGGCCCAGGGACTGCTGATGGCCGTAGACCCGCTCGATTTCCTCGAGGGATCGGGCCCGGGTCAGCAAATGCTGGTGAATCCTCAGCTCCACTTCCGAGCAGATCCTGAGATCGGAGTGAAGGAACATGTCCAGGGTATGGTTGACGATGCCCTGGCTGGAGTTTTCAACCGGGACCACACCGAAATCCGCCTCCCCGTTACCGACTTGCAGGAAAACATCCTCGATGCTCGGCTGTGAAAGTCCATTGACCGAATGGCCGAACTGACGATAGACCGCCTGCTGGGTAAAGGTCCCCTCCGGCCCCAGGTAGGCCACCCGCATGGGCTCCTGCCGGGCCAGGCAGGCCGACATGATTTCCCGGAAAAGCCGGATCATCTCCGTGTCGCTCAGCGGCCCCTGGTTGCGCCGCAGTACTTCGCGCAACACCTGGGCCTCCCGGTCGGGCCGGTAATAATCCACCCCGTCGGGCAGTTCCCCCTTTTGCGAGCGTACCTCCATGGCCAGGCTGGCACGCTCGGAAATCAGCGCCTGTATCCGGCAGTCCAGGTCGTCGATTCGCTCCCGTATCTGCTTCAGCCCCGGCGGACCCTTCCCGCCGGCCGATCCCCCGGGTTTACCTGCTTCGCTCATGAGCGGTTTCTCCTGACTGGAACATGACAGGTGCCGGCCCCCTGGCGGCCCCGGATCATTGTAAAGCGCGGCAGCTTGAGCCCAACCATCATCCGGTGTTCTGCAGCCCCTGGGCGATCCCGTGGACCGAGGCGATCAGGGCTTCCTCGAGTCCGGAATCGGCACGGTTTCCGCGGCGCCAGCGGTCGAGCAGGTCAAGCTGGGTAAAACTCATCGGGTCCACGTAGGGGTTTCGCAGGCGAATGGACCGACGCAGGGTCGGATCCCGATCCAGCAATTCGTCCTGTTCCTTGAGGGTGCACACCAGTTTTCGGGTGAGCTCGAATTCCCGCTCGATGATCGGAAAGATCTCCTCTCCCAGGGGTCCGGCCAATCCGGCGTAGTGACGGGCAATGTCCAGATCCGCCTTGCTCATGGCCATTTCCACATCTTCAAGCAGGGTTGCCAGAAACGGCCAGTCCCGGGCCATCGCGGCAAGTTCCCGGGTACTGAACTCCCCTGCGGCCTGCTCCAGCCCCGAACCCAGCCCGAACCACCCGGGCAACGCATGGCGGGATTGGCCCCAGGCGAATACCCAGGGAATTGCACGCAGGGCCTCGATGCCCTGGCCGGACTTGCGCGAGGCCGGCCGGGAACCCAGTCGCATGCGTTCGATGACATCGACCGGGGTCGCCAGGCGGAAATACTCGGCGAACCCGGAATGGCCGTAGACCAGATCCCTGTAGGTTTTTCGGCTGGTATCGGCAACCTGGCGAATGACTGCCCGCCACTGCTCCGGATCCCGGTCATCCCGGCGGGGAACAAGGCTTGCCTTGAGGACCGCACCGGTCATCTGCTCCAGGTTGCGAAGGGCAATGGGTCTCAACCCGTACTTGCGGTGAATCACCTCGCCCTGTTCGGTCAACCGCAGGTAACCGGCAACCGAACCGGCAGGGGCTGCAAGAATCGCCCGATGGGTCTTGCCCCCGCCCCGGCTGATGGTTCCGCCCCGGCCGTGGAAAAGCGCCAACCGGATTTCCCGCCGCTCAAAGATCGCCACAAGGTCTCTCTGGGCTTCGAACAGGGACCAGCGCGAAGCCACCAGCCCGCCGTCCTTGTTGCTGTCGGAGTAACCCAACATTACGACCTGGCGCCGGTCCCTTTTGTCCAGGTGCTCCCTGTATTCGGGATCGGCCAGCAGGTGGTCCATGGCATCGGCGGCACTCTCCAGGTCTCCAACGGTCTCGAATAATGGTGCGATATCCAGCCGGCTTGTATCCAGTCCGCAGGCCCTGGCCAGCCAGCCGGCAGCCATTACATCAGCCGGGTTGCGGGTCATGCTGATGATCAGGGTCTGGATCGACCCCGGACCGAATTGGCGGTGTGCCTCCACGGCTCCGGCGAACAGGGCCGAGACCGGATGTTCCGCCGCGTCCCCGGCTAGCTCTCCGGCCGGATTTTTCTTGAGGCGATCGAGCCGGTCGGCCCATTCCCGGCCCATCCACTGTCGATCACCAAGCGCCAGACCTACAGCTTCGTGCAGGTCATCGGAGTCGACCCGAAGATCCAGGGCTGCCATGTGAAACCCGAAGATGCGCACCCGCCGCAACAGTCGCTTGAGGGGGAAGAGGCCTGCATGCTCGCCCCGGTTTTCAGCCAGGCTTCGGGCCATGATTTCCAGGTCCCCGGCCAGTTCACTGGCCGAGTCATAGGCCGGCCCGTCATCCTCGACGGAAGAATTCACCGTGGCCCGGATCCGGGCTTCCAGAAACCGGCAGTACTGGCGATAGGGCATGTCCCGGTGCCGATCGGGCAGTTTCCGGTCAACGACCGGCATGCGTCGGCGATAGTCCCCCAGGCGCTCATCGAGGCTGGCAGAAAACCGCACCCGGGAACTGGTCTGGCTGAGCAGATGAGCCAGGTGGGTCACCTCATGAAGATACCGGCCCAGGACCATCCGGCGCTGCTCTTTTAGAGTCTCCAGCACCGTATCGGGTCCCACCGAGGGGTTGCCGTCCATGTCTCCACCCACCCAGGACCCGAACCGGAGCATTTCTCCCGGTAACCAGTCCCTGGCCCCTTCCGGCCACAGGCGCTTGACCTGGGCCTCGAGCTCCTCATGAAAATTCGGGGCGATATCGTAGAGGACATCGCTCAAGTAGAACAGAACCCGCTCGGCCTCATCGGCAACCGTGGGCCGCACGGCGGGCTGATCGTCGGTCTGCCAGCTGCTGGTCAGCTCGGTGCGGATTCGAGCCAGGATACGCTGGATCTCCGATTCGGGAAGGCTGGCGTCCAGGCGCTCGACCAGGCGACGGGCCATCTGCTGTTCCTTTTGCAGAATCGTCCGGCGCGTGGCCTCGGTCGGGTGGGCCGTGAAGACCGGCTCTATGCGAAGGTTCTCAAGCAGCCCGGACAACTCGGTAAAAGAAACCCCCGCAGCCTTGAGCTCGGTCAGTATCGACTCCAGGCTGCCGGGCTGAGGCTCGGAGCTTTGGCGCTGGTAATCCCGCCGGCGCCGGATCCGGTGGACCTTCTCGGCCAGGTTGACGGCCTGAAACCAGGCGGCGAACCCCCTTACCAGGTCCCGGGCAACTTCCGGTTTCAATCCGCTACAGCAAGACTCCAGATCAGCCGAGGTCAATGCCCCTTCCCGCCGGTCGATGGCCGCAACCCGGGCCGACTCGACCCGGTCGAAAAGCGTCTGGCCGCACTGTTCGGCCAGCATCTTCCCGACCAGTTCACCGAGCCGGCTCACATCCTCGCGCAAGGCCTCGTGCTCAGGCGGAAAGGCAATCTGTTCACGGGGCATCACAAGCCTCCTGGAATCCGGAAGAGCATGGTTGCCCAATGGACATGCAACTGCAAGCGCTTGGCAGACCCGAATTCACCTCCCCCGATTCCTCGTTGGCCTTGGGCCGGCTTTTCCTGCCTTGTGGGCCCTGCACCGGTTGTGCGATTTCCGATTGGAACATTTCCGGTTTACCATGCCGGTTTCCCGACTTGACCCGGATGCCCCATGTCCCGAATCGACATCAAGCGTGAGCACGGAAAGAACCTGGATGCTGCCCAGCAGATCGCCGACAACATTGCCGCCGACCTGGCCGAAAAATTCCATATCGAATATGGCTGGGACGGGGATGAACTGGTATTCAGCCGTACCGGGGTGTCGGGCTCGATCCAGGTCGATGATTCGGTCATTCACATCCAGGCACAGCTGGGCTTTTTCCTCTCATACCTCAGGCCGGCCATCGAGAAGGAAATCAATCGCTACCTGGAAGAGCATTTCGACTGAAATCGTCCTCGAAGGGACGGTCCTCCCCGCTGGCGATAGCCTCAATGCCCCGGGTTTCCCGGCGTTCAATGGTGTCGAGAAACTCCTCTGCCCCGTCCATGGTTGCAAAGGCGCTCAGGCCCTGTTCCAGGAAGTCCTGCAATGCCCCGAATCCCGCAGCCCGGGCAGGAAAGCGCATCATGGAGACCAGTCGCTTGACGCCGGGACGGTGGACAACATCGTCCAGCGCCTGACCCAGGTGCCGGATCAGCTCGATCTGGTACCTCCTGCCTTCGAAGTCTCCCTGTCGACGGTAGGCTTCGGCGTACCGGGGCTGGTCGATCACCGGTTCATTTTCGAGCAGTCGGGCTAGCTGGCAGTCGAATTCCAGGCTCATCGCCTGAAGTCCAAGCGCCTCGGCCACTGCCAGGACCATGTAATCGGGCAACAGGCGCTGCATGACCGGTGCCACCCGCTCCAGCTGCCGGTTACGGGCATCAAAATCCAGCCCGCCGTAGATTTCGTCCAGAAAAAAACTGCAGGCGGCCCGATATCGGTGATTCTGGTAGAGGTCGGCGTAGGTGGAAGCCAGGCGCTTGCGCTGCCACTCCTGGACCCGTTCCAGGGCTGCACGGTTGAAGCTTTCGCCTCGAAGCTGCTCATCGAGCATCCGGTTGCGTCGCAACTGCTTTTCCAGCGCCTGGCCGGGGTCCTTGTCAGCTGCCCGGTTCATCCATCCTCCGGATTTCGGTTTCCAGTTCCTCCCGGGTGCGGCGGAAAACCGCCAGGGACTCCACGTGCCTGTAACGCACAACCTGGTCCTCATCAAGCAGGAAGACCCCCCGCTTCATGCCCATCAGCCCCTTGCAGCCATACTGTTCGGCCACCACCAGTTCCGGGTCGCTGAGCAGTGTGAAGGGCAAGTCGTGCCTTTCACGAAATTTCCGATGGGAGGCCGCGTCATCCGCACTGATTCCCACCACATCCACACCCAGTTCCCGGAAAACCTCCATCCCGTCCCGGTAATCACACAACTGCCGGGTACAGACCAGGGTGTTGTCGCCGGGATAGAAAACCAGTAACAGGCGGGACCCGGCGTGGCTGGATAGCCGGAAACGCTCGCCGGAATCATCCTCCAGCTCGAAATCCGGCGCTGGCCGGCCTTTGGTTACGGTCATGGCGTAGTTGTCCAGGGTTTGAAGAATTCGGTTCATGGTATTCACCCCACCCCCCCGGTACAATCCCGGATACTGACCTGAAGGGTTTTTCGTCCACCATGCTTACCCTCACACCTGCCCTGAACAAACCCGGATCCCTGTCTGCCCCACGAATCGGGCTGGCAGTGGCCGGTGGCGGCCCGCTGGGAGCCATTTATGAACTCGGCGCCCTCCATGCCCTGAATGAATCCATCGAGGGCCTGCGCCTTCACGAACTGGAGGTGTATGTGGGGGTAAGTTCCGGCGCCTTCATGGCCGCCGGGCTGGCCAACCAGGTCACCACGACCCAGATGTGCAGGATCTTCATCGGATCCGACGATGCCGAATTCGTGTTTCGCCCCGAGTCCTTCCTGCGCCCGGCAGTTCGCGAGTATCTCAGGCGGGCCACCGGCATCCCCTCGGTGGTCCGGGAAATCCTGCGGGAGGCGGTGACCAACCCGAGCCATTTTGCCACTCTGGAGGGCATCTCCGGCCTGGCCCGGCTGATCCCCACGGGAGTCTTCGACAACCACGTGATCGAGGAAGTCCTCTCGGGTCTGTTATCCCGGTCCGGGCGAACCAATGATTTTCGCCAGTTGACCAGCCGCCTGCGGGTTGTTGCCGTGGAACTCGATACGGGACAGGCGGTGCGATTTGGAAGCCCCGGCCAGGACCATGTTCCCATTTCGCTGGCTGTCCAGGCCTCCTCGGCACTTCCGGGGCTGTACCCGCCGGTGAAGATCGATGGTCACTACTACGTTGACGGTGCACTTCGACGCACCCTGCACGCCTCGGCCGCCCTGCGGGAAGGTGTTGACCTGCTCCTGGCGATCAATCCGCTGGTCCCCTACCGGGAATTCCCCGAGGAGGATCATCCCGGGCCGGTTACCCGCAGCGTGGAGAAAGGCGGCCTGCCGCTTGTCCTGTCCCAGACCTTTCGGGCCATGATCCAGTCCCGCATGCAGATCGGCATGACCAAGTACGCCGAGGATTACCCGGACACCAGCCTGATGCTGATCGAGCCGAATCGAAACGACGAAAAGATGTTCTTCACCAACGTGTTCAGCTACTCAAGCCGCAGTGCCCTGGCCGAGCACGCCTACCAGACCACCCGTGCCGAAATCCTGAAGCGAAGCGAAACCCTGGACGCATTCCTGGCCCCCTTCGGTCTGAAGACCAATCACCGGTCCCTGTCTGAACCCCGGACCCTTGAGGGCAGCCTGGCCCTGGAGCCGTTTTATCGGGCACCCGTGGCAAACAATCTCGCCCGCACCCTGGAACGCCTGGACCGGGAACTGGAACAGCGGGAAATCCAGTAGCCGAGAAGGCGGACATCGGCCGGCTTTGCCTGCCTCTACCAGTGAATTCCCCGCATCAAGGAGGCAAACGCCATTTGCTCCTGGGTCGGCTTCTCATCGGCCTCCGACGTCACACCCTTGGCAGCAGCCGAGTCGGGGAACATGCGAAATGCGCTGTTCATGACGATCTCGCTGATCTTGGGAGCCACAGCGTGCAGGACCTGGGCAAAAATACCCAACCGGGTGGCGATCCGCTGGGGTCGGTAGATGACCGCCTGCTTGATCATGTCAGCAGCATCTTCAGGCGTGATCGTGGGTACATTTTCATACATCTTGGTCGGGGCAATCATCGGAGTGCGCACCAGGGGCATGTTGATGGTTGTGAAGGCCACCCCCGTATCGTTGTATTCGGCCGCTGCACATCGGGAAAAGGCGTCCAGGGCCGCCTTGGAGGCCACATAGGCTGAAAATCGGGGCGCATTGGACAACACGCCAATCGAGGAAATATTGATGACATGTCCACGTCGCTGTTTGGCCATGATGGGCAGAAAGCCCAGGATCAGCTTTAGCGATCCGAAATAATTGAGCTGCATCAGACGCTCGAAATCATGGAACCGGTCATAAGACAGGGCGATGGACCGCCGAATGGACTTGCCGGCATTGTTGATCAGGAAATCCACACCACCGTGGTCGGCTATCACCTGGTCAATCAATTCCTGGGACTTGTCCATCTCGGCAAGGTCACAGGCATAGGAATAGACCGCGCCACCTTCGGCCTCGATCTCCGCTTTCGTTTCAGCCAGCTTTTCCTCTCCCCGGGCAACGATGATCACCCGGGCGCCGGCCCTGGCCATCATCATGGCCGTAGCCCGGCCGATTCCCGAAGACGCCCCGGTGACCAGTACCACCTTGTCGCGCACATGGCCGGACAGGGAACGGTCGATGAAAAGCTCCGGATCCAGGTGTCGCTCCCAGTAGTCCCACAACACCCATGCATAGTCTTCCAGCGGCGGGACCTTGATATCGGTGCCTTTCAGTGCCTGCTCGGTGTCCCGGCAATCGAAACTGGTCGGGTAGCTGATCATCGAGAGCATGTCCTTGGGTATCCCCAGGTCACCGAGGACCTGATCAACGATCCGGCGGACCGGGGGCATCATGGTCAGCCCGGCCTTGACCGGTGTGGGAATGAAATTGAACAGCCTGGCGTCGATACGCATGGACATGACCGGGGCATGGGCAGCATCGGCGAAGATGTTGAGGATTTCGCCAATACGCTTGGGCTTGGGGTCAGTCAGGTGAAAGCACCTGCCGTCGAGTTTCGGCTTGTGAGCAATATGGTCCATGGCCCGGGCCACAAAGTCCACGGGCACCATGTTGATTCGCCCGCCTTCGATACCCAGGGTCGGAACCCAGGGTGGCAACATCTTGCGCAGCTTCTGGATGAGCTTGAAAAAGTAGTAGGGGCCATCGATCTTGTCGATCTCCCCGGTTTTCGAATGCCCGACGACAATTCCGGGCCGATACACCCGCCAGGGGATGGAGCACTCCCTGCGAACCAGCCCCTCGGATTCGTGCTTGGTCCGAAAATACGGATGATCCAGACCAGTGGCCTCCTCGAACATGTCCTCCCGGAACATGCCCTGGTAAAACCCGGCGGCGGCAATGGACGATGTGTGGTGAAAACACTTTGCCTTTATCGCCTCTGCCGCCCGAATGGCGTTGCGGGTCCCCTCCACGTTACCTGCTTCCTGCTCCTCCCGGCCGGCCTTGAGGTCATATATGGCTGCCAGATGAAAAAAGTGCTTGACCTTGCCGGTGAGCTTTTCCTTGTCGGCCTTTGAAAGACCCAGGCCCGGTCGGGTCAGGTCTCCGGTTACGGCGACCAGTCGCTTTTCATGATCCGGCCAGCGCTGCTTGACCAACTCCCTGAACTTCTTGCCGGAACCCCGGCGAACGAGCACATGGATCGTTCCGCGACGCTTGAGCAGCTGGTCAATCAGGTTGCGGCCAATGAATCCGGTGCCGCCGGTAAGGAAATAGCTCATGGTCCAATTTCTCCCAGGTTTGAAGGTGGCCCGGCCTGCCGCAGCCCCATGGAGTGGACCAGCTTGACCGGTTGGCCTCTAAAGATACCCTTTTCATTCCGGCAACGCCAAGCCGGGCGCGGGGTTTGACCCGGGTCCGGGGGCGTGCTAGAACTGCCTTCAGGTTTCGTTTCCCGAGGATCACCCATGAGCGATCTGGATGCACAATTCGAGCAGGCCAGCAAGGAAGCAAAGAATCTTCCCGAGCGCCCGGACAATGACACCATGCTGAAGCTCTACGCCCTGTACAAACAAGGCTCCCAGGGGGATGTGTCTGGTGAGAAGCCGGGATTTTTCGACTTTGTCGGAGTTGCCAAGCACGAAGCCTGGGAGCAACAAAAGGGCATGGAGCCGGACAAGGCAAAACAGGAATACATCGACCTGGTCAATTCCCTGAAAGGCTGAGCGAGTCGATATGGACCAGCCGGCAGGCTGTACCTGATCCGTGGCCGGCAACACTCGCGAACGGATTCTCGGCACGGCCCTCGAACTGTTCAACAGCGAAGGCGAGCCCAATACCACCACCAATCGCATCGCCGATGAGCTGGAGATCAGCCCTGGCAACCTTCACTATCATTTCCGGACCAAGGCAGACCTTATCGAGGCGCTCTTCGAGCGCTTCGAAACCCGCATGCTGCAGCTTCTCTCGGCGCCCGATGAATCCCGCCCGGACCTGGAGCAGCTCTGGATGTTTCTGCACCTGGTCTTCGAGACCATCAGCGACTTCCGGTTCATATACAGGGACCTGACCGACCTCTGCAGTCGCCACCGGGGGCTGGGGCTGAAGTTTCGGGGGATACTCAAGCTGTCCCTTTCAACCGCCGATCACATGGTCAGGAGCCTGGCCGAGACCGGGCAACTACGTGTAAGTAGGGAGGAACGAAGGGCCCTGGTAAGGAATATCGTGCTCGTGAGCACCTTCTGGCTGGCATTCGATGCAGTGCTCGAGCCCGACCAGCCCGAACAACCGGGACGAGCCGTCTGGCAGGTCATGAGCCTGGTCAGCCCCCATTTGACCGAAGAAGTCCGGGACCAGCTCCAGGCAATTGCACGCAGCTACCTTGAATAGACAAGAGGCTGCATCCGCCCCCCTCAAGCGCGTCGTTTCGTCGCTTGGTCGCTTTGTCCGGAAACCGGAAAACGCGCGCCTGGCGGCGCGTTCCGACCACTGACTACTGTCCTCTGTCTTCCGTCCTCTGTCCTCGGACCACCGAATCCTTGAGCCCTGGTTGGGCGTGTTGCGGGATTCGAACAAAAAAACCCGGGCCGATGGGCCCGGGCTTCAATCAGCAGTTATTGAAACTGCCTGGGAGGGATAACCTGGCGGTTATCTGAACTCAGTTGGCCTTGGCGGAGGTGCTCTTGGCCGTTGCCGCAGGCGCGGCATTCTGCTTGGCAGACAACTCGGCAACCCGCTTGTTGAGCTGTTCGACCTGCCGGCTCAGTGACTTGATCTCCTCGGAGGTCGGAACACCGAGTCGGGAAAGGGCACGAGCTACACGTTGCTCGAAGACCTTTTCAAGCTTGTCCCAGTTGGTCTGGGCAGACTTGCGAACCTTGTCCACGCGGCTTTCCACGTCGTCCTTCAGGCCACCCACGGTATCGCTTGCAGCCTTGCGGCCCTTGCCTTCCAGGCGGGATCCTTCCTTGACCAGGCGATCGAACAGCTTGCCGCCTTCGTCAACAACCTTCCGGCCCTCGTCCTGGGCCATGGAAAAGGCGCCCAGGCCGGCCAGCCAGATTTCCCGGCTGTAGTCTCCGACCTTTTCCACGGTCGATGCACTGCCCTTGCTGGCCGTCTTCTTCGATACCTTCTTCTTCGCAGTCTTCTTCGTCATGATCTTTCCTCTCTTTGCATGTGGCCCGGAAGCGGGCGCAATTTGAATTTCAGTACGGGAAAGATACACCCGGAAATTAGAGTGGGCACACTAGCAAGCCGAAAAGGATGGCATAATCGGAATCAGACCTCTATCGGAGCTGTCGATGGGCAACTGGCATGCCTTTCCCCACAATGCCTCGGCCTATCAGTACGATGCCGATGCGCTAAGAGAAATGTGGCCCAGGCTGCATGCCGGTGACCAGGAGCCATTCCCGCAGGGCGAGTCGGCCGATGTATTGATCGAGGCCTGGCAGGCCTTTCACAGGGGAGATTTCCAGCAGGCCGTGGAGCTTGGCCTAAAGGCCGGTGATGCCGGACACGTGGTGGCCAACAAGGCTGCCGGAATCTATGCTGACTACCTGGAAGAAGACGACGACCAGAAACTCGTCATCTATCAGCAATGCGTGGACCGGGCTGTCCAGGCGATCGAACAGGAACCGGGCAATCCAAATGCTCATTACTTTCACGCCTTTTGCCTGGGCCGATACAGCCAAGGAATTTCCATCGCAAAGGCGCTTAGCAGGGGGCTGGGCGGAAAGATTCGCAAGTCCCTGGACAGCGCTCTGGAGCTGTGTCCTGAACACGCCGAGGCCCATACCGCCCTCGGCCTGTACCACGCCGAGATCCTCGACAAGGTCGGGCGCATGATGGGCAAGATGACCTATGGTGCAAGCCCGGATGCAGCCATGGAATCATTCAATCGGGCATTGCAGCTCACGCCGGATGCGCCCATTGCCCACATCGAGCACGGCAACGGGGTGTACCTCATTCACGGGGACAAGCGACTGGAAGATTCCAATGATGCCTATCGCAGGGCCGCTGCCATCGAGCCGATTGATGCCATGCAAAAGCTGGATGTGGAATACGCCAGGGCTTCCCTGGAAGAGTGAGCCGGGCCGACCGATCGACCGGGTTTCAGTCGGTACCTTCAATCCAGCCGTGGACTTGCTGTTCAACACCGTCTGAATCCGCGACATGATCCGGGCCAAGCAACATGGTCAGGTGCAGCAGGTTTTCAAACTCCGGGCGGAACCGGGAGACGATCTTTCTCGGGTCGGGTACCTGTCGATGGTCGGTAACCAGCCCGCAAAAAACCTTGCCATCGTAGCTGAGGATACTGATCCCCATTCCGATGTTTCCGGTTTGCGGGACCCAGAACATGAGTTGTTCGACCCGTGAGCCGGCCAGGAACAGCGGCTCGGCAGGTCCCGGAAGATTGGTCAGTACCGTGGTCGCCTTGCTCGACAGCATTTCCAGTGCGGGCTTGTGAGCGACCCCGGGAGCCATTCCCAGGGCGGCCAGCAGCCCCAGCGCCACGGTGGCCTGCTTGCTTTCTTTCAGATGACGCATGTTTTCGTTGACCCTGCACAGGCGGCGAAGGGGATTGTTTTCGCCAACCGGAAGATCCAGGAAGACCAGCCCGAAATGATTGCCCAGTTCCCGGGAGTGCTCCAGGGGCCTCAGGTTGACCGGTACGGTGGCACGGATCTGAAGCTGTCCCGGGTCGTCGCCGCAGTCACGCAAATACCGGTGCAGGGCGCCTGTTATGCAGGAAATCAATACATCGTTGACGGTTGCGCCAAGGGCCTTGCCCACTGCCTTGACCTCCTCCAGGTCCAGGGGCTCGTTCCAGGCCACCTGCTTTCTGACCCCCAGCGGGCCCTTGAAGCGACAGGGCGGGTCAGCGCTCAGGGTCAGCGCATGGGCCAGCTCTGCCAGGATCTCCGTGCCGTCATTGAGGTAACCTGCAGCCCTTTCCGGACGGTAGAGCATGGCCCTGGCCTCTCCGAGGACTTTCTGGCTGATTTGCTGGAGGGCATCACAACCTTCCCGGGCCGGCTCCAGCAGGCGCCTGAAAAGACCTGACTCCCGGGCGCGGATCCGTGTCCAGCGCTCGGGCTCGACGGGTTTGCAGGATGCCTCGCGGTCGGATTCGGTCAGGGAAAGCAGCACCTGGACCAGCGCCATGCCGTCGGCATAGCAGTGGTGGATACGGGATATCAGTACCGGACCCTTGTCGTAGTTTTCCACCAGGTTGAACTGCCACAGGGGCTTGGTCTTGTCCAGGGGGGTGCTGGCCAGCTCAGAAACCAGGGACTCGAGTTCGGCCTTGTCGGCCTTGCCCGGCAAGGCTGTGCGCCGGACATGGGCGGTGATCTCGAAATGCTCATCCCGTTCCCAGTAGCCTCTGCCATTGTGCTGGACCGGGCGACAGGCAAACCGGGGAAAGGAAAGAAACCGGGTCCGGATGATTTCCTTGAGCAAAGGGAAGTCGACCGCATCATCAAGCACAATCACGCCGGTGATCATCATCAGGTTGGTCGGTGATTCCATCCGCAACCAGGCGGTATCCACCCTGGTGATGGGCTCTCGACGGGGCTTGTCCAAGTTGACTAGCATCCGGGAAGTATCAGCCCACGGTTCTATCACGGGGTCGGGATGGGGTCAATCGGCGTGCCGGATTCGTTCCCAGGCTTCCAGCGCCCGACTGCGCGACGCTTTCAGATCCACCAGGGGTTTCGGGTAATCCCGGCCCAGGACAATGCCTGCCTGGTCGAGCACTTCGGGTCGGGCTGTCCAGGGAGCGTGGATCGCCTTTTCCTGCAAGCCGGCCAGTTCGGGAATCCAGCGACGGATGTATTCACCCTGTCCGTCAAACCGCTCCCCCTGGGTGGCCGGATTGAAAATACGAAAATAGGGGGCCGCATCGGCACCGCAGCCGGCGGTCCATTGCCAGCCCTGGGTGTTGTTGGCCAGGTCCGCATCCACCAGGGTATCCCAGAACCAGCGTGCCCCTTCCTGCCAGGGAATGAGAAGATTCTTGGTCAGAAAGGAGGCAACAAGCATGCGCACCCGATTGTGCATCCAGCCTGTATGCCACAGCTGGCGCATGCCCGCATCAACCATGGGAATTCCTGTCAGTCCCTGCTTCCAGGCTGCCAGGTCCCGGGAGTATCCGGACCGCCAGGGAAAGCTTGCAAATCGTTCATTCAGAGGTTTATCCGGGGTGTCCGGGAAATGAAACAGCAAGCTTGCCGAAAACTCCCGCCAGGCCAGTTCCCGTACATGGGCAAGGGCACCGCGCCCTCCCGGAAGGCTGCCCGAGGCATCCAGCGCCAGGCAGACCTGGCCCGGTGAGACTTCGCCAAAGTGCAGGTGGGGCGAAAGGCACGATGTCCCATCCCGCCCCGGGATGTCCCGGACCCTGGCGTAATCACCAACCCCCTGGTCGGCAAACCTTTCAAGCCGTCGACGGGCACCCTTCTCCCCCGGCGTCCAGGTATCGGCCAGACCCTCATCCCAGGGAATTTCGGGCAGGAGATCAAGCCGGTCCAGCCCGTGGTCTTCCGGCAGCTTGTCCGGGACGGAAAGTGCGCGGGGTTGGGGACAGGCGGTAACTGGCCGCCATTGTTTCTGCATCCGGTTCCAGAACGGGGTGAATACCCGATAGGGGTGATCATTGTCCCGCGTCAATTCCCAGGGCTCGAACAACAACCCGGCACGGAAACTTCGAACCTCGATCCGCTCCCTGTTCTCGAGCCAGGAGCAGATCTTCCGGTCTTGCCGGACGAGGTCGGGTTCGTAGAGTCGATTGAAGTACAACCCCCGGGCGCCGGTGTCGTCGATCAGACGGCCAAGTCGCCGACGGGTATCGCCGGAATAGATCAGCAATCGCCCCCCGCGTTTGCTCAGATCCGAGGACAGTGACCGGAGGCTGTGATGAAGCCACCAGCGACTGGCAGCACCCGCCGTCCATCGGCCTTCGGCGGCTACATCGTGGATATACACCCCGACCACCCGGTCGTGGTGGTTTCTGGCGTGGTCGAGGGCCGGGTTGTCGGCAAGCCGCAAGTCCCGCCGGAACCAGACAATGGCAACGCTGCTCATGACCGGCACGATACCCGGTTGGTTGGTGAACAAGGCGTGATGAGGTAGTGGCGGGGTACACTAACTGCCCGTCTCCCTGCGGGCGCTTCGAGCTGCATCGGAGCGGCGAAGTTCGAGCTCGGATAGATACTCCTGGTCAATACCCGTCACGTACTGGCCGCTGAAACAGGAGGTGTCGAAAGCCTTGATGGACGGATTGCCCTCCTGGCAGGCTTCCACAAGATCATCCAGTTCCTGGTAAAACAGCCGGTCGGCCCCGATCTCGGCGCAGACTTCCTCGTCGGAACGGCTGGCGGCGATCAATTCCCGGGCTGCCGGCATGTCGATGCCGTAGACATTGGGAAATCGCACCGGGGGAGAGGCTGACGCAAGATAGACCTTCCGGGCACCGGCATCCCGGGCCATCTGGATGATCTGGCGCGAAGTCGTACCTCGGACAATGGAATCGTCAACCAGCAGGACATTCTTGTTGCGAAACTCCAGGGAAATCGTGTTGAGCTTGCGCCGCACGGATCGGGCCCGCTGGGCCTGGCCGGGCATGATGAAAGTCCGGCCGATATAGCGATTCTTGATCAGTCCTTCCCGATACTTGACCTGCAGCATGTGGGCCAGGGGCAGGCAGGCGGTGCGGGAGGTATCCGGGATCGGAATGACCACATCGATATCGTGGTCAGGCCACTCCCGGAGAATGCGTTCGGCCAGCTTCTCTCCCATCCTCAGTCGTGCCTTGTAGACCGAAACATCATCGATCAGGGAGTCGGGCCGGGCAAAGTAAACGTATTCGAAGATGCACGGGGTGTGGGTCGTCGGCCCGGGATAACTGTGCCGGTGCATCCGGCCGTCCAGGGTAAGCAAAACGGCTTCACCGGGCTTCAGATCATCGATCAGCTCGAACCCCAGCAAGTCCAGGGCTGTGCTTTCCGAGGCCACCATGTATTCCGTCCCTGTCGGGGTCTCGCGCTGCCCGACCACGGCCGGGCGAATGCCGTTGGGGTCCCGGAAAGCCAGCAGGCCGAACCCGGCAATCATGGAAATGGCTGCATACCCGCCCTTGCATCGGCGATGAAGCGTATCGACCGCCCGGAATACCGCCTCCGGAGTCACTTCGGAACCGGACTCCTGGGCTAGTTCATGGGCCAGGATATTGAGCAGAACCTCGGAGTCCGAATCGGTGTTGAGGTGCCGACGGTCCCCATTGAACAGCTCCCTGGCCAGTTCCTCGCTGTTGATCAGGTTGCCGTTGTGTCCCAGCACGATGCCAAAGGGGGAATTGACATACATGGGCTGGGTTTCGTCGGGTCGGTCTGCGCCCGCAGTGGGGTAGCGCACATGGCCGATGCCACAATTGCCGTCGAGACCGGCCATGGCCCGGGCGGTAAAGACATCGCGAACCAGCCCGATGCCGCGGTACAACCGGATCCTGTCCCCGTCGAGCGTGGCAATTCCGGCTGCGTCCTGGCCCCGGTGCTGAACAATGGTCAAAGCATCGTACAGCCGTCCGGCAACCGGATCATGACCGACGATTCCTACGATTCCACACATCAGCTCGACTCCATTTCCGTCATTTCATCGGGTACAACCAGGTATTCCTGGATGCTCTCGGGCATATATTGCATGGCCCACTGCCCAAGCCGTTCAAACTCGGGAAGCAGGCGTGACTCCTGCCACCAGGGATCCTCTGGAAATGGTGTGAATCCGGCAATCACCACCGCCACCAGGACCAGCACTATCCCACGAAGGGCACCGAACAATCCTCCGGCAAGCCGGTCGGTGCCCGACAGTCCGGTGGATTTGACCAGGCGCCCAAGCAGGTAGTTAACCAGGGCTCCGGTCACCAGAACAACCAGGAAGATCCCGACAAAAGCGATTATGACCCGCGCCGAGGGCAGATCCACCCAGGGTTCAAGCCCTTCGGCCAGGGATCCGGCAAACTGAAGGGCCAACCAGACCGCACCGATCCATACAAGCAGGGAAAAGACCTCCTGAATGAGTCCGCGAAACAGGCTGACGATAACGGAAATCCCGATGACCGATACGATCACCAGGTCCACCCAGCTCATGGATGGCCGACGACCATGCCCTCGTATCCGGCCTCCTCAAGCTGCTCCTGGAGGGTCCGGGCTTCATCCCGGTCGGACACCGGGCCGACTCGAACTCGCCAGATCGTACGCTCCCCGGTCTCCTGCTCGCCAAGAAAGAGGGTAAATCCCTGGCCTTCGATCTGCTCCTTGAGTGCCTCGGCATTTTCCCGACTGGAAAAGACGCCAACCTGGACGGCAAACCGGCCTTCATCCAGATCCGGTGCATCTGCCACCGCCCCTGGAGCCCGCATGACCTGGGGTTCAACCCCACTGACGGTCTGCCTGATCTGATCCCGGGCCCGCCGGGCGTTGGATTCGGAATCGAACGGGCCAACCCGGACCCGGTGGAGCCGGGATTCCCCCCGTTCGATGATATCGGTCAGGGTTTCGTAGCCGAGGGATTCAAGCTGTTCGACAACCCGTCCGGCCGATTCGGAACTTCCGAAACTTGCAACCTGGACCAGCCAACCCGTCATTTCGGCAAGGTCCGGCTCGGCTTCAGGCTCTGGCTCTGGCTCTGGCTCAGGTTCCGGATCGGGCTCGGGTTCCGGTTCAGGCTCGGTTTCCGGAGCACCATCGATTTCCGGCGGCGCTTCATGGAACGGTTCTTCCTCCGGCACCTCTGGTTGGGCTTCCGGCAAATCCGGAACGGGCTCGGCATCCGGCGCCTCCGGGTCCACCGGCTCCGGTTCAGGCACCTGAGCCTCTTCCGGCGGATCGGTTTCCTCCCGCTGACGAGCGCGCTCCGGATCCATGGCCAGACGGCGGGTCTCCAGGGCTTCCCCGGGTTCTTCGGGGACATCGATTCCGGAGGCACGGTCCACATCCCTGTCCGGGGACTGGAAGAGCATGGGAACAAAAATGACTGCCAGAGCGATCAGGATGGTTGCGCCCACCAGACGCTGCTTGAGAACCTTGTCCATTGGATTCAGTGGCTCCTGTTCAGGGCTTTCAGCGCCTCACCTACCGTATGAAAGGACCCGAATACCAATACCCGGTCTGACCGGTCGGCAACTTCCAGGGCCCGGCTGAGGGCAACGGGAACCGATTCTAACGCTTCCACCGGGGCTGTGACAGTAATATGGCGCACACAATCGGCCAGATCGGCTCCCTTTCGTCCCCGTACCCCCCCCAGACCTGCACAGAACCAGTGATCCACATGCCCTGCCAACGCCCTGGCAACTTCACCGGCATCCTTGTCTGCCAGCATGGCAAATACCGCCAGGGTCTTGCCGGCCCCATCTCCCAGGGCATCGGCCAGCCCCCGGGCCGCCTGGGGGTTGTGGGCCACATCCAGGATGATCTCCGGTCGACCCGGGAGTCGCTGGAATCGCCCGGGTAGCTGAACGCCTTCAAGCGCAACCGCAAGGTGTTCCGGCTTGCAGTCCAGCCGGTCAGCCAGGCAACGCGCTGCCATCCAGGCACAGGCCGGATTGGCCAACTGGTGTCGTCCCGCCAGGTCCGGCATTGCAAAGCGATGGGATCCACCCGGCCAGTCAAGTGTCCAGCCAGGGGGGTCGTTTTGCCAGTCAAAATCCCGGCCAGCCTGGAAGATTCGCCCGCCGATTTGCTCAACGGCGGCAACAAGACCTTCCGGGGGATGGTGCTGGCCAATAATCAACGGCCGGCCCGGCCGGGCAATTCCGGCCTTTTCCCTGCCGATGGAATCCAGGTCGGCTCCCAGCCAGTCCTGATGGTCCAGGGCCACGGTGGTGACAATGGCCACATCCGGGTCAACCACATTGACCGCATCGAGTCGCCCTCCGAGGCCGACTTCCAGCACGATGACATCCGGGGCCCGGGTTCCGGCCTGGTCAAAAAAGGCCAGTGTCGTGTGCTCGAAATAGGTAAGGGGTGTCGAGTCACGACAGGCCTCGACCCGCTCCATGCTCTCCACAATGGCTTGTTCGTCCAGCTGACTCCCGTCAAAACCCATGCGCTCAGCAAATTGCAGAATGTGGGGGGAGGTATAGGTCATCACCGAGTAGCCGGCAGCCCGGAACAAACCATCCAGGCAGGCTACGGTTGAGCCTTTGCCGTTGGTCCCGCCCACCGTGATGATCACGCTTCCGGCCAGATTCGGGGCAAGCCGGTCGAACACTGTGCGGACCCGGTCCAGCCCAAGCTCGATTTCCCGGGGATTGCGCGCTTCCAGCCGCTTGAGCCAGGCTTTCAGTGCCGGCCCGTCGTCAATCTGCTTCACCGGTTTGGTCGAGACTGGCGGTCAGGAAGCCGGGCGGCCGGAGGCATCCGAATCCGAGTCAGAATCGGTATCGGTGTCGGCCGAATCGGGCTCCACCTTGTCCCCCTCGCTGCCCTCGGCCGGCGGGGAGGGTTGCTGCTCGGCCATGATCTCCGTGATCTCCAGAGCCTCGCCCCGCACCCGCCCGGCCCCGGTCATCAGATCCAGCAGAGTACTGATCCGCTCGCGCATTTCCCGTCGGTCGACGATCATGTCGATAGCACCCTTTTCGACCAGGAACTCGCTACGCTGGAAGCCTTCGGGGAGCCGCTCGCGCACAGTCTGCTCGATCACCCGGGGTCCGGCAAAGCCGATCAGGGCACCGGGTTCACCGATATTGATGTCGCCAAGCATGCCCAGGCTGGCCGAAACGCCGCCCGTGGTGGGATGGGAAAGTACCGAAATATAGGGGAGACCCTGCTCGGCCATACGCGCCAGACCGGCAGAGGTCTTGGCCATCTGCATAAGTGAAAACAGGCCCTCCTGCATCCGGGCCCCGCCGGATGCGGTAAAGCACACCAGGGGCAATTCCTGGTCCAGGCAGCGATTGACCGCGGCCATGAACTTCTCGCCAACCACCGAACCCATGGACCCGGCCATGAAATTGAAATCGAATGCACAGGCGACCACCGGCAAATCCAGCACCGTGCCCTGCATTACGATCAGGGCATCATTTTCACCGGACTGTTTCTGGGCTGCGCTCAATCGCTCCCTATAACGCCGACTGTCCTTGAACTTCAACGGATCTGTGGGCATCAGATTCCGGCCCAGTTCCTCGCGGCCATCGTCATCAAGAAAGGCATCCAGCCGGGCTCGGCCGGTCAGGGACATGTGGTGGCTGCACTTTGGACAAACGTGCATGCTGCGCTCCAGCTCCGGCCGGTACAGGACCGCATCGCAGCTCTTGCACTTTGTCCACAGGCCATCGGGCACCTTGCGGCTCTTTGCTCCCTCGGTACGGATACGCGAGGGCATCAGTTTCTGAAACCAGCTCATAGACTCTTCATTTCATGAAATTCAGGTTTCGCCGACCGCAGGGCGACCAGGCGTTGAGGGTAGCTCACGGTTATTGTCCATGGCCTTTCGGATTGGTTCAACAAATTGCCGGACCGCGGCCACTGCATCCGGCAGATTCTTGCACTCATCCAGGACTGAAACCAGGGCCGAGCCAATAACGACTCCATCGGCGATCCCGGCCACCGCCGCTGCCTGGGCAGCCTCCCGGATCCCGAATCCAACGGCGATCGGACAATCGGTCAGTTCCCGGATCCGGCCAATCGGGCCTGCCAGGCTGTCAATATCCAGGGCCGCCGAGCCGGTAACTCCCTTGAGGGAGACCATGTAGATGAACCCACCGGCCACCGAGGCCAGCCGCTCCAGGCGGGCCGGTCTGGTCGTGGGTGCAGCCAGGCAAATCTGGTGCATGTCATTGCCGGCCAGCAGGGCAAGGGGTTCGGCCGATTCCTCCACCGGGCAATCGACGATCAGCAACCCGTCCACTCCGGCCCGGGCGGACTCCCCAACCGCAGCCTCCATGCCTCGACGCTCCATGGGGTTCATGTATCCCATGAGCACCACCGGCGTGTGGGGATCACGGCGGCGGAACTCGGCAACCATCGCCAGCACCTGCTGCCAGGTCATCCCCTGTTCCAGCGCCCTGGCACAGGCATGCTGGATGACCGGTCCGTCGGCCATGACGTCGGAAAAGGGCACGCCCAGTTCAATCAGGTCGGCCCCGGACTCGACCAGGGCATGCATGATCGATACGGTCCAGTCCGGGTTCGGGTGTCCGGCGGTGATGTAGGGGATCAGCCCGGCCCGGCGGGACTGGCGCAATTTCGCAAAACGGGCATCGATTCGATTCAAAGCTCGATCCCCTCCTCTTCGGCCACCGTATTGATGTCCTTGTCGCCACGTCCTGAAAGATTGACCAGGATCGACTGGTCCGGCCTCATCCGGGCCGCCAGCTTCATACCGTAGGCCACCGCATGGGCGGTCTCCAGGGCCGGCATGATGCCTTCAAGTCGTGTGAGCTTGTGAAATGCATCCAGCGCTTCCCGGTCGGTTATGCCCACATATTCGGCCCGACCCGTATCTTTCAGCCAGGCATGTTCGGGGCCTACGCCGGGATAATCCAGTCCGGCGGAAACCGAGTGGGTATGCCGTATCTGGCCCCCGTCATCGTCGAGCAGGTAGGTCCGGGAGCCGTGAAGCACCCCGACCCGGCCGGCACAGAGGCTGGCGGCATGTTCGGTGGTATGAAGGCCCCGCCCGGCCGCCTCGACCCCGAAAAAGGCGACGGATTCATCATCGATAAAGGGGTGGAACAGCCCGAGGGCATTGGATCCGCCACCTACACAGGCCACCAGGGCATCCGGGAGACAGCCTTCATCGTCGAGCATCTGCCGGCGGGCTTCCCGGCCGACGACCGCGTTGAAATCACGCACCATGGCCGGATAGGGGTGCGGTCCTGCCACCGTACCGAGAATGTAGAAGGTGTCATCCACATTGGTTACCCAGTCCCGCATGGCCTCGTTGAGCGCGTCCTTGAGCGTGCGCGAGCCCGAATCCACCGGGATGACCTTTGCCCCGAGGAGCTTCATGCGGTAGACATTGGTTGCCTGACGCCGAACGTCCTCGGCGCCCATGTAAACGGCACATTCCATGCCCAGGCGAGCGGCAACCGTTGCCGAGGCCACCCCGTGCTGGCCGGCACCAGTTTCGGCGATCACCCTATGCTTTCCCATCGCCCGCGCTAGCAGCCCCTGGCCTACGGTATTGTTGATCTTGTGAGCGCCGGTATGATTGAGATCCTCCCGCTTGAAAAGAATTCGCGCACCGCCGGCTTCCCGGGTCAGGCGCTCGGCGAAATAGATCGGCGAGGGACGGCCCACGAATCGGGCCAGATCGGCATCGAGTCGACCCATGAATTCGGCATCATCCCGATAGCGCAGCCAGGCCGTTTCAAGCTCCTCAAGGGCACCCATGAGAGTTTCTGCCACAAACCGGCCACCGAAACTGCCGAAGTGCCCCTGCTCGTCGGGCAAACCGATCCTTGCCGGGGTTACGACTGCGTGCTCATCCACGTTCAATTGCCTCCATGAACTCTTTCATTCGACCATGATCCTTTATACCGGGTGAAGCTTCCACCCCGGATGAAACATCCACCCCCGGCGGATGCAATTGATTGATGGCCCGAACCACATTTTCCGGCTTCAATCCACCGGCCAGAATCCAGGGTCGTCGGGGAGCTTGCAACCGGTCCCAGTCAAACGTCTTTCCCGTACCGCCGGCCTGGCCCGGAGCGTGGCTGTCGACAAGCAGGGCGGCAGCCGACGGGAAGATGTCGAAGTCCGACTGGCCACCGGCCATTCCCAGCGCCTTGATGTACGGGCGACCGAACGAATGACAGTATTCTTCTGACTCCGAGCCGTGAAACTGGAGCCAGTCCAGGGGGACCTGGTCAAGGACCGAGCGGACTTCGTCGGCATCGGTGTCCATGAAAAGTCCCACCCGGCAGACAAACGGTGGCAAACCATCGCAAATGGTCAGTCCGGCCTCTGGTGTCACTTTCCGGGGACTGGCGCCGGTGAACACCAGCCCGATGGCATCGACACCGAGTTCCGCGGCTTTCCGGGCATCCTCGGGCAGCGTAATTCCGCAGATCTTGACCCGGACCCGTTGGCCTCGATGGCCTGCAGAAATCATGACAAATTCCAGCCACGGGGGAAGGCAACTGGCTGACCGACGGGCAAACCGAATTTCCGGTCATACGCTGCGCCGACGAAATACAAACCCTCAGCCTGGGCAGTAAACCCGGCCCGACTCCGGTCCCGTATCTTCAAGACCTCCTCCAGCCATTCGGGCGGGCGCTGTCGGCAGCCGATCCGCACAAGGCTTCCGACGATGTTGCGAACCATGTGATAGAGAAATGCATTGGCCGTGATTTCCAGCGTGACTTCGTTTCCGGTCCGGCTTACCCGCACATGGTGGACAGTTCTTACCGGACCGGAAGCCTGGCATCCGGCGGCACGAAATGATGAAAAATCCTGCGTTCCGACCAGTACCCGGGCCGCCCGGTCCATAAGCACATCATCCAGTGGCTCCGGAAACCAGGCCATCCGGCCCCGGTCGACTCCCGGCCGAACCCAGCGATTGAGAATCCGGTACCGATAGGTTCGCGCGGTGGCGCTGAAGCGGGCGTGAAAATCGTCATCCACGGCACGTATCCACAGTGCCGAGATTCCGGGACGAAGGTAGTTGTTGCAACCGAGGACCCAGTCCCGTTCATTGCGCTCGGCACGGGTATCAAAATGCACCACCTGCTCCAGGGCATGAACCCCTGTATCGGTGCGCCCGCTGCAATTCACCTGAATCGGTACATTGGCGACCCGACCCAGGGCTGCCTCCAGGCTTTCCTGGATCGTCGGGCTCTGGCGCTGGCGCTGGAATCCGTAAAATCCGGTACCGTTGTATTCAAGCCCAAGTGCCAGACGCATGCCACCCGCCTTGCCGCCGGCTGGCCCGAGCCCTTTCGGAAATGCGAAAGATCAAAGCTCGTCCAGCAGCTTCCGTGCTGCTTCCTGCTGGGCCTCCGTGCCTTCTTCCAGCACTTCCTCGAGAATCGTTCGGGAGGCTTCCTTGTCTCCCATGGATACATAGGCCCGGGCAAGATCCAGCTTCACCTCCGCATCATCCTCACCCAGTGTGAACGTGTCGTCTGCCTCGGCGGCCCGGCCCGGTTCAACACCGGCCGTATCCTCCCGGAAGCTGTCCAGGTCTCCTTCCAGATCCCCGATATCATCAGACAAATCAGGATCGTCCGAGGAGACTTCCGTCGACTCCACGGAGCCCTGCCCGATCCGATCATCATCACCCATGGCGATGCTGACCAGATCGTCGCTCAACTCATCCCCTTCAGGGGAATCATCTGCCGGATCATCAGTCCCGGTATCGGACTCCGGTTCGAGTCCGATGGAATCAAGGTCCCGGTCAAACTCCAGGGCATCCTGATCGGACTCATCTTCCGACGATCGAGGCTTTTCAGCGGATTCATCGGCAGCTTGATCGGTCTGAAAATCCTCAAGGCCGAATTCCAGGCTGTCGTCATCCCAATCTGCATCGGCACCCGGGGACGTTTGCTCAGAGTCCTTATCGACGCCTGGAAGCGAATCCAGGTCACCCGACAGGAAATCGTCCTCGTCTTCATCATCCCTGGAATCCTGCCGGACGGTGTCAGGGGAAGAATCCTGCTGGTCATCGAAACCGGAAAGTGAATCAAAATCGATATCTTCCGGTGCCTCATCTCCATCAGCGTCGAACAGGGTCGACTCCGGTTGATCAGACGAGTCGGTTTCCGGGAGTTCCAAATCGGAATCGGCGGCCTCCAGGTCGTCATCTTCGCCAAGAATTCTCAGGAGATCATCGGCCTCGGAGTCCTCGTCGGTATCATCGGCATGCTCCCGCGCTCTATCGGAATCCGGGGCCACCAGGGGATGCTCGGGAACATGGATCCGGGCCAGGGCCATCGCCTCGTGCCATTCCACGGCATCCTCGTCATCGACCTGGGCAAACATCTCGTCGAGCGCCTGGCCGAATTGTCGTGGGCTTTCCTTATCGGCAAGCAGACGCAACAAGACGAGATGGGCGGCCAGGTTGCCGGGCTCGGCGGCAATCTGCCGGCGCTGGTTCTCGACCAGGTCCGGCTCATCACTGCCGATAGGCTGAACAACTGTTGCCGGCTCTTCCCGGGAACGGACTGAACCGATTTCGGCTGAGTCCGTTTCCACCGCTTCGTCTCGACGCCTCAGCAGGAACAAGCTGCCCAGAAGCAAAAGGAGCAGCGCGCCCAGGGCACTGCCCCAGACGATCGGCTGGCGGAGCCAGTAGCCCAGACCCCGCAATTCAGTATCGTCGGACTCTGCCATGGTCGGTGCCATCTCGTCAGCCGGATCATCTTCTTCCGCCGGGGCCTCAGGATCATCGGCTTCCATACCGGGAACCGGGCCTGCATCTGCATCCTCGTCTTCCTCTTCGTCAACCATTCCCAGGCTTTCCCCCAGGCCCTCGAAATAACCTTCAACCGGATCCGGATCATCTTCGGAAACCAGGTCGGACTCTTCCACGGCAGTCAGTCTTGCCTCCCGCAGTCGGGATTCCAGCTCGGCCAATTCACTGTCAGGTACGGCGAATCCCTGCTCCCGGGCATCCAGCGCATCCCGCAGGGCCTCAACCTGCCGATTCAGTTCCTCGTTTTCCAGCTGAAACGTAAAAAGCTCCTCTTCCGTTCGAGCAAGGGCGGCACGCAGACGGCGAACTTCCGCATCCTCGGCCTCCGGGTCGCCGTCAGCCGCGCCTTCGGCCGGGGCGTCATCCTCCGGGGGCACCAGTTGCAGGCGATGGTCGTCTTCCGGCTCGACCTGGGCCATTTCTTCGGACGGTGCGTCATCAACCGCCGGCTCATCAAGCTGCTCGTCATCCGGGTCAGGGAACAGGTCATGATCGTCGTCTTCCACGACCTCGTCTTCAGGCTCCCGGGCAGCTACCGCGGCATCGGAGACCACTGGCAGGTCTTCTCCGGCCAATGACTGCCAGGCTTCCATCTGTGCCTGGATTTCCTGTTCGGCCCGTCGCACCTCGATGGCTCGCACATCGGCCTCGGAAGGTGCTTCCAAATCCACTCCGCTGATCAACCGGTTCACGTTCTGCCCGGCAAATGCATGCGGGTTGGCCTCGAGAAAGGCCAGCATGACTTGGGACATGTTCAGGGTCCGGTCCTGCCGCCAGTCACTGGCAATACCCCACAGGGTGTCACCCCGCTCCACCGATCGCCAGCCCGGTTCGGCGGGGCGTTCCGGCTCAGGCTCAGGCTCTGGCTCAGGTTCCAGCTCGGGTCGCGGCTCCGGGGACGGCTCTGCCGCCGGACGGCGTGGCGGCTCATCCGGCGTATCAGGTTCGGGACGGGGTTCGGCAGGCTCCGGTTCGGCACGGGGCTCGGTCGGGGCCGGTTCGTGCCGGGCGACTCCCGGAGCGCGGGAATCGACCGCAGGCGGATCGAGGAAAAGCGTATATTCCCGTAGTACCCGCCCGCTGGCCCAGCGAGCATTGACCAGGACCTGGAAAACCGGGTCATTGATTGGCTCTTCGGAGACCAGCCGGATTACCGGGGGACTGACAGACCGATCCAGGGTAGCCGTCAACCGGGCCTGAAGTACACCCGAATCCAGCCCGACCCGCTGATAATCTTCCGGGGATCCGGGTTCAACGGTCAGCGAATCCAGTTCCTCGGCCGAGGCCTCGACCAGCCGGATTTCCACTTCCAGCGGTTGATTGAGATAGGAGTCCACGCGGGCCTCTCCAAGGCCAAGAGCCATGACCGAACCAGAAGCTGCCATCAGTCCTGTTACAAGACCGGCAACCATCCAGTAATTTGCGTGGCAGCTTTTCATAAAATGTCTTCCCCGGGAACGGTTTATGGGTATTTTTTTACTTGTCACTGGAGTTTAGCAATGGATGGTAGCAGAAGGCCAGCCGGCAATCCTTTGCACCGGGGTTTCGAGAACCCCGTCCCTTTCACTTCCCGGCCCGACCCTCGACCAGCCGTTCGGCAATCTGGACGGCGTTGAGTGCGGCTCCCTTGCGTACATTGTCGGCTACCACCCACATACACAAAACCCGTTCGTCGCCCAGGTCCCGCCGGAGACGGCTGACGACGACCTCATCCCGGCCGGCGGCATGGGTCAACGGCGTCACAGGCCCCTCCGAACCCCGCTCAACCAGGCGAACGCCAGCCGCTTCGCCGATCAACTCCGCTGCCCTGGACAGTTCCAGGGCCTGGCGCAACCGGACATGGATCGCCTCGCCATGGCCATAAAAGACTGGCACCCGGACCGCCGTGGCACTGACCACAACCCGGTCGTCGTCAAGAATTTTCCGGGTCTCGTTGTGCATCTTCATTTCTTCGCCGGAATAACCGTTCTCCCCGATCTCGTCGATCTGGGGGATGACATTGAAGGCGATGGGGGCCGACAGGGCCTTGGCTTGCGGGTCCCGGAAATTGAACCGGTCGGCCGACTGCCGGGCCAGTTCCTCCAGTGCCGGCCGACCGGCTCCGGAAACGGACTGGTAAGTTGCCACATCAACCCGTTCGATTCCGACTTCGGCATGGAGGGGCCACAGGGCCATCAGCATCTGGATGGTCGAACAGTTGGGGTTGGCAATGATGTCCCCGCCCTTGCAACCGTCGAGAACCGCCGAGTTGATTTCAGGAATGACGAGGGCGACGTCCGGGTCCATTCGAAACCGGGAAGTATTGTCGATAACCACGCAACCGGCCCTTGCTGCCCGGGGAACGGCTTCTTCCGAAACCCGGCTGCCCGCGGAAAACAGCGCAAAATCACATCCTTCGAAATCAAACGTGGCCAGGTCATCGACAGGCAGACTCCGGTGCCCGAAGGTCACACTGCGCCCCACGGATGCTTCGCTGGCCAGGGCGTGGACCCGGCCTGCGGGAAATTTCCGGGATGCCAGGATTTCGAGTATGGCCTCCCCGACCGCGCCGGTGGCACCGACGACTGCAACGTCATATTTTCTGTCATTTCCAGATTTCATCCAGGAATCCTCGGCTGCTGGGGCCCGACATCACCGCACTGGGCCCGGTGCAGGAGACAATGGTCCATCAACACCAGGGCAAGCATCGCCTCGACGATGGGGGTCGCCCGAATCCCGACGCAGGGGTCATGACGCCCCGTGGTCACGATCTCCACCGGATTACCTTCCACATCCACGCTCCGGCCAGGCAGCCGCAACGAAGAGGTTGGCTTGAATGCCACACCAACTTCCACCGGCTGACCGGTGCTGATCCCTCCCAGTACACCGCCCGCATCGTTGCCTGTAAAGCCCTCCGGAGTAATCTCGTCCCGGTGCTCGGTTCCTTTTTGCACCACCGAATTCATCCCGGCACCGATTTCCACCGCCTTGGCGGCATTGATGGACATCATGGCCCCGGCCAGGTCGGCGTCGAGCTTGGCATAGACCGGTGCTCCCCAGCCCGGAGGGACTCCGGTGGCGCGAGCTTTGACCAGGGCACCGGCGGAATCCCCGGACTTCCTCAGTCGCTGCATGAATGCCTCCAGTTCTCCGACCCGGTCCGGGTCGGGGCAAAAGAAGGGGTTGTCGTCGATGGACTCGGCCACGAACTGCTCGTCGCAGACAATATCGGCCAGCCGGGACAACCAGCCGGTGATCCGGATCCCGAAATGTGCGTCCAGGTATTTTCGGGCCAGGGCGCCGGCGGCTACCCGCATGGCCGTCTCCCGGGCGGACGAGCGCCCACCCCCTCGCCAGTCCCGGATCCCGTACTTGTGGTGGTAGGTGTAATCGGCATGACCGGGCCGGAACTGCCGGGAAATCCGGGTGTAGTCCTTCGAGCGGGCATCGGTGTTTTCTACAACCAGCGCAATGGACGTTCCCGTGGTCCGGCCTTCGAACACCCCGCTGAGAATCTTCACATCCTCTTTTTCATGGCGCTGGGAGGTATGCCGGGACTTTCCTGTGGCCCGGCGCAGCAATTCATCACGAATCTCTTCTTCCGAAATCTCCATGCCCGGCGGAAATCCGTCTACCACGCATCCGATAGCCGGACCATGGCTTTCGCCAAAGGTCGTGACCACCAGAACGCGCCCGAAACTGTTAAACGCCATGATTGCTCTCGGGCTGGAAAAAGCCGGTTGTAATGCCAGTTGTCATGGTAAACGAATCCGGAGGGGAGCCGGAAGTTCGGGGCTAGTGTACCCCGCCCAGGGTCCTGGCGACCTCCCGGGCACCATCGGCGTCAAGCAGGAACACTCCTTCCCCACCCCGCTTGAACTCCAGCCATGTAAAGGGCGCCTTGGGCAGCAAGGCATCCAGTGCCGGCCAGGCTTCGCCTACCTCGATCACTGCGATGCCATCCGGAGTCAGGTGGTCGGGCAACTGGCTCAGGAGGCGGCGGACCAGGTCCAGACCATCGGCACCCGCAGCCAGCCCCAGGGCCGGCTCGTGCCGGTATTCAGCGGGAAGAAGCTCCATGGAAATGGCAGGCACATAGGGGGGATTGGAAATGATCAGGTCATACCGGGTATCCCCGATTCCCTCGAGCAGGTCCGATTCGAAAAGGCGCACCCGGTCTTCAACCCCCAGGGCAATCGCATTGCGACGGGCAAGGGCCAGGGCGTCGGGGCTTATATCCAGGCCATCGACGACAAGGTTCGGCCAGTATAGGGCCAACGCGATGGCCAGGCAGCCCGACCCGGTTCCCACATCCACTGCCCGGTGAAGTCGTGACGGGTCCACCCAGGGTGAAAAACCTTCCACAATGAGTTCGGCAAGTGGTGAACGGGGAACCAGCGCCCGCTCGTCGACCTCGAAACAAAGGCCGGCAAACCAGGCCCTGCCAAGCAGATAGGCCAGCGGCTTTCGGGTCCGGATGCGTTCGGCAACCAGAGACTGGAACTTTTTCCGGACTTCATCTGCAACCGGGCGGTCGAATTCCCTGGAATCAAAATCCGGCGCCAGTTGCAGCACATGAGAAGCCATCCAGCAGGCCTCGTCAAAGGCGTTTGCCGTTCCGTGGCCAAAATGCAGCCCGGCGACCTCCATTTCGTTGGCTCCGTTTCGCACCAGGTCGGCCAATGTCAGCCTGCCCCCCCCTGAACCCGGGAGTTTTCTTCCCTTACGATTGTTGGATGGATTCATCTTTACACACAACACGATTGATATAATCAGACCATGATAACTCCCCGACTGCACCACGGTCGCACGCTCGTCATCGTCGTGACCGCCATTGTCTTTCTAACGGCCGGGCTTCTGGCCGGAAACTGGATGCTCTCACGCAGCCATGAACTACGGGCAGCCCAGATGTTTCCCCAGCCCCGGGACCTGATCGACTTCAGGCTCGAGACCGGGGACGGTCAGCCCTTCAGCCGGGCTGAACTGGAAGGCCAGTGGAGCCTGATGTTCTTCGGATTCACCCACTGTCCGGATATCTGCCCGGACACCATGGCCCTGCTCGCTTCGGCGATGGAAACCATGGAGCCGATGTCGCGTAACGCCCTGCCCCAGGTGGTTTTCGTTTCCGTTGACCCGGAGCGCGACCGGGGAGAAACCCTGAGCGATTACGCCCGCTGGTTCAACGACGACTTCAAGGCCGTTACCGGCGATCACGAGGAACTGGGCAAACTGACCCGGCACCTGGGCATGGTCTACTACCGGGAAGCGGCAGATTCCGAATCCGGTTACTACAACGTGGATCATTCCAGCTCAATCCTGCTCATCGACCCGGACGGACGCCTGATTGCCCGGTTCCCCCCGCCACTGGACCGGGATGACCTGGTGGCCGACCTGTTCCAGCTCACTTCCTGAAAGGGCCTGCAACTTGGAGCGTCTGGCTGTCTGGTTTCAATATCTGCTGCCCAAAAACGGCCTGTCCCGGCTTGCCAGGGCAGCCAGCCGTTGCAGGGTGGGGTGGTTCAAGGGAACCCTGATCGGGGTTTTCATTCGTCTGTTCCGGGTCGACATGTCGCAAGCCCAGCCGGACGATCCGGCCGCCTACGAGAGCTTCAACCAGTTTTTCACCCGCTCCTTGAAACCCGGAGTCCGGCAAATAGCCCCGCCCGAAGCGGGCCTGGCCTGTCCCTGTGACGGACGGGTCAGCCAGGCCGGTTCCATTCGGGAAGGACGCATCTTCCAGGCCAAGGGACAGGGCTTTACTGCCGCCGAACTGTTGGGCGACGAGGACCTGGCCGCTCCCTTTGCCGATGGGCGGTTTGCAACCCTGTATCTGGCACCCCGGGACTACCACCGGGTTCACATGCCCACACAGGCGACCCTGGAGACCGAGATCCATATCCCGGGCAGCCTGTTCAGCGTCAACGACCGGACCGCCCGGCACATACCCGGCCTGTTCGCCCGAAATGAGCGACTGACCATGGTGTTTCGCACCGACCAGGGTGAACCCCTGGGGCTGGTCATGGTCGCTGCCATGCTGGTCTCGGGCATCGAGACAGCCTGGACAAACGCCGAGTACCGTCGCCCGGGACAGATTTCCCGGGTTTCCCATGAGACCGGCCACGGGCCCCGACTGGGCCGGGGAGAAGAACTGGGCCGTTTCAACTGGGGCTCGACGGTGATACTTTTGAGACCGGCTTCTGCGCCGGAGTGGCGCCGGGAGATCACGCCCGGTGCTCCGATTAGATTTGGCCAGGCGCTGTGCGAGGGAACTTTCGACCGGTAACAGGCCTCTGTCCGGTCACGGTCCTGATAAACCCGAATCCTGTGGAAACACTAATGAAACCATTCCGTACGCTTCTTGCCGCAATCCTGATCACAGCCAGCCTGGCTGCCTGGGCCGAGGACGAAGAAACCCTCCTGAAGGCCCCGCTGACACCCGAGCAACTGGCTGCAAGTTCCGATGTGGTCGTGCTCGCCCAACTCGAGCACCTGGACTACGAATACCGCAGGGAAATCCCGGTGGGCGGTGAAGCCTGGTTCGATATCCTCATCCCCTACAAGGTCCCTTCGGCCATGGATCGTATCCAGGTGACCGAGGAGGGGCTGCACGATAAGGAATGTTACTTCCAGCGGGCCGAAGGATGGCACGAAGAACCCCGCTTCCTGCTGTTTCTGATCCGCGACGAGGATGGTGAATACCGGGGGAACCCGGCCGGGTGCGCCTTGCACGTGGTCACCACGGATGATTCACGCTACGTGGTCCGCTGGCCCCAGGAACTTCTCAACCTGGACGAGGAGGGCATGGACCGGATCGGCGAGTTCCGTTTTGTCGGTCCCGGCGCCCGCATGAGTACCGACGGCATGACCAACATTCGCCGGGAAGAGCTCATCGAAGAGTATTCCATGCGTGAAGGCGAGGATTACCTGGTCTATACCCGGGGGATCGAGTTGAGCGAATTCCGCCCGCTGATGGGTGAAGGCCTGATCTCCGAGGACCGGCAAAGCCGCAGGCCCTGATCGCCCACTGCCCTGTTAGTCGAATTGGATCAGTTGCGATCCTTCCAGCCCGGTGTGGGAAACCGGGCCTGGCCGGTTGCCACATCCTCCGGCCAGACAACGACCTTTTCCCCGTCCTGCCACTGGATGAACAATCCCTTGTTGGCCGTCTGGTATCCCCGCTCATCAACGGCGTAGTCGCTGAACACGGTGGTCATTTCCAGATCCAGCAACGTTTCTCTCAGCTTGTCGGCATCCAGGCTTTCGGCCCGGCCGATAGCCTCCAGGAAAAGCTGACAACTTCCATAAGCGCCGGCTGCATGGAAGCTCGGAGCGGTATCGAACTCTTCCTCGTAGTCACTTACGAAGCGCTCGATTCCAGGGTTTTCGAGACTCGGCTCCCAGGCCGACAGTCCGTAGGCGTACTCGGCACGTTCACCCAGGGCCTTCTGAAATTCATTGACCGCGCCGGAGGTTCCGAACATCGCCACGTCGATATCCATTTCCGCCATCTGATCGACAACCAGAATAAAATCCCCCAGGGACGAGGCTGCCATGCCGAACACTTCAACGCCCTTTGAATCGAATCGTTCAAGCAACCCGGAGAAATCCCGGGTTCCCGAAGAATAGGTCTCGTCCAGGACCACTTCCATGCCTCGCTCCCGGGCCAGATCTGCTGCTCCGGTGCCTGCTGCCTTCGGAAACAGTGCGTATTCGGCCAGGATGGCAACCTTCCCGAGGTCGTTTTCATCCGCCATGTCGATCAGCCCGGCAAGAAAGAGTTCGGCCGGCGGCAGAACCATGAAGAGATATTCCCTGCCCTGTTCCCAGATCGAGGTGGTTGCCGCCAGCGGTGAAATCATGACTTGCCTGTATTTTTCAGTCACCGGTGCGACCGCTTCGGTCAGGGTGGAGCCATACGGTCCCATGACCGCATCCACCTTTACTTCAGTAATCAGCTTTTCGTAAAGCACGATGGCCTTGTCGGAGTCCGACTGGTCATCGTGGATCACGAATTCCACGTCGCGACCCAGCACTCCCCCCTGGTCGTTGGCATGGCGGGCACACAGGCGGTAACCGTTGCGCGCCGGAATGCCCTGGGTGGAATAGGCCCCGGTTTCCGACATGGTCGCACCAATACGGATCGGCTCATCGGCAAGCATGGGAGCCGGAAGCAGGAATGCGGCCATCAGGCCGGCACTCGGCAGGATGTTGCCGCGACAAAAGGAGAATCCGAATTTCATCTGCATTTCAATTCCTCAAAAACCAGGTATGAATATTGGAAGGCAATGCCGGGAAAATCGATGATCCGATACCCGGGAACCGCCCATTCTACATGCACTACCGGCCCGGCAACTGGCCGGACCAACCGTTGACTCACTCCAGCCCCCAGTCCAGCCCCGCCGTGTCTTCGAAGGCATCCGGGTCAGCCTCCAGAATTGCAACCGCCACCTCGTGCTGATCGTATCCGACCGAGCACAAGTGATGCATCAGTACCAGCGGGGATACCGGTTGCCGGATGCTGACAGCGGGTTTTCCCTGCCCCGACCCATCGGCACTGGCAATGAATCCCCTGGCCCGCCTGGAAACCCTGATTGTCATGGTCTTATGGAATCACGAACCTTGATTGCAGAAATTGCGGCGCCTCGCTTTTCTAAGGATATCCCATGGAGGGATTTCGACAAGCGCAAGGCAATCGAGTGATGTTAATCAACACTTTACACGTCCCTTGTGCTTCATTTAGCATTGGTGGACTTATCCAGAAAGGGGGGAAGAGACCATGAGGTTTCTTACACAGCCGGTTTTCATCCCCCGGCCCATCTACATCTGGCTGCCCCTGCTTTATTTTCTGACCGGTCTTGTTCTGCTGCTTGTGGTCAACCATTCTGCGGGCAAACTGGCCGGCATATTACTGATCGCCTTTTCCTTCTACATCACCTTCAAGCGATACAGCAAACCAAAACGCGGGACTGGCAATCGGCGAACGCGTCGCTGAATTCCACCTAGGCCTGGATCAGCAATACTTTTCGATTTCAGATTGAATGGAGATCCCCCGTCATTGAGCCTCGTGGAGCGCGAGCCGGGATATCGGGGATCCCGCGTATGATATTGTCGGTAGCCACATCAGCAGGACTTCCGGCCGGAGACTGGCGATACCAGCCTCACTGGCGACCCGGCGGATGCCCATGACCCGATTTTCAGGAGGCCTGTCCATGCCCGAATCAATCAAAACAAGGGAAACACTTCAGGTGGGGGTGCTTCTGGGCGACCCGCGACTGCCCTGTTCGTATACCGTGGAAGGTGACCTGGGCGAGGAATCGAGCCGAGCGGTTGAGCGACTGAAGGAAACCCTGCCACGGATTTCCGGCTATCACTTTGTCTACTTCGACGACCATGAGCGATTACTTGACGATCTGCGCAACAGCAAGCCGGACCTTGTACTCAACTTGTGTGATATGGGCTATCGCAACAACTGGGAGCTTGAAAGCAACTTGCCGGCCTACCTGGAGATTCTAGATATTCCCTATACCGGCGCAGATCCGGCAGCGATCATAATCAGTACCGACAAGGCCCTTGTGAGCATGGCCGCAGCCCGCATGGGTATCGCAGTTCCCAACGAAACCTATATCGATCTGGCAGCGGCCCCGTTGATCGTTCCGGCCACCTATCCCTCCATGATCAAGCCAAACAGCAGTGGCGGGAGCTTCGGCATTGTCGAGGAATGCGTGGTCCACGATGCCGCCGAGGCCGAGGCCTATCTGAACTGGCTGGCCGGTGAGCTGGACCGGCCCGAGGCAATCATGCAGGATTTCCTCACCGGCCGGGAGTTTACCGTCGGCCTGATCGGCAACCCGGAAGAAGGGTTTACCGTGCTTCCGCCGCTGGAGGTGGATTTCAGCAGGCTTGATTCGAACCTGGTTCCCATTCAGAGTTACGGCTGGAAGGCCGACCCGGACTCCCCCTATCTCGACCAGGTTGACCTGATCCAGGCTGATCTCGACGAGATCACCTACAGCCAGCTGATCGATGCCTCGGTCAAACTGTTCAAGCGGCTGGGACTGCGTGACTACTGCCGGATCGATTTCCGCTGTGGCGAAGACGGCGTGCCCCGGGTGCTCGATGTCAATACCAACCCGAGCTGGTACTTTGACGGCAAGCTGGCCATGATGGCCGAATGGGCCGGACACGACTATGCCTCCATGCTCGGCATGATTCTTGATTCCGCGGCGGCCCGAAGCGGTTTGCGGGCCAGGGACTAGTGGCCACGATCACAGAAACTTCCTGGGTATCGATTCCTCCCAGTCCCGGTCCACGAAGCGCTTGCCATCGATCCAGGTGCGCAGTCTTGCCCGAAGCAGAAAATGGTCCGGGCCGGCCGACAACTCCGTGCGGCATTCAAGCCGGGTCGACCAGTCAGCGCGGCTGTGCACCGTGGTCTGCTCGATGACAGCCCGGGCTGCGGCCGGGTCATATTCCTGGATCGAATAGGTCTTGCCGATGGCATAACTGACCGTCAGGTCGATTTCCTCCAGCCGGGCCTTGTCGTCGTCGCTGTGGACCCGATAGATGGTTTCATCGGTAGTCAGATCCCGTTCGATGATGCGCTTGAGGGTTGGTCTGGAAACGGTGGTGTGCTCCGGGTGGCGTGCCTGTTCCGGCGGCTTGAAAGGTCGCAGATTACGATCGGCCGGGCTGGCCGGTCGCACCGGCAATGAGAGCCGGCTGACACCGGTAAAGACCGTCAGGCGCACTGGTGCCGGTGCCGGCCAGATGACCGGCCAGTAACAGGTCGAAACCGCCACTCGAACAACATGGCCGGGGGCGAATGCATAACCCACGTCGTTCAGGCGCACCGTCACCTTGTAGCGCCTGCCAGGCTCGACCGCCTCGGGATTGGCGTGGCTTTCCCGGTGGGCCAGATTGAGCGCACCCCAGGTCACCCGGGAGGATGAACCATCCGGCGCAATATCGTTGAGCCGGACGATGACATGGCCGACGGGCTGGTCAACGGTCAATTCCAGATCGACCTCGGGGGCTCCCAGAATCTCGATGGCTTCGGTCAGCGGGCCGGAGTCGAAGGTCAGGGACTTGCCATCATCCTCACGTTGATCGATGGGCGACTCACCCTCGGCTCCGAACCCGTACCAGTCCCCGGCACCCAGGCCGGCAGTCTGGGGAGAGCTGTGGCTGACCGGTCTTTCCGTTTCCGGCTCCCGTCCCAGGCTGAGCACGTTGAGGTACCAGACATGGGGCAAAATCCTTGTCGAAGGCCACTGCTCCTCGGCCACCCAGCGGCCGGGAATCTCGTCGTGGCTCGGCGCCGGCCGGGTGTGCTCCGCCATCCAGACCCGGAACATGGGCTCTTCCATGATGCCGGTGGGGATATCCTTCAGCCAGCAGTCCCACCAGCGCAGTGCTTCCTGGAAAAAACCGATGCTGGGCCCGGGCCGTGCGTTGTGGGGAAACGAATGGGACCAGGGGCCGATCAGGGCCTTGCGCGGTGAGCGAAGGCCTGCCATCAGCCGGGGAATGGCATTTGAATAGCCGTCGGCCCATCCGCCCACGGCGTAAACGGGGCACTCTATGGCGGCATAGTCCTCGCACACCGAGCCGTGTTTCCAGTATTCATCCCGGTGGGGGTGACTCATCCATATGGCCGGGTACAGGACGGCATTTTCCAGCCGGTAACGCCAGCGTTCGCGCCAGCTCTCTCCGACGATGTCCGGGTCCGGGGGGCTGGCCGCACAGGAAAGAAAAACCGAGCCCCAGCTCAGGTTTTCATTCAGCAGGCAACCACCCTGGTAGTGGGCATCGTCGGTATACCGGTCGTCGGTGGAGCAAAGCGTAAGAATGGCCTTCAGGGCTGGCGGGCGACGGGCGGCAACCTGCAGGGCATTGAACCCGCCCCAGGAAATGCCCATCATGCCTACCCGCCCTGTACACCAGGGCTGGGCAGCAAGCCATTCGATGACCTCGAGCACATCATCGTGCTCCTGTTCCAGGTACTCGTCTTCGAGCAGGCCATCGGAATCTCCGCTCCCCCGGAGATCCATGCGAACCGCCGCATAACCGTGGCCGGCAAAGTAATGGTGCATGGGCTCGTCACGCCTGCGCGTGAAGTCCCTCTTGCGATACGGGATGCATTCCAGGATGGCAGGCACCGGGTCCGATGCGGCATCGGCAGGCAACCAGATTCGCAAGGCCAGCCGGCAACCATCGGAGGCATAAACCCACTCGTTTTCGATCACACGGACCGGCCGCGGAAACTCCTCGATGAATCTCACCACGTCTGGATTACCCCGCGGCTGTAACGAATCGACTGGCGATCCGGTCGGTAGCGGCCACAAGTTCCCGGCCGATTCCTGGTTCAGTGGCCGAGTGGCCGGCATCGTCAACCCACCGCAGTTCCGAATCCGGCCAGGCATGATGCAATGCCCAGGCCTGGTCCGGTGCGCAGATCATGTCGTAGCGACCATGCACGATGACTCCCGGAATCCCGGCCAGACGATCGGCTTGCTCGAGTATTCGGTCAGACTCCATGAACAGCCTGTTGACAAAGAAATGGGTGCATATTCGCGAAAAATGCCAGGCCTGATCGGGCTCAAGAAACGACTCGACCAGTTCCGGATTCGGCCGCAGGGTGGCACAGCGCCCCTCGAATCGGGCCCACTCTTTCGCCGCCTGGTGCGCCAGTTCCTCATCATCTGCATTGATACGCCGATAGTAGGCGCCGACCGGGTCATTCTGTTCGCTTTCGGGAATCATGGCCAGCAGATCGTCCCAGTAATCCGGGAACACGCGCCGGGTGCCATGACCATATAGCCATTCGAAGTCCTGGTCCCGATTGAGAAAGATGCCGCGCAGTATCAATGCCAGGCACCGATCGGGGAAAGCCTGGGCATAGAGCAGCCCCAGGGTCGAACCCCAGGACCCGCCAAATACCACCCACCGTTCAATCCCCAGGTGGGTACGAATGCGCTCGATATCATGGATGAGCCGGTCGGTATCGTTGTTATCAATGTCCGCATGAGGAGTCGACCGGCCCGCACCGCGCTGGTCGAACAATACGATTCGATAACGCTGCGGGTCGAAAAAGCGACGGTTGCCGGCGCTGATTCCACCGCCCGGCCCGCCGTGCAGGAACACCACGGCGATCCCGTCGGGATTACCGCACTGTTCCAGGTAAAGGCGATGACCTTCGCCCACGTCCAGCCACTCGCTGGAGAAGGGTTCGATGGGAGGGTAGAGGTCGGCCATGCTGAAAATCATCCGGGCAATGGAACACAACTCCCATATTGGCACACCAGGCTTCGGCAGATTGGCTTCCAGGCCGAAAACCGGGCCTTTAATAGCCAAACACTATGGTAACGATGGTAACAATTCATTTGTACAACCCATGGCTTTTTCACTATGCTTGCAGGGTGAAACGCAGCCACAGGGATTGGCGACCTTGGCCTGCTTCCCCTGTAGGCAAACCCGAAACACGGAGATACGACCATGAGTAGTGACAACAGATGCCCCGTAATGCACGGTAGCCGCACCAAGATGGGTGGCGGCGGCGGCGGAGCCACAGACTGGTGGCCCGACCAGCTCAACCTGAGCATTCTGCATCAGCATTCCCCCAAGTCCGACCCGATGGGTGAGGATTTCGACTACGCCGAGGAGTTCAAGAAACTCGATCTGGCGGCGCTCAAGAAAGACCTCACGGACCTGATGACCGACTCCAAGGACTGGTGGCCGGCCGACTACGGTCACTATGGCCCCCTGATGATCCGAATGGCCTGGCACGCAGCAGGCACCTACCGAACCGCCGACGGCCGGGGTGGTGCATCCACCGGCAACCAGCGCTTTGCGCCGCTCAACAGCTGGCCGGACAACGCCAACCTGGACAAGGCCCGGCGGCTGCTGTGGCCGGTCAAGCAGAAATACGGCAACAAGATCTCCTGGGCTGACCTGTTCATTCTCGCCGGCAACGTGGCCATCGAGTCCATGGGTCTGAAGACCTTCGGATTCGGCGGTGGCAGGGCAGACATCTGGTCGCCGGAAGAGGACATTTACTGGGGCGCCGAAGACGAGTGGCTGGCTACCAGCGATCACCCCAGAAGCCGCTATACCGGCGACCGGGACCTCGAAAGCCCCCTGGCGGCCGTTCAGATGGGCCTGATATACGTCAACCCGGAAGGCCCGGACGGCAACCCTGATCCGCTGGCCTCGGCCAGGGACATTCGCGAGACGTTCGAGCGCATGGCCATGAACGACTACGAGACGGTGGCCCTGACCGCCGGCGGACATACCTTCGGCAAGGTCCATGGTGCCGGAGATGCCGAGCACGTCGGCCCGGAACCGGAAGCCGCCCCGCTGGAACAGATGGGGCTGGGCTGGAAGAGCAGCTTCAAGAGCGGCAAGGGGCGGGACACCATCACCAGTGGCCTCGAAGGGTCCTGGACCCCGACTCCCACGAAGTGGGACATGAGCTACTTCGACATGCTGCTCGGTTACGAGTGGGAACTGAGCAAGAGCCCGGCAGGCGCCAACCAGTGGGTCCCGAAGGACCTGGCGGAAAAGGATCATGCCCCGGATGCCGAAGACCCCAACACACGCGTCGGCATCATGATGACCACCGCCGACATGGCCATGCGGGAAGACCCGGAATATCGCAAGATCTCCGAGCACTTTCACAAGAACCCGGAAGAGTTCGCCGATGCCTTTGCCCGTGCCTGGTTCAAGCTGACCCACCGGGACATGGGTCCGAAAGCCCGCTACCTGGGCCCGGAAGTCCCTGAAGAAGACCTGATCTGGCAGGACCCGGTGCCGCCGGTCGACCACGAACTGGTCAACGACCAGGACATTGCCGACCTCAAGTCCAAGATCCTGGGCTCCGGGCTGTCCGTATCCGAACTGGTGTCCACTGCATGGGCCTCGGCTTCGACCTTCCGTGACTCCGACAAGCGCGGTGGTGCAAACGGTGCCCGAATCCGACTGGCACCGCAAAAGGACTGGGAAGCCAACGAGCCCCAGAAGCTGGCCAAGGTATTGGGCAAGCTGGAGGAAATCCAGAAGGCGTTCAACGATGCCCAGTCCGGCAACAAGAAGGTTTCCCTGGCCGACCTGATCGTGCTTGGTGGTGCCGCCGCAATCGAAAAGGCAGCAAAGGATGCTGGCCACGATGTCAAGGTGCCATTTGCACCCGGCCGTACCGATGCCACCGAGGAGCAGACCGACGCCGAATCCTTCGAGCCGATGAAGCCCGAAGCAGACGGTTTCCGCAATTACCGCCGCACGAAGTTCACTGTCTCCGATGAGGAGATGCTGGTCGACAAGGCTCAGCTTCTGGGCCTGAGTGCACCGGAAATGACCGTTCTGGTTGGTGGCATGCGTGTACTGGGCGCCAATCATGGCGGCTCGAAGCACGGCGTATTCACCGACAGTCCCGGCAAGCTCACCAACGACTACTTCGTCAACCTGGTCGATATGGACATCGAATGGAAGCCGACCGGCCAGGACGAGGACGTGTTCGAGGGCCGGGAAGGCAACTCTGGTCAGGTGAAGTGGACAGGAACCCGGGTCGACCTGGCCTTCGGTTCCAACTCGCAGCTGCGTGCACTCGCTGAAGCCTATGCCCAGGAGGATGCGAAGAAGAAGTTCGTCAAGGACTTCGTCGCCGCCTGGAACAAGGTCATGAACGCAGACCGCTTCGACCTCGACTGATCCCTCCGGAATCGGTCAGCAAGACCGAAAGCCCCGATGCCCTGCGGGTGTCGGGGCTTTTTTATTGCCGGTCTACCTATTGCGCCCATCACGTCCTTGCAGACACCCGGGCCATCATGGAGCCTGCGGTATTCAACCATGTACGCTCGTGACCATCAGCACAGGGAATTGACAACAGGCGGTGCTAGCCTGAAGCGGATGACTCGAAATTTCACCGTGTGATGATCCGCCAAAGGGACAGGACAAAACCTGTTAATCAGCCTGACCGAAGCCTCGCCCCGGACCTTGCCAGGGGATTCATGCTGTTGCTGATTGCCCTGGCCCACGCGCCGCTCTTTCTTGCTGCAACCGAACGATCCGTCCTGTACCGCCCGGCCGGAGGCTCCCCGCTCGACGAGGCTATGACCTTTCTGGGGCTGGTGCTGGTCGATAACCGCGCCTACCCGCTGTTTGCCCTGCTGCTCGGCTACGGCATGGCCAGGATGATTGGCCACCAGATTTCGTCGGGCCTGGCTGAACCAGTTGCCCGGCGCCTGCTTCGACGCCGTGGCTGGTTCCTGCTCATGTTCGGCCTGTTCAATGCCGTGTTGATCCACGCCGCCGACATCCTTGGCCCCTACGGCCTGCTGATCCTGCTGGTCGGCTGGGTTACCCTGGCTACGGATCGCAGGTTGTGGCAGGTCATTGCCGCAAGCGCGCTTGTCTACCTGGCCACCGTGCCGGCCATGGCATTTTTCATGGAGTTCGTCGCCCATCCCTCCATGGCCGAGGACGGCTCCGTATTCACCATGGAAAGCTACACCACCGGGGCCATCATCCGGCTTTTTTCCTGGCCCATCGGTGTGTTCCTGACGATCGCTGGATATCCCTTGATAACTGTGGCACTGCTTGGTGTCTGGGCCGCCCGCAAGGGCATCCTGGACGACCCCGAACAACATCGCAGATTTCTGGTTTGCACCGCACTCGCTGGTCTGACCATTTCCCTCGGCGGCGCTTTGCCGCTTACGGCCGTTGCCATGGATTGGTGGAGCATGGACCGGACAACGACAGGTTGGCTTACCTCGCTCCACATCATCACCGGAGTGGCCGGAGGACTTGCCTATGCAGCAATGTTCGGCCTGGTATGCATGGGCCGTTCAGGGGCCGGCAACTGGTTTGCCCAGACCCTGGCCGCTGCCGGAAGGCGGTCATTGACCTGCTACCTGCTTCAGGCCCTGATCCTGGCCTTCCTTCTGAGCCCGCCGTTGCTGGGGCTCGGTGGAACAATCCATGCCGCTGGAGCTGTTGCTGCAGGAATCCTCGCCTGGGCCGTTGCGGTCGGGGTTTGCAGAATCCTGCATGAGTTCGACCGGGCCGGACCGGCCGATGCACTGCTAAGGAGACTGGTCTATCGGCCGGTTACCGGCTGATTCTTTACGGAATTGACGCTTGATTCGACCTTCGGGTCCAGTCCACAGCGCTTCAAGAGTTGCGCAAAGCGAGGATCATCGCGAAGGGGGTCCATGACCGGATTGACCGGCAGCAAAACCATGTCCCGGCTGCGATTGGCCAGCGACTGCTCCAGCCAATCGAACGCCTTGTCATGATCGCCCAGGCCCAGCCAGGCCAGCGCCAATTGGAAAGGGTCAACGTAATGCCTGCCCCGGTTGGTCTCCAGTTGCCGGGTCAGCCTCATGGCCGCTTGACTTTCCCCGCCCCGGGCCAGAACGTAGGCCCCATGGCCCAGGTAAGCCGGATTATGCCCGAGCTGCTCCAGGGCACGGTTCATTTGCGCCACAGCCTCCCGTGGCTGGTCAACTTCCAACAGACAAAGGGCCAGTGCAATTCGGGCGTGGGTAAAATTCGGATCCAGTCGCACGGTTTGCCGGATTGCGTTCAGCGCAGGCAGGAAGCGGCGGGCCCAGTAGTCGACGGCGCCGATGTCTGCATGGGTAATCAGGGACTGGGGGTCTGCGTGCAGCGCCTTGCGTAACTCTGACCGTGCCGGTCCGTAATGGCCACCTATGGCCAGGGTCAAGGCACGCAAATGCCGGGCATTGCAACTGTCCGGGTCGAGCTCGATGGCCCGGTCCAGGCTGTCAGCGGCTGCGGCAAGGTCCCAATCGAAGAACAGATGAATGGCCCCCTGGGTTTCGTGGCCTTCCGACCGCGTCGGATCCAGTTCCACCGCCTGCCTGGCGGCAGTTCGTGCCCTGGCAAATGCTTCCCGCGGGGGTAGAGCTCCGAAGATCCCAAGGGTGGTAAAAGTGGAACCCAGCCATGCGTGAGACGGGGCGTGCCTTTCATCCAGGTCTATGGCCTGCTGAAAATACTCGGCTGCTCTGTGCCAGGAATCGGTGTTCCACCGGTGCCAGCAATACAGTCCCTGCATGTACAGCGTATGCACCTGTGGATTCTCGGTCCGCATGCGACCATGGCCCACCGTCGAGCGACGCCGGTCGGAGCAGTCAAGCCGGCTTGAAACAGCCTCGGCCACCCGGGCCGAAATCCGGTCCTGGATTCTGAAAGCCGGGCTGTCCGGTTCCGTGAATTCACCGGCCCACAAGGCACGGCCATCATTGGTGCTCAACAAGCGGACATTCGCCCGGGTCCGGTCTCCGGCCTCTTGAAGCGTTCCCTCAAGTACCGTTTCCACTTTCAGATCACGGCCAATTTCGATGGCATCCCGGTCGGTGTGTGCATACCGCAGGATTGTGCTTGTCGGGCGCACGACCAGCCGCCCAGCACCTGAAAGTGTTGTGATTACCGAATCGGCGAGTCCCAGTCCTGTGTGGGGGTTGGGCGGGTCATCGCTCAAATGCCGGAAGGGCAACACCGCGATGGAACGATAGGACTTTCTGCCACCCGGCCCGGAAATCTCCTCGACGATTCCGGAAAAGTGGTAGCCGCGCCGTGGGACATTCTTGATCCACCGGGCCTTTCGCCCACTGTCTCCCAGTGCGCGACGCAGTTCGTAGACAGTCTGCACCAGGTTGGATTCGTAGATTTCCTGGCGCGGCCACAACCAGTCAAGCAACTCTTCCTTGGACAGGACCCGGTCGCGGTTTTCCAGGAGCAGACAAAGCAGATCCCAGGCTTTGGGCTTGAGGGGGACGATGTCTCCATCCCGGGTCAAGCGCTGCAGCGCCGGCTCCAGAACAAAACCGCCAAACTTCAGTCGGGTATTCACCATGGCCCCGGATTAGCACCGGATACTTGCTGATACTTTGCTGAGGTCATGGCAAGTGCGCCTGGGCAATGATGACCATGCCGGCCAACTGTAACCCCCTTACGCGAGCCGGCGCCGACTAAATCTACTCCAACCTGGAGCACAGTTATGAATCATCATCATACCCCAATCAAAACCCGGCCATTTCTTGCCCGCAAGCTGATCTGCATTGCAGGACTGATGGCGTTTACGATCCTTGCTACTCCGGTCCACGCTGAACCACTGAAGCTCGACTTTCCATCAGTTTCTCCGGGGGTACCTGCCTATGCCCGAATCCACCTGGATATTGTCGACTTCAATGTGCCCAGCGATGGGGAGTGGTCGGCGGTGGTGTTCTACCGCGACCCGGAATGCATCCCCGTCGACTTCGACCTTGGCCAGTTCTTTCATCTTCCGGGCCCGACAGGACCGGGAGCTTTCGACTGTGACCTGCTGGTCGAAGGCCACGAGTTGTGGACAAATGGCCCGGGAATCGACCCCTCCCCTTTCTACGTGCGCTCACGCAACCTTGTCCCGAACCAGGCAATCTGGTTTGTCAGGGCCGAAGAGATCAATGACATCTTCGATACCGGCCAGGTCTACATCGATGAAATCGAAAGCCTGCCCTCCCTTATCCGGGGATATGCCTGGTGGTTTGAAGAGGCCTTGTATCCGGAAGAGCAATCGTCGAACCCGGCACTGACCATACGTACCCAGGGAGTCCTGGAGACCGGCGGGCAATTCCGCCTGGAATCTCATTCCACCGACGGTGGCCAGGGCGCGATCGTCATAGACCTGGATCTTCCCCACAACTTCCCCCCTGGCGTCGGACCGCCGGACCTGTGCAAGACCCGTCCACACCTGCCGTTTTGCTGACAAGCAAACGGGCCCGCCTCCAGGGCGGGCCCGTTGCCCCGCGAAACCCGCCCGCGGCCAGAACTTTGACGCTGAACGGAGAAAATGCCTGCAATGCAACAGAATTGTCGGAAATGTCCAAGTTCTCGCCGGATTCCTCCATTTTCTCCCAGCCCATGGGGTGCTAGCCTGAATCCAGGTAATGCACTGGCAATCCCGGGTCTGGACATGACTGATAAAAGCCGCCTTGTCATATCCTTCCTATTGCTTGCCGGCGTTGTACTGATTGCACTGGCATCCATCGCCATCGGATCGATTTTCAAAAATCACGGCCCCATTTCTGACCCAACTCCGGTCACTCATTTCGTGGTGGATGAGCAGGGACTACCCATTTCCCCGGGCCAGGCTGACCGGCCAACCCAATGCGTTCATTCCGACTGACGCCGCTCGCGCCTGAATCCTCCGGGTGTGAACCCCTTTGCCCCCGGCCAGGCGCGTAATTCCGGCACCCTTACAAAGGCTATGCATCATCGCTTACCATCGATGGTCCGATTGACTTTCCAGAAGCGCTTGCCAGTCCTCGGAGGTCCATTCCATGCTCGATCATGTTTCCATCCCCGTCAACGATCTGGCGCATTCGGCTGCCTTCTACGACCCGGTCCTGGGAATCCTCGGATATGAACGGTGCAAGGAGCGGCAAGGACGCATCGGTTACGGTCCACAGGACAGAAAAGCCCCGGTTTTCTGGATCATCGAACGGGAAAGCAAGCAGTCCGCACAACCAGGACCCGGGCTGCACATCAGCTTCATGGCCAACAACCGGAAAAGCGTGGACCGCTTTCACCGAACCGCCCTGGCTCATGGGGGCCAGGATGCAGGCCTGCCTGGCGACCGCCCCCATTACACTCGCCCGTTCTACGGAGCCTTCGTGATCGACCCGGACGGCTACAAGATAGAGGCCGTTTTTCGCGGCGCCCATTCGCAGGCCCCTCTATCCCATCGACACCCGGTCAGGTAATTGTGAGCGACGCGGTTGCTCATCAGCCACCGTTATCCTCCGGGGTGAGCAAGTACATTTTTACCTCGGGGTGGGCGCTTTCCAGCTCATCGGTCCGGTATCCTTCCATGTAAACTGGCGGGCGTTGGACCTCGGCCAGGGCGGCAGCCAGTTCGGCTTCGAGTTTTCCTGGTTCCGGTGTACGGTCCGCTGGCAGGAATACCAATACAAGGACAACCAGAGCCGTAGCACCAACTGCGACCGGCACCGGCCATTGCCACCGGAGTGCGGGCCTCCGGATACGTTGGCGCAACCGGGCCAGTCCTCCGGCCGGGGGATCCAGTTCGGGCAGCCATTTTCTGGAGAAAAGATCATCCAGCAGTTCAGTCATGGGCAAGCAGCTCCTTGAGTGTACGCACGGCCTTGTGATGCCTGGACGCCACCGTCCCCTCCGGGATTCCCAGCACGCCAGCCAGATTCCTGCGGTCGAGTCCCCCGAACACACCCAGCAAGAGGACGTCACGCTGGGCGGGTGGCAGTTTTTCCAGCGCACCCTTCAGCTGCGCATCACGCTCGTCCAGGCGGGCCTGGCTTGCTGGCTCGGAACCGGACTTCAGGCTTTCCGGAAGTGGCAACCAGCCCCATCGGTTGCGAGAAGCCAGCCGGTTACGCGCCAGGTTCAGCGCAATCCGCCAGACCAGGGCATCCACGCTATCCGGCTTAACCGAACTCCTCCGACGCCACAGCTTCATAAATGAATCCTGGATTACATCCATGGCGTCAGCGGAACTCCATAACCAGCGATAAAGGACGTTGAACAAGGGCTTTTCCAGGCGCCGATAACAGGCTTCCAGTTCCTTCTGGTCCAGGGCCACTGCTCATCAATCCGTTTCATCCACGACATCCAGGCGCGCCACCAGTACCTGGTAGGAAGCCGCACCATCCTCATCGGTTTCAGCCAAAGTTCGTGCAACCACGCTGGCCTGCCCCGATCGAAGCTGTTTTTCAACATGATATTGGATCGGGGGCGATTGGTCTGCTTCCAGGTCGGAAGGGAAATGCAGGTGTGCACGCACTCGAAATCCCTCGTCCAGGGCATGGACTCGCTGATTCTGTGCTCTGGCACCGGATGCCGTACGCACATGCTGTCCGCGATCGCTGCCGGTCAGGGTCTCAAATTCCAGGTAGTCATGGAGCTTCAACCCGTGCCGTGGAAACCGATCCGCAATCGTTTCGAGAGCTGACTCGATTTCGGGGATTTCGACGATGTCGTCGACACCCGGGCGCATGGTCAATGCCCAGTATCGAACCGTCACGCCGACCTGTTCACCGGCTGTCTCGGCTGCGGGGTCCAGATCGCCCAGCAGTCCGGCGACCTGCTCGTGGAACTGCGGCTTGGAGTAGACGACAAGCCTGGAGTCCCCGGCATGACTCACGGAACCAGGGATTTCGTTATCCCGCATGACGATGATCAGGACACCTGTAATCTCCTCGACCTGGTTACCATCGAGTTCGAACACCCGAAAATCCAGCTCCGGCTCTTGCTGCCCTTCCCCATCGGCCTGGCAAGCTGCCAGGAACAGAGCCACCAACCCGGCAAGGATCAATCGAATACAATCAATTTTCTCTACTTTCACTGCTCGTTACTCCATTCCAATTCCTGTCCCTTGATACAGCCGGGCCGGCAGATTGTTCACTTGACCTGGGACGTTTGAGCCGGGGAAAGACCGGCCTGATCGTCCCCGGCACTCACCAGGAGAACACACTGTGCCCCTTCGAAGTCCGACGTGATCGGCCCTGTAGTCGACGTCCGGAATATCGACGCCACCCGCAGCTTTCTCATCAACCGGCACTGGCAGCCCGAAGTCGATACCGGAGGAATCAACTGGTTCGCAACGGACCGGAACCTGGGAGACTGTCTTGGTTTCCAGGAAGTTCACGAATTGCCGGGAGGTATCTGTCGCGGCGGGTCATCGAAACCCCGGGTCGACCATTCGATGGCCATCTCATCAAGAAATGGATACTCCTGGACAGGTCAACTCTTGCCTTTCACAGATGCACTCTTGCTTGCTGCTCGACGCATCCGCTCCTGCCGCTGGCGAACCCTGTCCTGCCATTGGCTCTCCTTGCAGAATCGAATCCGAACCCAGGATGCCCCGCGGACAAGGCCCGGTGGCGCAACCATGGGTATCAGGAGCGAGATTGCAGCCGCAATGAGGTAAGCGATGGGGCCAATCCAGGGTGCCAGCCAGTGATAGACCAGCGTCACGAGAGCAATACTGAAGCCCAGGAGAATCAGGGAAATCACGAATGCTGCAGGCCGCGTAGGCTCCGCAAACAGTCTTACCCCACAACCGCGGCAATCAACCTTCTTGCCCCGATAAAGCGCATCCAGGTCCATCCAGTCAATACGCGTGTCGCAGTTATCGCAATACTTCGAAGCCGCCATGGGCCGCAATTATATCGTAAGCGCCTAAGAACCCCCACCCTTGACCGCCTGCGGCAGTAATGCGTCAATATCGTCCACGGTTTCGGCCAGCGGGAGTTCTTTGAAAACGTGGCGCAGGTAGGCATACGGCTCGATGCCGTGGCCCTTGGCTGTTTCGATGAGGCTGTAGAGGTTGGCGCTGGCTCGTGCGCCGGCCTGAGTCGTTGAGAACAACCAGTTCTTTCTGCCGATGGCAAACGGCCGGATGGCATTCTCAAAAGGTGGCGCGACCGCAACCATGCCCTTGTGCTGGTCGGCATCACGCAGTTCCTTGCGGCGTCGGTAAAAACGACTTCGGTGTCAGGCCGTGGCGTTGGCAAAACTCGATCACCGACTCCGTACCAGCCGCCTGTTGCGCAATCAGCTCCCGCCACTGCTCGGCCTTGAGATAACGCCTGCTCACTCTCCGTCTCCATCAGAACAATCGACGAAGTCAGAATAGTGATCTACAGAGAGCTGGGAAGGGTGCGGGTTGGTGGGCGCTTACCGACAAAATGTGGGTGTCCGAAAATTTCTCGGGAATTTCATTAATCAGTTTCGTGGGTGTCCCGGTCCTCCCGGTCCTCGGCGGCCTCGACCAGGCGCACGATCAAGACCTCGATTTTCAGGCGGGTGACCTGTTGTTCGGGAATGCGGGCCATAACCGGAGTTCTCCCAAAACCCTGTCAAGGGGTTTATGCAAAAAATGTTTGCTTCACTTACCGGGCGCAAACATATACACTTGATGTATATTCAGTGTGGGCTCATTCAGGCGGTGTTGGCAGGTGTTTCTGGGCGGAAATTTGAAGGGAGCTGGCTTGCGGAAGGCTTCAAATAAAGTGTGTCCCGGTTTTCTTTGTCCCAGATTGGCATTTCTGGTGGTTCTTCTTCCTGATTCTTCTGGTTCTTCTGCTTCTAGTCTCCTGAAGCTAATCCGGAGCCAAACTCTTGACGCTATCGACCCGAACATATGTCGTTGGCACTAGGACTTCATTGTAGCCCTGCAAAAACATCGTTATCGCGGTAATGCCTTTCTCTGTCGAGTACAGAAATACTTTTGGCAAGGTTCGTTCAGCCAACTCTGACTGAGGACTGGCAAGAATATAATAAGATGTATCATCCACAATATATTCACGCCGTGATGAGCTACGCAAAACAGAATAGGCCATGTCGCGGTATACCCATGAGTCCTCCTCTCCTCGCCAGTCTCTACGAACGGCAAACTCGATGTGGCCATCCGATATACATAACCAAGCATCATCCCCACAATCCAGGAGAGGCGTGTATCGTCTGCCCCCACTGTACCTTACAACCCCGTCTGCTTCGTCAATCTCAATGGTATCAGTATATCCTGCAGTGAAAGTTGCATCAGGAATCTCATCAAATACAAGCGCTTTAAACAGCATCGACATACCGCCCTGACTCGAAACACAGCCTACTAAACTGAAAGCAAATGCAACAAAAACATATCGTTTCAAAAATCCGGCCCTCATGGATACACCTTCCTTATAAACGCATCTGCATCACGCTCCATTTGTCTTTGAGTTAGCTGCGCTCCAGAAGGACCAAAGATGTTATGGATAGTGCCATGTCGAGCCTCATGGACCAACAGCTCCCTAACTCCCTGTCGCCCAGACTGCATATCAACAAAGTACCCTTCCGAAGTCACAGCAGGCGCGCCATGTCTATACAAATGCAGGACACTACCAGCATCGAAGTCCATAGTAACGTCCAGAATTCTCCCGTTTGACAAATAGCCGGTGGTCGTTTCTGCATAGTCCCCATGCCGAGAGAACGTTACTCTTGTTTTCATTAGCGCAAACCAAGCGTCACGTAACTCAACAGCCAAATCAACATCATTTGCTGCCCAAGCAGCGTCAATTCTCGCCTCAAGATCAGAAAGAACGGTCTGAGCTTCAGCTTGCAATAACCCAAAGGCTTCTTCTTGTGAGCCTGATAACCCAGCCGTACCGGAACGACGCCCGCCACCTTGACTGCGGTTTGCGGTTTGGGCGAACGCATAACTCATCGCCGCAGTAGCCGCCCCATTTGCGAACTTACCTCCGGAAACACTTGAGATCGTGCCACCAAGAATGGCCGCTATTGTGATCTGCCCCACATCACCTCCGGGGGCGCTACTGATGTACGGCGAGGTCACGCTCGAAAATGCAGACGAAATAAACCCCTGTGAGAAACTTCCGCCCTGCACTCTGCTACTCGCACCTCCAATAGCCCCATAGGCAAACATTCGCCCGGTTGTACTTGAGATGCCCGAGCTGGCCACTGCAGTGAAAGCGGCAGCCGTGACCCCGGCCACCATCGCATTTCCGAATGCGTCGCTTTGACTGCCTCCAAAGGCACGGGTCATTTGATAACTAGTATACGCAGCACAAGGTGCAGCCCCTGCGCCGGCACTTACGACACCGACGGCAGCACAACCCACAGAGGTGGCTACCGCACTTGCCTCCGGTCCCATGGCCCGCATGAGGCCCCTTCTGGCACGATTGAGGAGTCGGTGGGGCGCGAAGCTAGAGAAATAACCGCTCGGGTCCGTATACGCCAACGGGTTATTGTGCACGTAGGTGTAGCGGTTGAGCGTGGTGGTGTCCTCGACGAACGGGTCGGCCTGCAGGAAGCGGCCGAGCTGGGCATCGTAGATCCGGCCGTTCATGTGGATGATGCCGGCATC
>SLIZ01000200.1 GCA_007135395.1 Wenzhouxiangellaceae bacterium | reverse complement strand
GCCGGGGCCCGGCCGGGGTCGACGACGATGAACTGGCGAACATGGGCGGGGTCTGGTTCGACCCCCTGCAAGCCGGCGAGGGCCTGAGCCTCGAACCCCTGCCGGGCAACCGCCTGTTCTTCAACTGGTACACCTTCAACGAAGCCGGCCAGCCCCGCTGGATTACCGCCGTGGCCCATGCCGCCGGCCCCGGCTTCGAGACCGAGGAACTGCTCACCCCCTATGGCGGCAGCCTGTTCGGGGAGTTCGACTACGATGACCTGGAATTCGTCTCTTCCGGTCATGCCTGGATCGACACGACCGGTCAGTCGCCGGAACTCACCCTGGCCGACCCGGACGGACAGGAAAGCGGATTCAATATCGTCCGCCTGGCCGGCGGTCCGAACCTTCTCGCCTCCTCGGGCAATCGCCTCCACCTGACCATGGACACCGAAGACGTGGACTGGCTGTATGACCGGGACCCTTACAACAACGAACGGCTGCCCGGTTCGTACCGATTTTTCGACTGGCAGGCTTCGACCCCCCTGCACGGTTTGCGGTTTCGGGGCAACACGTCCCGGCTGCATCCGAAAAAGTCGTTCAATATCCGCTACGAGCAGCCCCAGGGGCTGCTGTACGACAGCGAGCGGATGAACCTCAACGCCATGTACACCGACCCTTCAATGATGCGCGAGTCCCTGAGTTTCCTGCTGTTTGACGAACTGGAACAGCCGGCCTCCCGGACTCGCTACTTCGATTTCTGGCTTAACGGGATCTACGAGGGGCTGCATATTCACATCCAGCGGGTCGACGAGCACCTGCTGGAAAGCCACGGGCTCAACCCGGACGGCACCCTGGTCCGGGACCGGTTCCGCCAGGCCATGAGTTCCGACCCCCTGGTGGACCGGCGTTCGGCCTTCGGGTTTGACCTGGGCATTGTTCCCCCCGACGAGCGTGCCGATTTCCTTGCCGAGCGCTTCGACTACCGGGGGGACCCGGAGTGGGAGCACCTGGTGGAACTGGTCGAGTGGGTCTACGACACGCCCGCCGGGCAATCCTTCGCCCAGGGCTTCCAGGAACGCTTCAACACGGAAAATTTTGTCGACTGGCTGGCCATTCACTGGCTGATCGGCGATATCGACTCCTGGGATGATGACTACTGGCTGTATCTCGACCACGACGATGCCGATGCCCGGTGGCACATCATTCCCTGGGACAAGGACCAGAGCTTCGGCTCCGATTTCCGCGACGGTGGCTGGTTTACCTCCAATGACTTCTTTGCCTACAAGTACCCCTTGAGCGGGGGTGCCACCAACGAACTGGGTATGCGATTCGTCGACACTCCGGAACTCCGGGACCTGGCCCGTTCGCGGCTGGAGGAACTGGTCGACGAGATATTCACCGAGGAATGGTTCAACCGGAAAATTACCCGGCATGCCGAACGGCTTACCGACAGTACCAGCATTGCCCCCGGCCCAACCGCGTTCCATCGCCACTCGGCCAACCATCATGGCGAGCTGGGCCGGATGGTCGATCACGTGGAATCGATCCGCGATTTCATCGCCCTTCGGTACCGCTACATCCAGCGACAGCTTGACCCAATCGGCGGCGAACCCCTTAAAGCCCAGGCCGTCGTATCCGAAGGCTCCGATGAGCCGGTCTACCTGACCGATGCAACCGGATTCAGCCTGCTGAGCCTGGAGCCGGTCTCACCCTTTGCACACAATGGCGAGCTTTCTGCCTGGATCGATCCTGCAGACTGGACGGGAATCGACCGGGAGTGGACGGTTGAATATTCCGGACCTCCCGGGCAGGTCAAGCTGGTGTTGTACTACCAGAACGACATCGTCAGTTGGCTGGCCGACAACTGGTGGACCGAGGGTGACGAGCCGGTGGGCTGCCAGGACTTCCTGGTCATGCACCGGGTTGATGAAAATGGTGCCGCCGAGCCCCTGGATTCCCGTGCCAATCCCTACTCCAACCGGGTTTCGGCGACCATCGACCTTGTGCCCGGCAGCCACCGGTTTGCCCTTGTCCTCGACGAGGAAGCAGCCGGGCAGGCCGGCTGCATGTAAGCCTCCGCTGCATCAAAGGTGCGGCCCGAAGGTCATGGTCAGCCAGCCCTTGAGGCGGCGCAGGCGGGGGCGGTCCTTCCAGGTATCAAGGTCGTAAGCCACCGAGTCTTCCAGGTCCCGCTCGAACTGGTCGACCATCATCGTGGCGAAGTCCCGGTCCATCACGACGATATTGGTTTCGTCATTGATGCGAAACGATCGGTTGTCCAGGTTGGCCGACCCGACCGATACCCATAGATCGTCGACGATATAGAGCTTGGCGTGGTACATGGAGGGCTCGTACTCGTGGATTTTCACGCCGGCCTCCAGCAGCTTCCCCCACCGGTTCATGGATGCCTGGTGGACCCAGCCCTTGTCGAGTTCCTCCCCGGCCAGCATCAGGGTGACTTCCACGCCCCGTTCCCGGGCATCGAGCAGGGCATCCAGGACCATATTGTCCGGGTAGAAGTAGGGGGTGGCGATCCGGATATGATCCCCGGCGGCGGCAAAGGCCAGCAGCATCATCGCCCGGATGCGGTGGGTCCCTTCCCGGGGTGAGCTGTTGACCACCTTGATCTCCAGATCCCCGACCGGGGCCAGCTCGGGGAAATAGTCTTCCGTATACAACAGGCGGCTGGTGGCGTTGAGCCAGTTTTCCAGGAATGAGCCCTGCAGGTGGGCCACGGCCGGACCATCGATGCGGTAATGGTTATCCCGGTATCCCCCGGTTTCCGGGCTGCCCTTCCAGGCATCGGCGATATTGGCCCCGCCGGTGAACCCCACGTTCCCGTCGACGATCAGCAGCTTTCGGTGGGTTCGATGGTTAAAGCGGGCCATCTGGTACCAGGAAGGCTCCCGCCACCGAATGACTTCCACCCCGGCTTCCTCCATGCGCTCGAACTTCTCCCTACCGGCCTGGGTCGAGCCGATGAAATCGAAGATCGCATGAACCCGCACGCCCCGCTCGGCGGCTGCGGCCAGCGCCTCGGCGAAATCCCCGCCCACTTCCTCGCCCCAGTATTCGTAGGTCTCGAAGGTAACGGTCTTTTCTGCGGCTTCGATGGCCGCCAGCATGGCCGGGTAGATCTCCTCCCCGTTTTCAAATAACTCGATACGGTTGCCGGGAATGGCGTGGCTGCCCAGAACGACACGCTGTACCTGCCGGAACGCATCGCTGTCGATGGTATGGCTGAAGTCAATGGGCTCGGCGATGCGCATGGGTTTGGGCGAGGCATTGATTGCCAGCACGACAAGGACAAGCGTTGCGGTTGCCGCCAGGACAGCCACGATGGTCGTGAGAATGATGGTCTTGCGGGTCATTTCGCTGAAGCCTTTCCTTGCCAATTGAAATGGGAACAATCCGATATAGTGGCCGAAATCGGCTACGGATGCGAACTCCAGAATGAAACCCCGGGACTCCGGCCAGCAACGGGAAAACCTGATCGATCAATCCGCCCAGGTGCTTGTAACCGCCTTTGACGACTACAATGCAGGCTTCGGCGATTTCAGCCGCCGGGCCCGACGGCGATTCCTGAAAAGGGACCGGGCCGGCATGCGCTCCGATGCCAACGCCCGTTACGACCTCTACGAGCAGTCGATTGCCGAAACCCTTTCGCGGCTTGAGCAGGTACTCGGAGAACGACTGTACTCCCCCGGTCTGTGGGCCGACATCCACCGCGCCTATGGTCGCGAGATCGCCGGCCGGGTGGATGTCGCGCTGTACAAGACCTTTTTCAACAGCTTGAGCCGGCGCCTTTTTCGGACCCAGGGGGTCAACCCCCGCCTGGAATTTCTTGCCCGGGACATCGAACCCCGGCGACCCTCAATGCAACCTCACAACCTGACTTCCATTTCCGGGCCGGTGGAGCTGGAGCGCTACCTGGAGGGCCTGCTGGAAAACTGCGAACTGGGGGACGGGCTGGTCGATTCCCGGGAAGATGCCCGCCGGCTGGCAAGCGGGGTGACAAGCCGCCTGGAAGGAGCCTGTCCCGATGCCATTGGTTTCCTGGAAGCGGTCTTCTACCGGGAAGGCCGGGCCTTTCTTGTCGGTTCCATGGGTGCCGGGGAAGGACGGGCACCCTGCGTGATTGCCCTGGTATGTGACCATGAAGGAGTGCGGGTCGATGCGGTCATCGTCGATGCTCCTTCGGTAAGCGTCCTGTTCGGTTTTTCTCACAGTCCATTTCTGGTCGACCTGCCCCGGGTCGAACAGACCGTGGGCTTTCTCCAGACCATCCTGCCGAACAAGACCGGGGCCGAACTCTATACGGTCATGGGTCGAATCAAGCAGGGAAAGACCGAGCGCTACCGGCATTTCTTCGACTATCTCGAGAATCACCCGACACAACGCTTCGTCCACGCAGCCGGCCAGCCGGGCATGGTCATGCTGGTATTCAATCTGCCTGGCTATCCACTGGTCTTCAAGGTCATCCGGGACCGTTTTGCCCCGTCCAAGAAGTTCGGTCGGCGCCATGTATTGGACAAGTACCGGCTGGTTTCCCGTCACGACCGGGTCGGGCGGCTTCTGGACACCCAGGAATTCAAGCGCCTGGTCTTTCCGGCCGACCAGTTCTCCCCCGACCTGCTCGATGAACTCGTCAACAACTGCGCCCGGTCGGTCCGCCTGGAGGGCAATTCGCTGATCATCGGCCACTGTTATGTCCAGCAGCGGCTCAAGCCCCTGGACATGGTCGTCGGCCAGGTTGAGCCGGATGCGGCCGACCGGGTTGTTCTCGAATACGGTCGCGCCATCGTCGATCTGGCCTGCTGCAATCTTTTCGCCGGTGACCTGCTGCTCAAGAATTTCGGGCTGACGGGTAACCAGAGAGCCGTCTTCTACGACTACGACGAACTGGCCCTGCTGACCGACTGCCGCTTCCGGACCATACCCGAGGCCCCGTCGCCCGAGCTGGAGATGGCCGATGAATCCTGGTTTCCCGTCGACCAGGGGGACGTCTTTCCCGAGCAGTTCGAGCGATTCATGGGTCTGCCCCCGGCCCGGCTCCTGCGGCTAAAGGAAGCCCTGCCGGAGTTGTTCGATGTGAGCTGGTGGCAGCAAACCGGAGAAAGAATCCGCAGCACCGGCGTCGTCGATGTGCCACCCTATCGGCCTTCTGCAAGGCTCGCACAAGGAACCAAGTCATGATTTTCTTCTGGATCGTTGTGGCCTACCTGGTGATGCTCATGAGCATCTCGGTGACCAAGAGTTTCATGGTCAGAAACCAGGAGGATTTCATGGTCGCCGGCCGGTCCGTGCCCACCTACAAACTGGTCGGAACGCTGCTTTGTACCTGGATCGGATCCGGCAGTCTGCTGGCCGGTGCTGGGCTGGCCGCCCAGGTGGGATTTTCCGAGTTGTGGATGGCCGCAGGTGCCTGGGTAGGCATCGTGGTGATCTACTTTCTGGCCGGCCGGGTCCGGCGGATTGCCCAGTTTACCGTGCCCGACATCCTGGAGATGCGATACAACCACGTCGCCCGCATCCTTGGCACCCTGACCATCGTCATCGCCTACATCACCATCGTCGGCTACCAGTTCCGCGGTGGAGGTTTCGTGCTCGAGCTGGTGGCCGATATCCCCCAGTGGCAGGGTGTCCTGATGACTGCGGTGTTTATCGTCGGCTTCACGGCCTTCGCCGGCATGCTGTCCATCGTTTCGGTGGACATCATCAACGGCACGGTCATTACCCTGGCCGTGCTTGTCGCCGTGCCCATGGTGTTTTTCAATGCCGGCGGTGCCGAGTACTTCAGCGCCAACCTGGACCCGGCCATGTTCCAGGTCTTCGGTGAGCACAACTGGATCTGGGCCCTGGGGGTGTTCCTGCCTACCATGCTGTTGCTCATGGGCGAGTCGAACATGTACCAGAAGTTCTTTTCCGCCCGCAGCGAAAAGGCCGCCCGCAACGCGGTCATGTGGTGGGTGATCGGCACAATCATCGTCGAAACCGCGATTGCCTCGCTGGCCATCATGGCCTTCCACCACTTCAACGGACTCGGTTCCGGTCATGCCCTTTACCTGGCTGCCGAAAACAGCGAACAGGTCATCCTCCACACGGCCCGCTACAGCACCGAGGTGGGCATCCCGGTTGCCGGCGGCCTGCTGCTGATCTGCGCGGCGGTGGCCATCATCACATCCACCGGCAACAGCTTCCTGCTGGCACCATCGACCAACCTGACCCGGGACATCTACCAGCGCTTCATCAATCCCGGGGCAACCGACCGGCAGATGGTTATCGCCCAGCGCAGCATGGTCGTCGTCCTGGGGATTGCCGCCTGGCTGATGCTCACCCAGTTCCGCACCATCCTGGACATGGCCTTTACCGCCTATACGATGATCGGTGCCGGGCTCACCCCGGCCCTGCTGGCGGCGTTTTTGTGGAAACGGGTAACAACCGCCGGCGGGGTTGCATCCATTGCAACGGGCATGGCGGTGACCGTGCTTGTCACGGTGGTCAACGCCCGCCTGGACGAGCCCTGGATACCCACCACCCACATCGTGCTGCCCGCCGCCGGCGCCTCCATCCTGGCCCTTGTGGTGGTATCCCTGCTTACCCCGCCGGACCCGGATTACAAGTGGAAGAAGTTCTACACAAAGGAAGGATCCCTGGCCGGGGCCATCGAGGAGCAACGAAAGGCGCAGCCCGGGAAAGGATAAGGTTACTAACGAGATCACTAATCAGCAGACATTCAGCTTGTTTCTCAGCGTTCGTGGCAAGGCGTCGGCGCGCCAGGTTTAGCAAGGTCTACATCAAGCGCTGAATGTCTGCTGATTAGTGAT
>SLIZ01000125.1 GCA_007135395.1 Wenzhouxiangellaceae bacterium | reverse complement strand
GGGCTTGTAATGCAATTTTTCCGACCATGAAACCCGACTTGGTCGTACAGGCAAACCTGTCTGGGTTGAGCAGCTTTCGACTGCCGGCCCGAGCCACCGAAATGGCCGTGATTGAATCACCCGGGCAGCTTCTGAAATTGCTCGATACCCCCCGGCCCATGCTTCTGGGCGGCGGGAGCAATACGCTGTTTCTGGCCGATTTTCCCGGCCGGGTCCTGCTCAATCGAATCCGGGGAATCCAGGCCGCAGATGCAGGCGAGCATACAGTCCGGGTCACCGCCGGTGCCGGCGAAAACTGGCATGACCTGGTCCGCTGGAGCATTCGCGCCGGCCTCCACGGACTGGAAAACCTGGCCCTGATTCCCGGTTGTGTTGGCGCTGCCCCCATGCAGAACATCGGTGCCTACGGGGTCCAGCTATCCGACTGCCTGGAATCGGTGGAGGTCTGGGACCGGACCGAATCCCGCCTGCGCTGGCTGGACAAGGAAGAATGTGGACTTGGCTACCGCACCAGCCGGTTCCGGGACGACCAGCAGACCCGCTTTGTCATTACCCGGGTCCGACTCCTGCTGGACAGGAGCTTCAGGCCCCGGACCGACTACGAGACCCTCGCCGCCGAACTGCGGCGCATGAAAATCGACCACCCGGAGCCGGCCCAGGTAGCTGCAGCAGTCATGCGGGTCCGGCGTCACCGGCTGCCGGATCCGGGCAGGATTGCCAATGCCGGCAGCTTCTTCAAGAACCCGGTCGTCGAACAAGCCACCGCCGACAAGTTGCAGGCCCGCCACGATGACCTGCCTTGCTGGCCGGACAGTCCCGGCCGGGTCAAGCTTTCGGCCGGATGGATGATCGAGAAACTGGGCTGGAAGGGCCGACGGCTGGGAGATGCAGGCGTCTACGCCAACCATGCCCTCGTCCTGATCAACCACGGCCAGGCCGATGCCGAATCGGTGGTCGAACTGGCCGAACAAATCTACCGGTCGGTTTTCGAAAACTTCGGAATCCGGCTGGAACCGGAACCGCGGCTGGTCGGTCTTCCCGGTGACTCACCGCTTTGTCGGCCGGGACAGGCCAGCCAGGCGACGAATACAGACTAAGTGTCGTTTCGTCGTTTCGTCGTTTCGTCGTCTTGTCGTTTTGTCCGGAAACCGGAACCCGGAAACCGTAAACCGCTGTCTTCTGTCTTCGGACCTCGGAATCCCCTGCGCCCTGCGCCCTGCGCCCCGAATGGAGCCCAAAAAAAAACCGCCCCCGAATCGGAGGCGGTTTATGGGGTAGAGGTGCTGATTTCCCTTAAGGACCGATCAGAAGGACTTCTCCCTCCAGCAATCCGGCCCCGTCGGTCCAGACCGGGTCAAAACCACCTCTATGCCGTCCAACACGACTTTGCAACGCCCCATGAAACTCGAAAAACACCCTGAGCAATTTCATTCCCTGCTCCTGACTACAGATCAATGGCCTCCGGAAATCCCAGGATATGACCCTGGCCATATCCAACCCCGAGGGAAGTCAGCAGCCGGAGCTGTTCGGTTGTCTCTATGCCCTCGGCTATGCTCATTACCCCCAGGCAGTTGGCGAAGGCCACCAGACCAGCCAGTACCCGGGGACCGGCAGGCTGGCGACATTGTCCACTGACGAAATCCTGGTCAATCTTGATGAACCGGATCGGTAGCCGGGCAGCAAGCTCCATCGACGCCCGACCCTTGCCGAAATCATCCAGTCCCAGAAGCACGCCGGCCTCATCAAGCTTTTGAGCACCACCTACCAGGTCTGACACCGACCCCGGACACACGCTTTCAAGCACCTCCAGGCTGACCTGCTCGGCCTCAATGCCTTCACTCTCAATTCGCTGGAGAGCAAAGCGAACGAAAAATTCATCGGCCAGGGACCTGGGGTGAATATTGATACTCACCCGCTTGTCAGGGTTGCGGGCCGCCCAGCCACAACCCAGGGAAACCATCAACCGGTCAAGCCCCAGACCCAGTTCACTCTTGTAGATTTCCTCTACCAACCGGCAGGGACTCCAGCCCGCCACATTCTTGCCCGGTCGCAATAGCAGTTCATCCCAGGGTCTGATCGACTCACTGCCTGTGTTCAGCGCCTGAATCGGTTGTGCCGCAATCGTGCAATCACTGAATAGTATGCTTGCCGAACTTGGCCGTACTTCCTTGAGCGATGAAATGGACACGCTGCTGGCACACTCCTTTCTTTCAGGATCTGCACGGCATTCTCAAATGCTGTAGCCGCCGATTGACAAAACTGTCAATTTGACATTATCGTCAATTTTCGGCCGAGTCAAGAAAAACTCCCGCTTACGGGCAATCCCTGTCTTGCCCGGCTGGATCCCCGTAGCCCCCGCCACCGGGCGTTTCGACCACAAGGCGTTGGCCCGGGTGAACCTTGAGACGGACCTTGGGGGGCAGTTCCTCACCATCCAGGACCTGCATGCCGGGCTGACCGGGCTGGCCCCCGGCCAGAGACCAGGGACCGCGACGGCGACGTTCGGTCAGCAGGCAAAGATCCGTATCATCAAGAAACTCGTATTCGCGAATGACCCCATTGCCCCCGCCGGAGACACCCTGCCCCCCGCTTCCGGCTCGAATTTCGTATCTGAGTACACGCAAAGGATACGTTTTTTCAAGGACTTCCACGGGAGTGTTAAGTGTATTTGTCATGTGGCTGTGGGTTGCCGAACGACCCGGATTGTTCCGGGAAGCCCCGCAACCCCCGGCCAGGGTTTCGTAGTAACTCCAGTCGTCCCCGCCCATTGCGATATTGTTCATCGTTCCCTGACTGGCCGCCGGAATCCGGTCCGGTACAAGTCCGGCCAGGGCCTTGAGCAGGACATCCACGATCCGCTGACTCGTTTCCACGTTGCCCGCGGCAACCGCACCCGGGTAACGGGCATTGACCAGGCAGCCCTCGGGGGCGCGAATGGATACCGACTCCAGGCTCCCGGCGCAGTTGGGAGTCTCGGTCGGAAGCAGGCAACGAAATACGTAGTACACCGCCGCAGCGGTAACACTCAACGGACAATTGACATTGCCTCCGACCTGCTCGTCGGTCCCCTGGAAATCCACTTCCACCCCCTGATCACTCAGGCTGATTTGAGCCTGGATGCAGATATCCTCGTTGCCCTGTCCGTCGTCGTCCATCCAGTCCCGGGCTTCGACCTCCCCCGAAGGCAGTCGCTTCAACAGGGATGCAGCCATTTGCCGGCCATAATCGTTGAGGGCATCGACCTGTTTGCCGAACGATTCCACCGATTCCCACGCCGCCCACTCCGAAAGTGCCCGGGCACCGTATCGGCAAGCGGCGGCCTGGGCCCGGAGGTCACCATCCGATAATCGGGGATTGCGAAGCCTGTGGGTAATTCCGTCGAGGACCTGGCGGTCCAGGTCGCCGCCCCTGTACAACAATTGCGGCGGAATAAGCACGCCTTCCTGTTCCAGGTGGGTACTCAACGGCATGGATCCGGGGACATCCACCCCGATATCGGCATGGTGGGCCCGGCTGGCGGCAAAACCCAGCAATTGTTCGTCCACGAAGACCGGCTGGATCAGCGTGACATCGGGCAGGTGGGTTCCCCCCTGGTAGGGATCGTTTAAAATCAGGCCGTCACCGGGCGACCAGTCCCGACCACGGGCCAGGCCCTTCATCGCCCAGGCCATGCTTCCCAGGTGGACCGGAATATGGGTTGCCTGGGCAAGCAGGCCACCGGCGGCATCAAACAAGGCACAGGAGTAATCCAGCCGGTCCCGGATATTCGGTGAAAATGCGGCCCGGCGAAGCGATGCCCCCATGGTTTCGCAGATGGCCGACAGGCGGGAATCAAACACCGTCAACCGGACCGGATCGATGGCTTTTGCTCGGGATTCGGACACCGTTTTTCGCCTGGAATCAAGTACACTGACACCTTATCGAAAAAACCAACCCAAGACAGGAAGAATCAATCATGGCAATCGAACTTCCACCTCTCCCCTACCCCAAGGACGCCCTGGAACCCCATATCTCGGCCGAGACCCTGGAGTATCACCACGGCAAGCATCATCAGGCCTATGTGACCAAGCTCAACGAGTTGCTCCCGGGCACGGAGCTTGAGGGCAAGGACATCGAGGAAATCGTGCGCAAATCCAGCGGGGTCATGTTCAACCAGGCCGCCCAGGTCTGGAACCACACTTTCTACTGGCACTGCCTGAGCCCGAATGGTGGCGGCAAGCCCGGCGGACGCCTGGGTGAGGCCATCGATCGGGACTTCGGCAGCTTCGACGATTTCAGGAAAAAGTTCACCGACACCGCCATTGCCACCTTCGGCTCGGGCTGGGCGTGGCTGGTGCAAAAGCCCGATGGCAGCCTGGATGTGGTTTCCACCTCCAACGCCCAAACCCCGCTGACCGGGGACAGCAAGCCGCTTCTGACCTGTGATGTCTGGGAGCACGCCTACTACATCGATTACCGCAATGCCCGGCCGAAGTACATGGAAGCTTTCTGGAACCTGGTCAACTGGGAATTCGTCGAGTCCGGGATGTCCTGACCGCCCGGGAACCTGCCGGCTAAAACCGGCAGGTTCGCCTCCCCCATGAGCTATCTGATGAACACCTATGCCCGGCTGCCGGTTGCCTTCGTCCGGGGCGAAGGCCCGTGGCTTATGGACGAAAGCGGCAACCGCTACCTGGATGCCATCAGCGGGATTGGCGTGTGCAGTCTCGGCCATGCCCATCCGGAACTGGCAGAAGTCATATGCCGGCAGGCCCGCACCCTGGTTCATACCGCCAACCTGGCAACCATCCCCCTGCAGGAGGCTCTGGCAGAGAAGATGTGCAGCCTGGCCGGTATGGACCGGGCCTTCGTGGCCAACTCCGGGGCCGAGGCGGTCGAGTGTGCACTGAAAATCGCCCGGCGAACGGGTCATGCCCGGGGCATTGAAGCCCCCGAGGTCCTGGTCTGCTCCGACAGCTTTCACGGCCGGACCCTGGCCACCATCAGCGCATCGGGCAGTACCAAGGTCCAGGCCGGATTCGAGCCGCTGGTCGGTGGTTTTGTCCGGGTGCCGTTCGGTGATGCCGCCGCCGCCCGGCAGGCCCTGGCAGACCATCCCGGCATCTCGGCAGTGCTGCTGGAACCCATCCAGGGCGAAGCCGGGGTCCGGATTCCTCCCGAGGGCTATCTCTCCGAAATCAGGAAGGCCTGTGACAGTCATGATGCACTGATGATCTGCGACGAGATCCAGACCGGGCTTTGCCGGACCGGGCGCTGGTTCGCCTATCAGCATGAAAGCATCGAACCGGATGTAGTCACGGTGGCCAAGGCCCTGGGCAACGGGTTTCCCGTGGCCACCTGCCTGGCCCGGGGGGAAGCCGCCGAGGCCCTGGTACCCGGCAGCCACGGCTCCACATTCGGAGGCAATCCCCTGGCCTGCCGCACGGCCCTGAAGGTCCTGGAAATCATGGACCGGGACAGCCTGGCCGACGAGGCCAGGGAGACCGGCCGCCGAATGCTCGATCGACTGACCCAAGGGCTCGACGGGATCAAGGGTGTGACCGAAGTCCGGGGACGTGGAATGATGCTGGGTGTGGAACTGGACGAACCGGCGGGAGACCTGCGCCAGGCCGTGCTGGATCAAGGCGTGGTCATCAACGTGACCCGTGAAAAAACGATCCGTCTGCTGCCCCCCCTGATTGTCAGCGAAAGCGAGGCAGACCGGATTTCCGACACGGTTGTCCAGGCAGTCCGAAAGGCGGTGGGCGCGTGAGCCTGGAGGTCCGGGGTATCCAGCTTGGCTACGATCAGGAAATGGTCGTCCGCGGCCTTGATTTTCGCCTCTCGGCCGGGGAAATCGGCTGCCTTCTCGGGCCATCGGGATGCGGCAAGACCACCGCCCTTCGCGCCATCGCCGGATTCGAGCCCCTGTCGGCTGGAGAGATCCGGATCGGCGGCAAACTCGCCAGTGCCGTGGGGCGTACCGTTCTCCCGGAAAAACGCAGCGTTGGCATGGTCTTCCAGGACCACGCCCTGTTCCCCCACCTGACGGTGGATGAAAACGTGGGATTCGGGCTTCACCGCCTGTCCGGGAAAAGCCGCCAGACCCGGGTAACCGAGCTGCTGCGACTGGTGGGACTGGACGGACTGGAAGACCGTTATCCCCACGAACTTTCCGGTGGACAGCAGCAACGAATCGCCCTGGCCCGGGCGCTGGCTCCGGAGCCTGCGGTCATGCTGCTCGACGAGCCCTTTTCCAACCTGGATACCGGACTGCGCCGGCAGATGGGTGAGGATGTCCGATCCATTCTCAAGACCCGTGGCACCGCCACGCTGCTGGTAACCCACGACCAGCAGGAAGCCTTCACCCTGGCCGACCAGGTCGGTCTGATGTACGAGGGAAGGCTGTTGCAGTGGGACAGCCCCTACCTTCTCTACCACCAGCCAGCATGCCGCTATGTGGCCGGCTTCACGGGCCGGGGCAGCTACCTCAAGGCCCGGGTTGCCGGCGGCCGGCTGGAGCATGTCCTGGGCCCGTCAGAGCTGCCCGACTCCTCCCTGGCCGATGGCGAGGAGCTGGAACTGCTGATTCGTCCCGACGACATCAAACCCGAACCCGACGGCTTTCCGGCACGGGTGGTTTCCCGCCAGTTCCAGGGTGCCGAGATCTTCTATCGACTGGCCCTGAAAAACGGCGAAGAGATCGGCGCACTCTTTACCAGCCACAACAATTTTGCCGTTGACGAAACGATCGGAATCCGGCTCGACGCCCGGCACATGATCGTGTTTTCGACCGACGGGACCGACGGGATCCCGACCCCTCCGGAAAATCAGACTAACCCGGAGCCTTCCGGTACCTGACTGGCCCGGGAGCAGCAGGCGCGGGCCC